>JANYJJ010000140.1 GCA_025358485.1 Burkholderiales bacterium | reverse complement strand
GGTGCAAAACAACGTGGGCTACTTGAACTTGTGCGAGCTGCTGTCGCGCGGCTGGTTGGTCAATTCACACAAAGCGCAGGCTTGGCTGAAGTGGCAATGGCTGGACACGCTGGGCGAGGGCTTGATTGCTTTGTCTGGCGCCGAATTGGGTTGCGTGGGCCAGGCCTTGATGGCGCGCGACCCAGAGCGTGCGCGCGACGCCGCAGCGCGCCTGAGTGCCCTGTTTCCGAATCGCTTCTACATCGAACTGCAACGCGCCGGTTTGCCGACCAACGAAGCCCATGTTCGCGCGGCTGTTCCTTTGGCCGCCGAGCTGAACCTGCCGGTGGTGGCCACGCACCCGGTTCAGTTTTTGGCACCAGATGATTTCGAAGCGCACGAAGCGCGCGTGTGCGTGGCCGAAGGCGAATTGCTGACCAATGCCAAGCGCATCAAGCGCTTTTGCCCTGAGCAGTATTTCAAAACGCAAGCGCAGATGGAAACGCTGTTTGCCGACATTCCCAGCGCGCTGGCCAACAGCGTGCAAATTGCCAAGCGCTGCAACCTCAAGCTCACCTTGGGCAAGCCGCAATTGCCCGACTTCCCGACGCCCGAAGTCAACGGCGAGCAGTTGTCTGCCGAGGCTTATTTCCGCCACGCCTGCCACCAAGGTTTGGGCCTGCGCTTGGGGCAGCTTTATCCCAAAGAAGCTGAGCGTGAGACGCAACGCGCGCGCTATGTCGACCGGCTTGAATTTGAGATCAACACGATTTTGAAAATGGGGTTTCCGGGCTACTTTTTGATCGTGGCCGACTTCATCAACTGGGCTGTCAGCAACGGCTGCCCGGTGGGCCCGGGGCGCGGCTCGGGTGCCGGTTCGCTGGTGGCGTTTTCGCTGAAGATCACAGGCCTCGACCCGCTGCGCTACAACCTGCTGTTCGAGCGGTTTTTGAACCCCGACCGGGTGTCGATGCCCGACTTTGACATTGACTTTTGCCAAGCCAATCGCGACCGCGTGATTGACTACGTGAAGCAAAAATACGGTCGCGATGCGGTGAGCCAAATCGTCACCTTCGGCACCATGGCCGCCAAGGCAGCGCTGCGCGATGTGGGCCGCGTGCTGGGCATGGGCTACGGGCATGTTGACAGCATCGCCAAGCTGGTGCCTGCGCCGCCGGGCAAGAGCGTCACCTTGGCGCGGGTGCCGCAACCACCAGAACAACCCGACAGTGGCCTGATTTATGCGCGCAAAGAGTCGCCTGAAATCAACGAGCGCGAGCAAAACGAAGTCGAAGTGGCCGAGCTGCTGACACTGGCCATGCGCTTGGAAGGCGTGACGCGCAACATCGGCATGCACGCAGGCGGCGTGCTCATTGCGCCCGGCAAGATCACCGACTTTTGCCCGCTGTACATGCAGCCTGGCAGCGACAGCGCGGTGAGCCAGTTCGACAAAGACGACGTCGAGTCCATCGGACTGGTGAAGTTTGACTTTTTGGGCCTGGCCACCCTGACAATTTTGGAGCTGACCAAAGACTTCATCCAAGCGCGTCATGCCGATCAGGCCGCCTTTTGTTTAGACGCCATTCCGCTTGACGACCGCGCCTCGTATCAGCTGATGAGCGAAGGCAAAACCGTGGCGGTGTTTCAGCTGGAAAGCGCCGGCATGCAGCGCATGTTGCGTGACGCCAAGCCCAGCGTGTTTGAAGACGTGATTGCGCTGGTGGCGCTGTACCGCCCCGGCCCGATGGACTTGATCCCCAGCTTCTGCGCCCGCAAGCACGGCCGCGAGCCGGTCGAGTACCCGCACCCGTTGATGGGCGAGGTGCTGCAAGAAACCTACGGGATCATGGTCTACCAAGAGCAGGTCATGCAGGTGGCGCAGTTGCTGGGCGGCTACTCGCTGGGTGGTGCCGATTTGCTGCGCCGCGCCATGGGCAAAAAGAAGCTCGAAGAAATGATGACGCACCGCGCCATCTTTGCCGAAGGCGCCGGAAAAAAGGGCATCGACGAGCTCAAGGCGAATGAAATTTTCGACTTGATGGAAAAGTTTGCAGGCTACGGTTTCAACAAATCGCACGCCGCGGCTTACGCCTTGTTGGCTTACCAAACCGCGTGGTTGAAAGTTCATTATTTGAGTGAGTTCACCGCCGCCAACATGAGCGTGGCGCTGGACGACACCGACAAGCAAAAGATTTTTCACGACGACGCGGTGATGATGGGCATCACCTTCGAGCCGCCGAATGTGAACTTGGGCGGTCACCGTTTTGAGCCCATCAGCAAGACCGTGGTTCGCTACGGTTTGGGTGCCATCAAAGGCACGGGGCAAAGCGCCATTGAGGCCATCGTCGCGGCGCGGGTGGAGGGCGGTGCTTTCACCAGCCTGTTCGATTTTTGCGCCCGCGTGGACCGCCAGCGCATCAACAAGCGCACGATAGAAGCGCTGATCAAAGCGGGTGCGTTCGACTTGTTCAAAGTCGAGCGCGCCACCTTGATGGCCAGCGTGGGCTTGGCCATGGAATACGCCGAATCGCAAGCCGCGCATGCCAACCAAGGCGGCTTGTTTGACTTCGATGATGCAGGCGCGGGGCAGCATGGTTCTTCCAGTCAAGAACCCGACTGGCCCGCTGCCCCGCCCTGGACCATTCGCGAGCGCTTGCTGTTTGAAAAAGCGGCGTTGGGTTTTTATGTGTCGGGCCACATGTTTGACCAAAACGCCGCCGAGGTGCGCTTGTTTGCCAAGCGCGCGAACGCCGATGTGCTGGACAGCCGCGAACCGCAACTGCTGGCCGGCATCGTCAGCGACTTGCGCGTCATCAACGGCCAACGCGGCAAAGTAGCCATCTTCAAACTTGACGACAAGAGCGAGCCCATTGAGGCTGTGGCCAGCGAAGAATTGTTGAATGCCAACAAAGACTGCCTCAAGGACGACGAGCTCATCATCGTGCAAGGCAAGGTGCAGCCCGACCGTTTTTCAGGCGGCTTGCGCTTGACCGTCACAGCGTTGTGGGACTTGCCCACCGCGCGCTGCCGATTCGGAAAATTTTTGCGCGTGGAGGTCAACGGCCACACACCGCCTGTGGCCGAAGTGCTGCGCGACCATCCGGTCAAACGTGTGAGCACCGAGTTGGGTGACATATCGCAAGGCTTGGGCGTGCGCTTGATGCTGAAACGCGCTGACGCGAGCGGTGAATTGGACTTGGGCGAGGCGGCCCAATTTTTCCCCAGCGATGCGGCTTTGGAAACGTGGCGGCTGAATGCGCACGACGGCAAAGCAAGTGTGATTTACGACTGAACAGCTCGGCTCAGTACGCGTTTATCGGCCTCCGTTTCAAGGCAACGGGGCGCTGAGAAACTTGCGGAGCTCGCGGCAAAACTCAACCGGCTGCTCCATCACGCTCAAATGTGACGCTTGCGGCATCACCACCAAAGTCGACCCTTTGATGCGGCTGGCCATGGCTTCAGACAGTGCCACCGGCGCACCCACATCCAAGGCGCCCGCCAAAATCAAGCTGGGGCACTTGATGAGGTTCAAGCGGCCCAACCAATCAACGCCCGCCACCGCATGGCAAGCCGCCACGTAACCGGTCGCCGACGTGCGCAACACGGTGGCTCGCGCCTGCGCCACAGCCGCTGGTTGACTGGCCCGAAACTCGGCGTGAAAGTACCGTTCCATGACCGTGTTGACGACGGCGTCCAGGCCGCCCGCTTCAACCGCTGCAATGCGCTGCGCCCAGGCCGCCAACGATGCTTCTGGGTACTTGGCAGCCGTGTTGGCCAGCACCAGTTTGCTGATCAATTCTGGGTGGCGTATGGCCAAACCTTGGCCCACCATGCCGCCCATCGACAAGCCCACCCAAACCACAGGGCCCCTGCCCCATTCGCGGATCAGGCGCGCGGCGTCGTCCACCAAATCGTCCATGGCATACGGCCCCGCAGGCACAGCCGAGCCGCCGTGGCCGCGGTGGTCGTAGCGCAGCACTTCGTGTGACGCTGCCAGATCGGCGGCGAGGTCGTCCCACATGTTCAGGTTCAAACCCAAGGCGTGGCTTAGCACGACAGGCGCGTTATGCGGATGCGGATGCGGATGCGGATGCGGATGCGCTTTGCCCTGCACCGTCACCTTCAATTGCGGCTCGCTGAAGGTGTGGTGGGAGCTCACCCGCACATCGGCCGACAACGACTGCGAAGGCGGCAGCAAACCTTCGGCCCGCAAGATGTCGGTGGTGATTTTGAAAGCGGTGTTGGCTGCTGGCACGCCGCAGTAGATGGCACCTTGCATCAGCACTTCTTTGATGGTGTCCAGCGGCACGCCGCCGCGTATCGATGCTTTGCAGTGCAGCTCAAATTCTTCCCAACGTGCCATGCCCATGGTCATGCCCAGCACCAACAAACGGCGTGTGGTGTGGTCCAAGCCAGGGCGGCCCCAAATGTCATTCCACGCGAAGCGGGTGATGAGGCTTTGGAATTCGGCGTTGAATTCAGTGGCTTTGCTGAGCGACAGGTCCACCCAGGCATCGCCCAACACAGCACGGCGGTTGAGCACGCCGCGGTCGAAGTCGTCTTGTTGTGACATGGCGAGGGATTTCTTTACAGTTATTGAGGGAAATCAGCGGCTTTGCGCAGCGCGAGCAACTGCGCAGCCGCTGCGCGCACCGCCACCTGCGCGGCCAAGTCGGCGTCAAACGCGGCCTCAATGTCGGCCTCAATCTCAGCTTGGCTCAGGCGGCCGCGCAGCCTGATGTCGCTTTGCGAAGCTGCCACACAAAGTTCACGCAGGTGGGTTCCGCAGGCAGCGACCTGGGCTGACAAAACTTCCAGCAAAGCATGCGCCTGCGCTTTGCCGATGTGCCGTGCAAACACCTGGGCCGCCGCTTCAGCAAAGACCAATCCGCGCAAGCTGTCGATGTTGGCCCGCATGCGCTGCGGATGCACTTGCAAACCCGCCACCGCCGCATCGGTCAGTGCCTTGACCGCGCCGTGGGCCGACAAATACAGCCCTGCTGTCTCGGCCAATTCAGCCTGCCAATTGCCCAAGCCGCGCTCGTGTTCTTGCAGCATCGCGGCCAGCAGCGCGGCCACGCGCTGCGGTGCGCGCAGGGAAGCGGCCAGGGCCACCATGCAGGCGACCGGATTGCGCTTGTGCGGCATGGCCGATGAGCCGCCGCGGTCATTGCCAGCAACATCCGGGACACCCGTGGGCTCGTTCAGCTCACCCACTTCAGCTTGCGACATCAGCGACACGTCTTTCGCCACCTTGCCCAAGGCCGCGCACAACACGCCCACTTGGCAGGCCAGCGTGGCGGCTTCATCGCGCTGCGTATGCCACGCGCCTTGCGGCCAGGCCAACTTCAAATCAACCGCCATCTGTTGCGCCACAGCAGGGCCTTTGTCGCCCATCACGGCCAAGCTTCCGACCGCACCGCCCAATTGCAATTGCAATGCGGTTTTGGAAATTTCGTGCAGGCGTTCGCGGCAGCGTTGCAAGGGCGCGATCCAAGCGATCAACTTGAAGCCCAAGCTCACCACCTGCGCCGGTTGCATCAAGGTGCGGGCCAGCACGGGCGCGCTGGCGTGGTGCTCAGCCAGCGCCAACAGCGAATCAATCAGGCTGCGCAAGTCACGGTCGATCAAGGCCAAGGCGCGGCGCGACAGCAAGCTCATGGCCGTGTCGATCACGTCTTGGCTGGTGCTGCCCCAATGCACAAAACCGGCGGCGTGGGCATCGACACGCGCCACCGCTGCGGTCAGGTGTTTGACCAGCGGTATGGCCAAACTGCCAGCGCGGCCGCTGGCGTTGACGATGGCGTCCACGTCCAGCAGCTCGACCTTGCAGCAGCCCACGATGACCGGCGCCGCCGCATCAGGAATCACGCCCTGAGCAGCTTGAGCCCGTGCCAACGCCGCCTCCACGTCCAACATGGTTTGCACGACAGACGCTTCGCTGAAAACGGCCAGCATCTCAGGCGTGGACAAGAAGCGTTCAAACACCAATGCAGACATGATTTTCCTCAGGCAACAGAGTCGATCTAAACGTCAATCAGCAACGTCGATCTAAACACGGTCGCTGTTTTTGCCGCCGTGCTCGGGCAGCGCAGACGCCATCACCTTGTCCACACGCTTGCCGTCCATGTCGACGACCTCAAAACGCCAACCTTGCCACTCCACCGTGTCGGTGGTGCGTGGCAAGCGGCCAAGCAGCAGCATCACCATCCCGGCCAGCGTGTTGTAGCGGCCACGGTCTTCTTCGGGCAGCTCTTTGAGGGTGAGGCGGTCTTTCAATTCGGGCATGGGAATCAGGCCGTCAAACAACCAACTGCCGTCTTCACGCCGCACGGCCCAAGAGTCGTCGTCGCTGGGCGTGGTGAACTCGCCGGTGATGGCTTCCAGCACGTCGCGCACGGTGATCATGCCTTGCACTTCGCCGTACTCGTCCACCACAAAAACCAACTGCGCGGCAGAGGCGCGAAACTGATCGAGCAGCTCCATGCCCGACAGCGTTTCTGGCACAAACACTGGCGGCTCTAAGCGCGCCATCACGTCCAGCGGACGGCCTTGCATGAACTCTTGCAACAGGCTTTGCGCCGACACCAAGCCCACCACCTCGCTCAAGCCACCACGGCACACTGGGTAGCGCGAATGCTCCTCGTCGCTGATGACTTTCAAAATGTCTGCTGCGGTGGCACCGGCTTCCAGCCAGACAATTTCGGCGCGCGGAATCATCATCGAACCGACCTGCCGGTCGTCCAAGCGAAACACATTGCGCACCATTTGATGCTCTTGCGCTTCGATCACGCCAGCGTCCAAACCTTCTTCCAAACTGGCGGCAATTTCTTCTTCTGTCACGCTGCGCGACGGCCCGCCTTTGATGCCCATCAAGGCCAACGTTCCGTTCGTGCAAAACGAAAGCAGCTTCACAAAAGGGCGCGTCGCCAACGACAACCAATTCATCGGCTGCGCCACGCGCCGCGCCACCGTTTCAGGGAACATCAGGCCCACGCGTTTGGGCACCAGCTCACCAAAAATAATCGTCAAAAAAGTGATGGTGACCACCACCATGGCGGTTGCTGTGATGTCGGCCGCGCGGTCGTGCAGCGAAAAGGTTTTGATCAACCAAGCTGCGAACGGGGCCGAGAACGCAGCGTCCCCGACGATGCCGTTCAGCACGCCGATGGAGGTGATGCCAATTTGCACCGTGGACAAAAACTTGGTGGGGTTTTCGTGCAGGTCCATGGCAGCCTGCGCGCCGGAGTCACCGGCCTCCACCATCACCTGCAAGCGCGCTTTGCGGCTGGCGGTGAGCGCCATTTCCGACATCGCGAACAGCGCATTAAGAAGGATCAGAGCAATCAGCAGGGCAACGTCCATGCGCGGTGAATCAAAAGAACAATCATTCAGCGTAGCAGAATCAAGCCATGCATTACTTGATGGGCGACGTCCAAGGCTGCTGCGACGCGCTGGACGCGCTGTTGGAAAAACTGGCGTTCTCGCCTTCGCGAGATCACCTCACCGTGCTCGGCGATTTGGTCAACCGCGGCCCGCGCAGCTTGGCCACCTTGCAGCGCTTGCGCGGACTGGGTTCATCGGTCACTTGCTTGCTCGGCAACCACGACTTGCATTTGTTGGCCGCCGCGCAAGGTGTTCGCAAAGCGTCCAAGGGCGACACGCTGACGCAAGTTTTGGATTCGTCTGACCGCGACGCCTTGATCGACTGGCTGCGCCATCGGCCCATGGCAGTGCAAGCCGAAGGCTGGTTGTGCGTGCACGCCGGGGTGGTGCCGCAGTGGACGCTGGCCACCACTTTGCAGTTGGCCAACGAGCTTGAGCAAGAGCTGCGCAGCGCCCACTGGGCTGACTTTTTGAAGGTCATGTACGGCAACGAACCGGCTCACTGGGACGAAACGTTAACGGGCGATGCACGCCTGCGCTTTGCAGTGAACGTGTTCACGCGCATCCGTTTTGTCAATGACATTGGCACCATGGAATTTGTCAGCAAAGATGCGGGCGCGAGCCCACCGCCCGGCCACACCGCTTGGTTTGACGCGCCCGGCCGGCTCACACGCGGCGTGCCCATCGCCTTTGGCCATTGGTCTACCTTGGGCTTGGTGCAGCGCCCTGATTTGTTGGCGCTCGACACCGGTTGCGTTTGGGGCGGCCAGCTCAGCGCGGCGCGCGTGGACGCAGGTCGCTGTGAAATTATTCAGGTGAATTGCGAGCAAGCGCAAAAGCCGTTTTGACGAAGGCGAGCCTAGCGTTCTGCCCCGATACAATTGGAAGATGTTGGAAGCGTGGCCGAGCGGTTTAAGGCTGCAGTCTTGAAAACTGCCGTGGGGGTAACTCCACCGTGAGTTCGAATCTCACCGCTTCCACCAATTTTCTCGTCGCACATCCGGCCCTGCACTCAACATCACCCGAACTGCACAGCGCACTTCGAAAAGTCGGTGACCCGCTGCGGACTTGGCGCGCGGATCGGTCAGGCCGACATCTGAACGGACTGCTTCGGGCGGCGGGCGCAAGTTGGAGTCTCCGAAAGTTCATCGACGACCCGACGCGTAACACTGCGAAAACCAGGGCTCAGGCCAGAGTTTTTTCTTGTCGGCCCGTAAGAATGTGCGCCCTGCTTCGACACTTCGCAGCCAAGACAGTACGCATGCCATCACATACCTCCATTCGCCGCATTGCTTGGGTAGTTCTCGGCTTGGCAGCGCTGGTGTGGGCGCTGTGGACGCTGTGGCCTCACATCGGTCTGCCTCGCTTCAATATTGCTTGGTTGCAAACGCGTCAAGTTGAATTGCTGGCGTTTCAGGCGGCCAATCCGTGGAAATTCGCGACAGGCCTGTTCATGCTGTTCACGCTGCTGTCCGCACTGGCCTTGCCCGGTTGCAGCGTGTTGTCGTTGGCCGCGGGGCTGTGTCTCGGTTGGCTGCCTGGAACCTTGTTGGTGGTGCTGGCATCAACGCTGGGTGCCACGATTTCTTTCATGGCGGCTCGCCATTGGTGGCGCGATGCCGTGCGGCGGCGTTGGGGGCACCGGCTGGTGGCGATAGAAAAAGGGCTGGCGCGTGACGGTGGGTATTACTTGTTTTCGCTGCGCGTGGCACCGGTCATTCCGTATGCGCTCATCAACCCTTTGATGGGTTTGTCGGCCATGCCGCTGCGGCAATTTTTTGTGGTCAGTCTGCTGGGCATGTTGGCTGGCAGCGCGGCTTATGTTTACGCGGGGACGGTGCTCGGACAGGCCATCGGTTGGCAAACACTTTTCACGCCCGGTCTGATGGCAGCGCTTAGCGCGTTGGCTTTGATGCCTTGGGTGACACGCAAAGTGCTGCGCTGGCTTTTGCGAACCTTCAGGACCACCCAAACCGTGGTGCCCCATTGAGCGACTTGCCTCGAATCGGCCTGCTGTTTGGCTACGACTGGGACGCTGATGGCTTCGCCGCACTGCAAGCCCAGGCTCAGTTTGACCACGCCGGTTTCGACCTGTTCAGCTTCCCCAGCAACGCGCATTTGATTCACTTTGACCTGCTGCGCTTTGCGCGCCGACAGGCCAAACGCGGACGCAAGTTGGGCTGGCGCGGCGTGGTGTCGCACCACGAGCAATTTGGTGCTTTAGCGGCAGCCTTGGTGGCGCAAGAATTGGGTTTGCCAGGTGCCACACCTGAATCTGTGTTGGCCGCGCAGCACAAATTGCATGCGCGTGAAGTGCTGCAAAAAGTGGCTCCTGAGGCCAACGTCGGCTTCATGTCGCTTGACGTGGCGTATGGCGACGACATTCCGCACGGCCTGACCTACCCGCAGTTTGTGAAGCCGGTGAAAGCCGCGTTTTCAGTGCTGGCGCGCGAGGTGAAAAGCCGCGAAGAATTGCAAGCCCACACCCGCTTTGGGCGACGCGAGTTGTGGTTGATACGCCGCTTGGTGGAGCCGTTTGAGCGCGTCATCAAACAGCTCATGCCGCAGGCCGGCACGGCCCACCGCATGATGTTGGAAACACCCTTGCCGATGGCAACGCCGCAGTACAACCTCGACGGCTGGGTGTTCAACGGGCGGGCGCAGGCCTTGGGCGTGGTGGACGCTGTGATGTACCCCGGCACGCAAGCCTTCATGCGTTGGGAAGTGCCGAGTCAATTGGCGCTTACGGTGCAGGAACGCGCTTTGGAAGTGGCGCAAAAGTTCTTGACCGCCATCGGCTACACACACGGTTTTTTCAACATGGAGTTCTTCCACGATCCGGCAACCGACCGCCTCAGCGTGATCGAATTCAACCCGCGTTTGGCGTCGCAGTTTGCTGACCTGTACCGACGCGTGCAGGGCCGCGATGCGCACGCGATGTCGCTGGCCTTGGCCTTGGGGCGAGACCCTGCGGCGTTGCCGCGCGGCGTGCCCACAGCGGGGGCTGCAGCCAGCCAGGTGTATCGGTCTTTCGATCCGCAAGCGCTCATTCAAATGCCCTCGCCTGCCCAAGAAGCCGCCGTGCTCAGCCGATTTCCCGATGCCTTGTTGTTCAGCTATGCCAAAACGCCGCATGCGGTTCAGCGCGACTTCAAATGGCTGGGCAGCTATCGCCACGGCATCGTGCACTTGGGCGGGCGCGACCGGGCCGATCTGCGCCAGCGCACCGAGCAAGCCAGCCGATTGTTGGGCTGGACTGCACCTTATTTTGACAACGCACCACAACACCGAGGCGATGAAACTTTGCGAGGTGCGCTGCCTCCAAAGCCTCGTGAAATCGCCACCGATACTGACACCCATACTGATCCCGAATCCGATCCGCATCCCCACTCTGGAGTTTTGCCATGACAAGCCCATTCCTTTCCATCTCATCAAACTGGTCGCGTCGCCTCAGCGGACTCTGGGTCGCCGCTTCGGTCGCCTTGCTTTTGGGGGGTTGCACGGCCATGACGGCACAGAACCCGTCGTCGCCTTTGAAGCCCGTGAACGCCGTGTCTGATGGGGGCGATGCGCGCTTGATGCTGAAGGGCGCGGACGTGGTGAGCTACTTCACCGCGGGCAAAGACGCCACCGGTTCACCGCAAATCAAAAGCGTCTACCAAGACGTGACCTTCCGCTTTTCGTCGGCCGCCAACAAGGCACTGTTCGATGCCAACCCGGCCAAGTACCTGCCGCAATACGGTGGCTACTGCGCCAACGGTTTGGTCTACGGCATTCCTTGGGGTGGCGACGCCGACACGTGGTTGATGCAAGACGGCAAGCTGTATATTTTTGGCGGCGCAGGGTCGATGGCCGCGTTCAAATTGGACGTGCCGGGCAACATCAAAATGGCTGATAAATACTGGTCCGAAGAAGCCCAAGGCAGCAACAGTTTTGTGCAACGCGCCAAGCGCTTGGTGCTGCGCGTGCCGCACTACAAGAACGGCGAAGAGCTTGACCGCATGGTCAAAGCGGCGGCGCAAAAAGGCTGAGGCATTTGACCTCGCCGTTGCTCAACCGCCGCAGCGTTTTGGTCAGCGCGGGTTTGTCGGCCGCGTGGCTGGCGGGCTGTGCTTTCGACCCCGACGCTGACCACACCGGCCCCAACGCACCCGGCATGGCCGCCTCACCACGCCAGCCGCGCGTCGCGTGGGTGCTCAGCTCCGGCGGGCCGCGTGGCTTTGTGCATGTTGGCGTGGTCAAGGCTTTGGATGAGTTGGGGGTGGTGCCTGATGTCATCGTCGGCGCGTCGGCAGGCGCTTTGATAGGCGTGCTGCGGGCCGGTGGTTTGCTTGGCTCAGAGCTGGAGCGGCTGGCTTTGGACTTGTCGCCCACCGCGTTGGCACGCGTGTCTGTTGGAGGTGCAGAGCGCCTGAGCGGCAGCGCCATTGCCGACTTGGTGCGCGACCAACTTCGAACCAAAGGTGTCGCGCCCCAGCTTGAAAAACTGCCCCTCATGGCGTTGTGTGTGAGCCAGCGCATGAGCGACGGCGGCGTGGTCGCGTTCAGCCAAGGCGACGCCGGTTTGGCGGTGCAAGCGTCGTGCGCCATTGAGGGCCAGTTCACACCTGTGCGCGTGCGCGGTCAACGATATGCAGATGCCGACTTGCGCATGCCCATGCCGGTGCGCCTCGTTCGCGCCATGGGTGCCACGCGGGTGCTTGCGGTCGACGCGTCAGCCGATGAAACCCGCGCGCCTGCTGGCACAGAACGCTGGCGCGCCGGCGACCTTCGCAAGCGCGCATTGACGCGCCCCGATGCGCAAGCCGCCGACCTGGTGCTGCAACCCGACATCGGTTACTACGCCAGCGTGTCGCGCGAGTACCGCGAAAAGTGCATTGCCGCTGGGTACCGCGACACGATGGCAGCCGCTGCGCGCATCAAGGCGCTGCACGCGGCTTAGCGAAATTCGCCGCTGCTTAAGCACCGGCGTCGCTGTGCGAAGAACCGTTCCCTCAACCTGCCTTGACGCCCAACTTGAACGCAATCATGGCGCGCAGTTTGTTGGGCACCACGGGTTTGATGAGCAGGTGGAAGTCAAGGTCTTGGGCTTCTTGTTCGTGACCGGTCATGGTGCTGCCAGTGACGACGATGGCGGGGATTTTTTGTTTGTAGCGGGCGCGCACCGAGCTGATGACTTCAACGCCGGTGCGGCCTTCTTCAAGTCGGAAATCAACGATGAGCAAGTCGGGTTGAACTCCGGCAGCCGCCGCACTTTGCAGCCAATCCATGCAGGCTGTCGCACTGGCGAAGGTGACCAAGGTGGCGTCCCAACTCTTCAGCACCGCTTCTAAGCCAGCCAGCACGGCGGGCTCGTCTTCGACCACCACGATCAGGCGGTTTTGCAGCGTGAGGTTGAGGGGCGACTTGATGCCCAAGCTGGGCATGCTGGGTCGCGCCGCTTTGCCCAGCGGCAGCACCAAGCTGAAGACCGATCCGCGGCCGAGTTGCGATTGCAGCGTGAACGGCGCGTGCAGCAAGTCCGCCAGGCGCTTGACGATGGCCAAGCCCAGGCCCAAACCTTTGCGTTCGTGAGCGGCCAGTTTTTGGGCTTTGGCTTTGTCTTTGGCTTCAGGCACTTGGTAGAACTCTTCAAACACGCGGGCTTGTTGTTCCTGGCTGATGCCCACGCCGCTGTCCCACACTTGCAACAGCACGCTGTCGCCACGGCGGCGGCAGCTCACTAGAACGGTGCCGTCCACCGTATAGCGGATGGCGTTGGAGACCAGGTTGCGAAGGATGCGCTCGACCAACAACGGGTCGGCATGCGCCATGTGTTGCCCGCCGCGCAGGCGCAGCGCCAGGCCTTTTTCAAACGCAACCGGTTCAAAGTGCAGGCGCAGTTTGCGAAGGATGTCGCCCACCGCGAAGTGCGCGGAGTGAACTTCAACACCGCCGCTGTCGATGCGTGAGATGTCGAGCAGCTCGGAAAAAAGTCCTTCCAGCACATCGACCGATTCATTGATGCTGTTGACCAAGTGTGCAACTGCTGTGTCGTGATTTTTTTGTCGCAGCGCTTCGGCGAACAGGCCCATGGCGTGCAGCGGTTGGCGCAAGTCGTGGCTGGCAGCAGTGAAGAATTGGGTCTTGGCACGGTTGGCCACTTCGGCTTCGCCGCGCGCTGCTTCAGCGGCCAATTTTTCGACCTGCAACTGCGCCGTCAGGCTGTCACCGCGCAGCTTCAAATCGATGGCACGGCGCAGGGCTTGGCGGTAGCTGCGCGCCAGCACGGTGGTCAAGGCAAACACCAGCACCAAGATGCCGGCCAGCTCGTAGCCGTAGGTGGTGCCTTCGCTGGCGATGCGCGCGGCCAAAGGCAAAAAGCACAACGCGCCAAAGGCCAGGAACACCGTGGGCTGTGTGGCCAGCACGGGCACCACGGCCACCGACAAGGTGTAGATGGTGATGATCAAACCAATTTGTTGAATGCTTTGGCCGCCGGGGTAAAACACCCAGGCGGTGGCACCCCACAAGGCGGCAGAACTCAAAGTGCCGAGGTTCCACGCGCGCTGCCACAACTTCCACTGCGGCTGAGTGACGGGTTGACTGCGCTTGAAGCGCTGGCCCAGCACCACGCGCGTGAGCAACATCAAGGCAAACGCGACGAGCCACAGCGTCATGACGCGCGCCGACATCACGCCCCAAAACAGCATGGCGATCACGCCCATACCGGCGATGTTTCCTGCCAAAGACGCAGGCAAATAGTCGAATGCGCCGCGCACTTCTTCGACCAAACTGGCCAAGCGGCGGTCGGCGTTTTGCGGTTCAGTCAGCGCCAAACTGGCATCAGCAGTTACTTCCATGCGAGAGGCCACAGTCAGCCGGCTTTGCTCCAGGCGACCACGCCGCCCGGCGAGTGCGACATCTGACTCACCGCCAACACCGCCTGGGTGCGTGAGCTGACTTTCAACGCGCGCAACACCGCAGCCACGTGGTCTTTGACGGTCTCTACCGACAGGCTCAAGTCGCGCGCGATGAGCTTGTTCGGCTTGCCTTGCAACAACAAGCCCAGCACTTCGTTTTGGCGCGGGGTGAGGCCGAGTGAACGCAGATCGAGCGGTGTTTGAAAACCGTTTGCCACGGCCGCGTCGCGCACCACGCTGTGCGATTCACGCGAGCGGTCGGCGCTTTGCGCATCGTCAGCGCGTTCGAAGTCCATGGCCATTGGGGGCACGTAAATGCCGCCTGACATCACCAAATGAAGGGCTTCAAACAAGATGCTGTTGGAGGCGCGCTTGGGCACAAAACCCATGGCTCCCAAATCGATGGAGCGGATCACATCGCTGGAGCGGTCGCTGGCGGACACCACCACGACGGGCAAGGCTGGATAGGCGGCGCGAAACTCAAGCAGCACGTCGAAACCGTTGGCATCGCCGAGCTGCAAGTCAAGCAGCACCAAGTCGAAATCAGGGTCTGAGGTGAGCAGCTCACGCGCTTGCCGCGCTGTGCTGGCGCAGACCACGTTCACATGCTCACCCAGCCCTTGGATGATGGTTTGAAGCGCAGACAGAATCAACGGATGGTCGTCGATCAACAAAACTTTCATGCCCAGCTCCCGAGATTTTTTGAACATGCGCAAAGGCACACACCCACTGCGAGGCATCGTATGCCAAGCCATCAGGCGTCGGCTTCCCCCTGACCCAAGGGTTCGGACACGCTGAATGCGGCTTGCGTGAAATCTGGCCGTGCGTTTGTCGCGGTCACAGCTCGTCGTCGCGCCGACGGCGCAGTCTGATAACTTCCGAACTCAAGCATCGTGGCGCGCGCTGCGCCGCATCAGCCTTTTCATCGAGGCCGCATCACGCCAGGAATCGACATGCACTTTTTAACCCAAGCCCTTGGCCGCCATGTGCTGACTGTGGTGGGCGCTGCTGCGCTTTCGTTCGTCAACGCGCACGCCGCTACTGTCAAGCCTGACACCACAGCAAGCAGCACAGCAAGCGCCACCGCAAGTGCCAGCGTGCATCGCTGGGACTTGAAAGACTTGTTTGCCACGCCCGAAGCTTGGGATCTGGCTTACGCAGAATTGCGCAAACAGGCCGACAACTTGGCGGCGCTGCAAACCACGCCGGGCATCAACACCCGCACCACCGCCGCAGACTTATTGAAGACCTTGGTGACCATCAGCGATGTGCAGCGCAGCGTCAAGCGCCTGGGTGCCTACGCCAAGCTCAAAAGCGATGAAGATCTGCGCTTTGCGCCAGCACAAGAGCGCCATCAGAAGGTGCAAGCTTTGGGTGCAACGGCTGACGAAAAGACAGCCTGGGTGGCACCGGCCATTCAAGCACTTGGGGCAGATCGTGTGAGTGAGCTGGTGGCCGCAGACCCTCAATTGAAGGCGCGTTTCGACTTTTATTTGAAAGACACGCTGCGCTCCCTGTCGCACACTTTGTCCCCCGAAAGCGAAGGCTTGTTGGCTGCGGCTGGCGTGCTGATGGCGCAGCCCAACAACATCTATCAACAACTCGCAGAAGCCGAATTGCCGAAGAACACGGTGACGTTGAGCAGCGGCAAAACTGTGCAACTGACGCAAGATGTTTTTGAAGTGCAACGAACTTCATCCGTGCGCGCCGACCGCAAAAAAGTGTTTGATGGCTTCTTTGGCAGTTGGAAGAGTTTTGAAGGCAGCTTCGGCGCCAACTTGGCCAGTCAAGTGCAGATGAATGTGTACATGGCACGCAGTCGCCGCTTTGGAGGCTCGTTGGAGGCAGCCTTGTTTGGCAAAGACATGCCACCGGCCGTGTACCGCACTTTGGTGGATCAGGCCAACGCGAGCTTGCCCACTTTGCATCGTTACTTGAAGCTGCGCAAAAAGGCGTTGGGCGTGACAGGCGATCTGGCGTACTACGACAACTATCCGGCTTTGGTCAAGCCAACCCAGAAGGAGAGCTTCAACATCGAAACCTCCAAGGCCATCACCTTCGCGGCCTTGGCACCGCTGGGGGACGAGTACCTGGGTTTGTTGAAAGGTGGGTTGGCCGCCACGTGGATGGACAGCCACCCGCGCAAGGCCAAACAGTCGGGCGCGTATGTGCTGGGCAGCGCATATGACGTGCATCCTTATGTGCTGCTCAATCACAGCGACGACTTCGAATCGATGTCAACCTTTGCGCACGAATGGGGCCATGCGGTGCACACGATGTTGGCCAACAAAGTGCAGCCGTTTGAGAAAGCCCGCTACTCGACTTTCATCGCCGAGTCGGCGTCCATCATCAACGAAATGCTGTTGTCTGACCACATGGTGGCAAACGCCAAAACGCGCGAAGACAAGTTGTTTTACTTGGCTGCGGCCATGGAAAGCATACGCACCACCTTCTTCCGCCAAACCATGTTCGCCGAGTTTCAATTGGCCATGCACGAAGAGGTGGAAGCGGGCAAACCGCTGTCGGGCAAACGCTTGAGCGAGCTGTACTGCGGTGTTGCCAAACGCTACTACGGCGAAGCGCAGGGCGTGATGAAAATTGACCCGGCTTATTGCGTGGAATGGGCCTACATCTCGCATTTTTACTACGGCTACTACGTGTGGCAATACGCCACGTCGATCGTCGGCGCAGCGCAGTTCACCGAGGCCATACAAAAAGAAGGTCCCGCTGCCCGCGACCGCTTCATCACGCTGCTGAAGGCGGGTGGTTCTGACTACCCTTACCCGCTGTACAAAACGGCCGGCATCGACATGGCCCAGCCCGCGCCCTACATTGCCTTGATGACGCGCATGAACCGCTTGATGGACGAGTTTGAGCGCTTGATGGATGAGGGCAAGCAGCGCCGCTGATCGCGGACGCGCAGGTGCCCAGACTTCAATCCAAATTCAGTTCTTGGATCTTGCGCGTGATGGTGTTGCGGCCGATACCGAGCTTTTGCGCGGCTTCGATGCGGCGGCCTTTGGTGATGTCGAGCGCGCTGTGAATGAGCTGCGCTTCGAACTTGCGGGTCAGCGTGTCCCACACATCGGGCGCACCGGCCAGCAGCAGTTCGCGGGCTTCTGTTTGCAGTTGCGTGAGCCAGTCTGTCGAGATCGCTACAGGTACAGCAAGAGGCAGAGCTGCATGCACGGAAGCGAGCACACCAGTCGCGTCGGATGCCGTCGGTGTCGGCTTGGCTGAATTTGCCGCGGCGTCTAGCGCTGCAGCTCCTGGCGCTGCGGTGCCAAGCGACTCGCTCACTTGATGAGCCACTGGCGCAGCAGCAGAGCTTGCGATGTCGCTGGCGTGAGCCACCTCACCTGTTGGGCGCTGTGAAGTTGCAGGAACGGCAACGTCTTGAACCAAGGCGGGTGTGCGCTGCTGCGACACGCTGGTCTGCAATTCGGGCGGCAGGTCTTTCGGCTCGACCGACTGGGCAGGTGCCATCACCGTCAGCCAGTGGCAGATGTTTTCCAACTGACGCACGTTGCCGGGGAACTCAAAATTCATCAAACGGCTGAGTGCGGCATCGGTGATGCGCTTGGCTTCCACGCCCAGATCTTTGGCGCTTTTTTGCAGGAACAAGCGCGTCAGCGCAGGCACGTCTTCGCGGCGTTCGCGCAGCGCGGGCAGGCGCAGCCGGATGACGTTCAGGCGGTGAAACAGGTCTTCGCGAAACACGCCTTGCTTGACGCGGTCTTCTAAATTTTGATGCGTGGCGGCGATGACGCGCACGTTGGCGCGCATGGGGCTGTGACCACCCACGCGGTAGAACTGGCCGTCGCTCAACACACGCAGCAAGCGAGTTTGCAAATCAAACGGCATATCGCCAATTTCGTCCAAAAACAGGGTGCCGCCGTCGGCTTGCTCGAAGCGTCCGCGACGTGTGGTTTGCGCGCCTGTGAATGCACCACGCTCATGGCCGAAGAGTTCGCTTTCCAACAAATCTTTGGGTATGGCTGCCGTGTTGATGGCCACAAACGGGCCGGTGGCGCGAGGGCTGTGTTTGTGCAGCGCGCTGGCCACCAGCTCTTTGCCCGAGCCCGATTCGCCGGTGATCAGCACCGTGACGATGCTTTGGCTCAAGCGTCCTATGGCGCGAAATACGTCTTGCATGGCGGCGGCTTGCCCCAGCATTTCAGGCACCTCGGCGGCGCGTTCATCGGCCACATCTTCACGCAAACTTTCTTCCAACGCGCGGCGGATCAGCTCAACCGCTTTGGGCACGTCGAAAGGTTTGGGCAGGTACTCGAAAGCGCCACCTTGGAAGGCGCTGACGGCGCTGTCCAGGTCGGAGTAGGCGGTCATGATGATGACTGGCAAGGCAGGGAACTTCTCCTTCACCTTGATCAGCAAATCGATGCCCGAACCGCCCGGCATGCGGATGTCTGACACCAGCACTTGGGGCGCGCCGTCGGCCAGTGCCAACAGCACGTCGCGCGGGTTGGTGAAGCTGCGCACAGCCAGGTCTTCGCGGGCCAGTGCTTTTTCTAAAACGAAGCGGATGGACTGGTCGTCGTCAACGATCCAAATGGGTTTCATGCGCGGCTTTCTTTTGGAAACGTCTTCGCGCAGAGCTTGTGGCTGCGAGCAAAAACTAAGGCAAAGGGATCAAGATTTTGAAAAGGGTTTTGCCCGGTTCGCTTTCGCATTCAATGGTTCCCTGATGCTGCTGGACAAAGGTTTGTGCCAGGGTCAAACCCAGCCCTGTGCCGCCTTCGCGTCCCGAGACCAAGGGAAAGAAGATGCGTTCGCGGATTGACTCGGCAACACCCGGGCCGTTGTCCTCAATATGCAATTCCAGTGCCAGTCGGTAGCGCTGCTTGCCCAAGGTGACTTGGCGCGCAATGCGTGTGCGCAAACGTATCACTGCGTCGTTGGCGGTGATGCGCTCCACCAAAGCTTGCGCTGCATTGTGCGCAATGTTGAGAACAGCCTGTATGAGCTGCTCGCGGTCGCCCCGAAGGTCGGGAATGGAGATGTCGTAGTCGCGCTGAACCGACAAGCCGTGCGGAAACTCGGCTTGTATCAGCGCCCGCACGCGTTCACACACTTCGTGGATGCTCACATCGCTGACCACATGCGGTTTGCGGTGCGGCGCCAGCAGCCTGTCGACCAGCGCTTGCAAGCGATCGGCTTCCTGGATGATGACTTGGGTGTATTCGGTGAGGGCGCGCGAGTCGAGCTCCATTTCCAGCAACTGCGCGGCGCCGCGGATGCCGCCGAGCGGATTTTTGATCTCGTGCGCGAGGTTGCGTATGAGCTCTTTGTTGGCTTGCGCTTGACCCAAGGCGCGCTCTTCGCGCTCTTGGCGGGCTTGTTGTTCGATCTCAATCAGCTCGACGACGACACCTTCGCCCATTTCAATCTGACTGACGATGACGTGCACGGGGATGGGCTCGCCGTGCAGCGCTGACGGACGGCGAAGTTGCGCCTCCAAGCGGCTCAGCGCGAAGTCATTGCGCAGCACGGCGGCCACGGTGTCGCGCAGACGCTGCGAATCGACGAACCAATCGAAGAGGGTGCCGCGCAAGACGCTGCTGCGTGACAAACCCAGCACGTTCTCAAACGCGGCGTTGGCAAACACGAAGCGGCCGTCCGCCGAAATAACGGCCGCCATGGTGGCCAGATGATCGAAGGCGGCGTAGGGTGAAGCGGCCTTCGTTGATGACGCAGTCAACGCCACGGCTTCACTGCGGCAGTTTGGCGATCTCGCGCTTGATGGAGACGATGTCGCCCTCTTTGCGCGCGATGCTGGCTTTCAATTCCGCCACGCGTTCGGTGTATTTTTGGTAATTGCGCTCGTCGCCGCGGCGCTCGGGTTCACCAGCGTTGAATTCTTTTTGCAGCGCGCCCAGGCGCTCTTCTTCCTTGCGCAACTCGGCGGCCAAGATGCGTTTGGAATCGGTGTCGCGGGCTTTCTGGTCGGCAGGGTCTACCCGAGCTTCGGCAGGCCGAGCTGCCGCCCCGCCCGACGCGGGCCCACCCACAGCAGCGTTCACCACTTTCGCTTTGGGTGCAGGGCCCTGAATCACCGTGATGGGCGAGCCTTCCAGCGTGCGGCAGCCTTTGTCTTTGGCCTCGTTGGCTGACAAAGCATCGGTGTAGAGAACGGGGTTGCCGGGGCAACGGTAGACCGGCGCAGGCGCAGCTTGAGCCCAAGCCGCCGTGGAAAGCACCACGCTCAAAACCGTCAATACTTTTGTCATCAAAGCACTCATGCCGCAACCTGAAAACGCAACGTCCAATTGTCCCCCAAGCGCGAAAGGGCAGTGCCATGAAAAAGGGACGGCCAAGCCGTCCCTTTTTTGGGTATCGAAAGCCTTAGCTTGCGATCTACAAAGCTTGAATCACAAGGTGTAGTACATGTCGAATTCGACAGGGTGAGTGGCCATTCGGAAGCGCGTCACGTCTTGCATCTTGAGGTCGATGTAAGCGTCGATGTAGGCATCGGTGAACACGCCGCCTTTGGTCAAAAACGCGCGGTCTTTGTCGAGGTATTCCAGCGCTTGATCCAAGCTGTGGCAAACCGTGGGGATCAGTTTGTCTTCTTCTGGCGGCAGGTGATACAGGTCTTTGCTGGCGGCTTCGCCCGGGTGGATTTTGTTTTCCACGCCGTCCAAACCAGCCATCAACATGGCTGAGAAGCCCAAGTACGGGTTCATCAGTGGATCCGGGAAGCGCGCTTCCACGCGGCGCCCTTTGGGGTTGGCCACGAAAGGAATGCGAATCGACGCCGAGCGGTTTTTGGCCGAGTAAGCCAATTTCACCGGTGCCTCAAAACCAGGAACCAAACGCTTGTACGAATTGGTGCCAGGGTTGGTGATGGCGTTCAGCGCACGCGCGTGTTTGATGATGCCGCCGATGTAGTACAGGGCGAAATCACTCAAACCCGCATAGCCGTCACCGGCAAACAGGTTCACGCCATTTTTCCAAACCGACTGGTGCACGTGCATGCCGCTGCCGTTGTCGCCCACGATGGGCTTGGGCATGAAAGTGGCAGTTTTGCCGTAGCTGTGCGCCACGTTTTGGATCACGTACTTTTGCAACTGAACCCAGTCGGCGCGCTGCAACAGCGTGCTGAAACGGGTGCCGATTTCCATTCGACCGGCGTTGGCCACTTCGTGGTGATGCACTTCGCACGGGATGCCGAGCGATTCAAGCACCAGGCACATTTCTGAGCGCATGTCTTGCATCGAATCGACTGGAGGCGTTGGGAAATAGCCGCCCTTCACCGTCGGGCGGTAGCCCGAATTGCCGTGCTCGTATTCCTTGCCAGTGTTCCAGGCGCCTTCTTCGGACTCGATTTTCGAGAAGCAACCCGACATGTCGTTGCCCCAGCGCACGCTGTCGAAAACGAAAAACTCAGGCTCGGGGCCGAAGAATGCGGTGTCACCGAAGCCCGACGCTTTCATGTAGGCCTCGGCGCGCTTGGCCAGCGAACGGGGGTCACGCTCGTAGGGCTTGCCGTCACCGGGCTCGACCACGTCACAGGTCAGGATGAGCGTGGGCTCTTCAAAAAACGGGTCGATGTTGGCGGTGTTCGGATCGGGCATGAGTTGCATGTCCGAAGCTTCGATGCCCTTCCAGCCGGCAATGGACGAGCCGTCGAAGGCGTGGCCCGAAGTGAACTTGTCTTCACCGAAATGGGAAACGGGAACGGATACGTGCTGCTCTTTGCCGCGGGTGTCCGTGAAACGGAAATCAACAAACTTGATTTCGTTTTCTTTCACCATCTTCATGACGTCGGCGACGGTCTTGGCCATCAATATCTCCTAAGGAACGCGTGGGGGTGGGGGGGATGTTTTTGTGGACAAGCAGCACTTTGCTGCCTGAAAAAACTTACTAACTGCCTCAGAAACACGACGTCAAAGATAGCAGAAACTGTGCCCGCAGCTGCCAACGTTGGCGCAAAACGGAGCCGAGTTGCAATTAAAATGCACCTATAAGGTGCATATTTTTGCTTGAAAGACGCTGGCTGGCCGATGGTCAGCGCACCAATTCAGGGCCAAGCTCTGCACCGTGTTCGCGCAGACCGTGCAGCAGGGCGCTGTAGGCGTCGGCCAGCAGCTCGGTGTGGCCTTTGACGCCCAACTCGATGTGTTTGCCCCACTGTGGGTGGTCCACGCTGGGCAGGCTGAAGACTTTGACGCCGCTGAAATTGGCTTCGATGGCTTCCATCAGCGGGGTCAAAGTGGCTTCCATGGCACCGAAAACGATGACAGATTTTTCGGAGCTGGTGAGTGCGCGCTTCAAATGTGCATAGCGATGGTCCAGCACCCAGGCCACCATGGGCCACGCCATCACCGGAAAACCAGGCACAAAATAAACGCCGCCCTCGCCCGCCTGATTGGAAGGCAAAGAAAATCCGGCGATCTTGTTGAACGGGTTGGGAATGATGTTCGCGCCGAGCGGAAACACGGCCATGTTCAGGCGGTGTTGGTTGTCCGCGCGGTCGGGCTCATAGGGCTTGCCTTGCTCGGCGGCGGTTTCGCGCATGCGCTCAAAAATCAAGTCGCGCGCTTGCTGGTGCAAGGCCAAATCCACACCCAAGGCGCGGGCGGCGCATTGGCGGGTGTGGTCGTCGGGTGTGGCACCGATGCCGCCACAGGAGAACACCACGTCGCCGGTCTCGAACGCGTGCTTCAAGTCGGCAGTGATGCGGTCGGGCTCATCCCCCACATAGCGCACCCAGCTCAAAGACAAGCCGCGCTCGGCCAACAGTTCAATCACTTTGGGCAGGTGCTTGTCTTGCCGTTTGCCCGACAAAATTTCGTCGCCAATGATGATGAGGCCGAAGTTCATGGGGCGTGGTCGCGAGGGTTGGTGTCAGGCCGAAGGAGGCAGCAGCAGGGGCGGGCGATTGCTGCCCGGTGCCGGCAATGGAAGCGGTGGCAGCAATTCGACATTGTTTACCTGAGAATTAAAAGCAGGCGTGAGTGGCGGTGCTTTCGACGCATCCTGAGCAGCCCGCATGGCCTGCAAAGCCGACAAGGCGTAGTGCGAAAACCAAAGCGCAGAAAACGCAAAAACCAGCGTGTAGATCCAGATGGCCAGGGGCACCAACACCGGCGCCATGGCGATGAACAACGCCCCCGATGCCCACACCAACGAGGGTGCCGCACCGAGGTAGCCGGTGATCACGCCCATGCCCAGCAGCGGGCCTTTGTGCTGGCGGATCAGGTCACGCCGCTCGTCTTTGCTGGCGTGTTCAGACAGCACGTCGTAGACCATGACTTTGTAGGTGAGCCAACCCCAAATCAGCGGCGGCAAGATGAGCACCAGCGGTGGTATCAACCAAAACGGTATCGACACCACCATCAACACCATGGCCACGACGATGCACCAAGTGTTGAGAAAAACAGACCCCAAGTTTGAACCGCCTCGCTTGCGTTCCAAATCAGGAAAACGCCGGTCGCGTACCAAACTCAACATCGACGGCGTCATCAATATCGCCACCGCCATCAAGGCCAACACAACGATGAGCGGCGTGATGACAAACACCACCAACATCGGGGCGAGCACCAGCTTCAAACTGGCAAAGCCCATTTTTTCGAGCCAAGCCATGAAGCTGCCGACGACTTCATATGACGCCAAAAACCCGCGCACCGCGTCGACCGCAGGCACCCAGAAAAAGTAACCCAACCCCAAAGCCAGCAGCACCATCACGAGCAAGGGCAAGAGCGACAGCGCGATCACGCGCGGATGCAGGCAATACGCGGCGGCGCGCCAGAAGGAATCGATCAGCAGCTTCATGCCGGTCACGGTGCTTGACGCAAACTTGACTGCTTTTTCGCCGGGTCAGTCGTCATCGCCACCACCGAGCACGCCGCCCAGCAAGCCTCCACCGCCGACCAAGCCGCCCAGCAGGCCGCCTTCTTCGCGCGATCCGCCGCGCTGAGGTGCCGCCGCAAACACGCGCGAAGCCAAGCGCGAGAACGGCAAGCTTTGCAACCACACCGTGCCCGGCCCGGTCACCTTGGCGAAGAACAAACCTTCGCCGCCGAACAGCGCTGTTTTGACTTTGCCGACGTATTGAATCTCGAACTGCACAGACGGCGTGAATGCCACGATGCAGCCGGTGTCGATCAGCAATGTTTGACCCGGCCGCAACTCGCGCTTGAGCACCGTACCCCCAGCGTGCACAAAGGCCAGGCCGTCGCCCTCCAGCTTTTGCATCACAAAGCCTTCGCCACCAAAAAAGCCTACCGACATTTTTTGCTGAAAGAAGATGCCCAGCGACACACCTTTGGCGGCGCACAAAAACGCGTCCTTTTGGCAAATCAACGTGCCGCCCAATTGGCGCAAATCCATCGGCAAAATTTTGCCGGGATAGGGTGCGGCAAACGCCACTTTGAGCTTGGTGTTGGCTTGATTGCTGTAGACCGTGGTGAACAAGGACTCGCCCGTGACCAGCCGCTTGCCAGCGCCCATCAGCTTGCCCAGAAAACCGCCCTGGCTGGCAGAGCCGTCGCCGAACACCGTGTCCATGCCGATGCCAGCATCCATGTACATCATGCTGCCGGCTTCACCCACCGCCGCCTCGCCGGGGTCGAGCTCGACCTCGACGAACTGCATTTCTGAACCCTTGATTTCGAAATCCACCACGTCCATCGCCATGACGCCTGCTCCTGAGTTGATCCGGCCGCGATGGTATCGCTGGCAGATGACGGCGCGATCACTGGTTCAGTGAGCTAGCACCAAATTCGGCTCAAGGAACACCCCAAAAGTAAGGATGGATTCCATGCCGCGCGAACACCAGACTCGTGGGCTGCGAGCCAACCGCCCAGTCACACGTGCCCACCCTCACCGCCCACCTGCTCAGCCTCATCACCGCCGTCGCAGTGATGGCAGCGGCGTTGCTGACCTTGTTTGGCACCACGCAGCGTGTGTATCGCGGTTTTTGGTGGTGGGTCAGTGCCCAGTGGCTGTTGTGTTTGGGCCTGTTTTTGCAGACGTTTGAGCCGAACTGGCCGGTGATTTCACCGCTGGCCCACGCGCTGGAATTGCAATGGCCCATTGTCGTGTTGTCGGGCTTGCGCCATTTTTACGCTCGGCGCCAGTGGCGCGTGCCGGTGGTTGTCGACGCGTGCTTGCTGGCAGCTGCCTTTGGCACGTGGGCACTGGTGCGGGCCATGGCACCGCACCCGGACACCGAAGTCGTGGCGTTCAGCGCAGCAAGCGCCGTGCTGCACGCTTATGCGGCCGTCAACGCCTTGATGCTGCCGGAAGTGCGCCGCAGCTCAGCGCTGAAAGTGTTCATCTTCATGGCGGCAGCTGTCACCGTGGCGCAAGGTTTGCGCGCGGCCGTGCTTTCTGCGGCGGCTAGCAACCAGGCGGTGGCCTTGTGGGCGCAAGGCTTGCTCACTGGCACGGGGGCGGTGACGCTGGTTTATTTGGGCTTGCTGCTGACCTTTGAGCGCACCGAACGCAATGTGCGCATCAGCCAACGGCGCCTGAAGTTTTTGGCCGACACCGACATCCTGACGGGCGTGCCCAACCGCCGCCACTTTCACGAACGCGCCGAACGCGCGCTCGGCGAAACCAGCGTCACGCGCAACGCCCTGCTGATGTTTGACATTGATCACTTCAAGCAAGTCAACGACCGTTTGGGCCACGCTGCAGGTGACGAAGCCCTGCGCCAAGTGGCCTTGTGCACACGCCAAACCTTGCGCGGCTTGGACGTGGCCGGGCGCTTGGGTGGCGACGAGTTTGGCGTGCTGCTGCCAGCCACCTCCATCGACGAAGCGATGGCCGTGGCCACGCGCATTGTTGAGCGCCTGGAACAACGCCAAGTGGCACCGCACGCGGTGCGTTTGACCCTGAGTTTTGGGGTGGTGCAGATGGCCCCAAATGAGACCATCACCGACGGCTTGCGGCGCGCAGACCAAGCCTTGTACGAGGCCAAACGCCAAGGGCGCGGCCGAGCTGTGGCGGCCAGCGGCGAGGTGCAGTCGCCCGTGTTTCGTGACAGTTTGCAGTTTGGGTCAAAGAGATGGCCTGCGGTCTGACGGGCTTGCGCTTCAGTTCACAATCAAATCCACCAAATCAAACCCGGTTCTTGCCATGACCCAGTCAGCTCCAACGGCATCGGCCTCCTCCGCCAAGCCCAAGCGCGGTGCCTCCACCACACGCACCAACGATCCTGAAGCCACCGCACTCAACATCATCGAGGTGGCCACACAAGAGTTCGCCAGCAAAGGTTTGGCAGGTGCCCGCATCGACGAAATAGCGGCCCTCACGCGCACCAGCAAGCGCATGATTTATTACTATTTCGGCAGCAAAGAAGGGCTGTACGTTCGCGTGCTCGAAGAAGCGTATGGCCGCATCCGCGGCATCGAAAGCGGTTTGCAACTCGACGGCTTGGAGCCCGAGGTGGCGATGCGTGTGTTGGTGGGCTTCACCTTCGACTACCAACTCGCCAGCCCCGATTTCATCCGCTTGGTGATGAACGAGAACATGCACAAGGGCGAGTTTTTGGCGCAGTCCAAGAGCATCCGACAACTCAATGTGCCCGCCATCGATGCAGTCACTTCGGTCTACCAACGCGGCGTGAAAGCGGGTGTTTTTCGCAGCAGCGTGGACCCCGTCGACCTGCACATGTCGATCAGTGCCTTGTGCTTTTTCAATGTGTCGAACCAGCACACTTTTTCTCTCATCTTCAAGCGCGCGCTTGACTCTGCAGACAACATTGCCGCCCGCCGCGAAAGCATCGTCGAGATGATTCTGCGTTTCATCGCCAAGTAGCCTTTTAGCTGCTGTGGCTGGGCTACAGGGTAAGCAGCCGATTTATTTCTAACCGGTTCGTACAGAATTCAGGGTGTATCCACCACCGCCTTGGACGACACCGTGTCCGCTGATTCTTCTGTTTCCTCACCAGCCCATTCGCAGCTCGGCACTCGCCCGTTGGCTGAAGAGCAAGCTGATGTGCTGGTCGGCTTGATCGGCGCGGGCATTCAACGCTCACTGTCGCCGGTGATGCATGAAACCGAGGCGGCGCACCACGGTTTGCGCCTGCACTATCGATTGATCGACATCGATCAAGAGCCGCTCAACACCCAGACCTTGCCGCGGCTGCTCAAAACCGCACGCGACCAAGGCTTTCGCGGCTTGAACATCACCTTCCCGTTCAAACAAGCTGTACTGCCCTTGCTCGACAGGCTTTCCGACGAGGCCCGCGCCATCGGGGCTGTGAACACCGTGCTCTTTGAAAACGGCCACAGCATCGGCCACAACACCGACGCGCCGGGCTGGGGCCGGGCCTTTCAGGCCGCGCTGCCGCACGCGAATTTGAGCCGCGTGACGCTGCTCGGCGCAGGCGGCGCAGGTGCCGCCGTGGCGCATGCGGTGCTTGCTTTGGGCGCTCAACACTTGCTAATTCACGACCGCGAACCCGGGCGCGCCGTTGCACTCGCTGATGCGGTTTGCAAACGCTTTGGTCTTGCGCGCGCCACCGCTGAAGCAGACCTCGCGCTGGCCGTCGGCGTGTGCAACGGCCTGATCCACGCGACGCCCACCGGCATGGACAAGTTGCCCGGCATGCCCTTGCCCGCGGGGCTGCTGCGCCCAGAAATGTGGGTGGCTGACGTGGTTTACGTCCCGTTGGAAACCGCGCTGCTGAAGGCTGCGCACGCGGCAGGCTGCGTCACCGTGGACGGCGGCGGCATGGCCGTGTGGCAAGCGGTGGGCGCGTTCGAGTTGTTCACCCGCAAGGCGCCCAACGCAGCGAGGATGGAGACGCACTTTCGAGCCTGTGTGGCGCGCCGCCAGAGCGGCTGAAATCACTTAGCGGCCTGCGGCTTTGAAAGGGGCAAAATCGCAAGCCGCTAAAAAGCATCTAAAACCACCGCGGCTGCTAGCAGAGTTCACTGTCCACCCAGTTCCACTTCACATAAAAATCACCACCGAGACACTTTATGAACCTGCCCACCCACCCTCAAAATTCACGCCGCACCGCCATTGCTTTCGCTGCGGCCGCTTTGGGTGCGCTGACGCTGTTGGCTGTGCCCGCCACTTCGTTCGCGCAAGCCACCATCAAAATCGCCAACATCCTGGAGCTGTCGGGGGGCGGTGCCACGGCCGGCACCAACTTCAAAAACGGTGTTGAGATGGCCGTGAAAGAAATCAACGCTGCGGGCGGCATCCTGGGCAAAAAAATTGAGACGAACACGCTCGACACCCAAAGCAACCCCGGCGTGGCCAAAGGCCTGACGCAAAAGGCGGTGGACGACGGCGTGTTTGCGGTTTTTGGCCCAGTTTTTTCGGGCTCCATCATGGTGAGCATGGCCGAGACCAAACGCGCTGAAGTCATCAACTTCACCGGCGGCGAGGCAGCCGCGATCACGCAGCAAGGCAATCCCTACATTTTTCGCACCAGCTTCACGCAAACCACCGCCATGCCCAAGGTGGCGCGTTACATCGCCAACAACGTGAAGGCGAAAACCGTGGCGGTGATTTTCGTCAACAACGACTTCGGCAAAGGCGGCCGCGATGCCATCAACAAGGCCCTCGATGCATTGGGCGTGAAGGTGGTGGCCGACATCTCCACCGACGCCGGTCAGATCGACTTTTCAGCACCCGTGCTCAAGGCCAAACAATCTAACGCCGACGCGCTGTTTGTGTACACGAACGAAGAAGAATCGGCCCGCGCACTGCGCGAATTGCGCAAGCAGGGTTGGACCAAACCCATCGTCGGTGAAACCACGCTGACCGGCCAAAAAGTGATTGAACTGGCTGGCGAAGCCGCCAACGGCGCCGTCGCGCACGTGGGCTTGACGGTCGACGCACCCAACCCTTTGATGCTGAAGTTCAAGGCACGCTTTTACCAAGACTACAAATACATCTCAGACCACAACGGCATCAAGGGCTACACCGGCATTTACCTGCTGAAAGCGGCCATTGAAAAAGCCGGCAAGCTCGACCGCAAACTGGTGGCGCAAACCCTGCACGGCTTGCAAGTGAGTGCCGCCAAGCACCCCGGCGTTTTGATGGATGTGAGCATGGACGCCAACGGCGACCTCGACCGTGAAAGCTTTGTGGTGGAAGTCAAAAACGGCAAGCAAGAAGTCAAGGAAATCTTGCCCGCGCTCGGCAAGAAGTAAAACTTCGCCGCCAGCATCAAGCGGCAAGAAGTGAGTTCTTCGCCGCTTCGTTTCGGCAGGCGGTGGACGCGAATCGTCATCGGAACCCCATGACCGACTTCCTCCAGCTTTTCATCTCGGGCATGGCCACCGGCAGCATCTACGCGCTGGCCGCGTTGGGCTTCACGCTGCTTTGGCAAGCCTCGGGAACCATCAACTTTGCGCAGGGCGAATTTGTGATGTTGCCGGCCTTTTTGATGCTGGCCTTCAACGCGCTTGGTTTGCCTTTGCTGCTGAGTTTTGCGTTGACTTGCGCGGTGGCGGTGTTGGTGCTGGGTTGGGGTTTCAAGCGCGGCGTGGTGGACCCGCTGTTCAAGTACGGCCTCATGCCCATCGTGGTGGCCACCATCGGCTTGGCGATTGCCATGCGCAGCGGCGTGCGCGCCGGTTACAGCGCCGAGGCGCATCCCTTTCCCAGTTTGTTTGCTGACAAGCTGTTCAACATGGCGGGCGTAACCATCACACTGGCCGACATCGGCACGCTGCTGTTGGCGCTGGCCTTGGTGTTTGCCACGCAGGCCTTTTTGGCCAAGACGGTGACCGGTCGCGCGATGCAAGCGGTGGCGCAAAACACCGAGAGTGCCACCGTGTTGGGCATCAACGTGCCGCGCATGATTTTCTACACCTTTGCCATCAACGCCGTGTTGGCCTGTGCCGCCGCGCTGCTGGTCACGCCCACGTATTTGGCCAAGTTCGACATGGGCGAATCGCTGGGCAACAAGGCCTTCTTTGCGGCCATCATCGGCGGCTTCAACAACTCGCGCGGGGCGCTGTTGGGCGGCGTGATCGTGGGCGTGTGTGAGAACTTGGCAGCCGCCTACATCTCAGCCGCCTACAAAGACGCCGTCGCGCTCATCATCTTCATGCTGGTGATTTTGTTCAAGCCGCAAGGGCTGTTGGGCAAGAAGGTCGAGCGCAAGGTATGAGCCGCAATCGCATCTTCTTCGCTGCGCTTGCCTTGCTGCTGTTGCTGGCCGTGCCGCCGTTTTTGAAGAGCTACGGCATCTACCTGTTCACCACTTGGCTGATCTTTGTCATCGCCACCATGGGCTTGAATTTGACGGTGGGCTATGCGGGTCAAAAGTCGCTCGGCCATGCGGCGTTTTTTGGCATCGGCGCTTACACCGTGGCCATCATGATGAAGGCGGGTTTCAGTTTTTGGTTGGGCTTGCCGGCGGCCATGTTGGGCTGCTTTGTGATGGGCCTGGGTTTGGGTTTTCCGGCCTTGCGGGTGCAAACCATCTACCTGGCTTTTGCAACCCTCGGCTTCAACACCGCCGTGTGGTTGGTGATGCGCAATGAAGAGTGGTTGACCGGCGGCACCTTCGGCATCAACAACATCGCCCGACCCTCTTTGTTGGGTTTCAGCCTGGACGCCGCCCTGCCGTACTACTACTTCGTGCTGGCCATCAGCGCGGTCGTGGCGGGTTTTTTGTGGCGCGTCCTCAGATCCCCCTGGGGCAAGGCGTTCACTGCTCTGCGCGACAACCCGATTCGCGCTGAAAGCCTGGGCGTGGACGTACAGCGCTACACGCTGTTGGCTTTCGCGATGGGCGCGGCGTGCGCCGGTGTGGCGGGCGCACTGTTTGCCTGTTTGGTGCAATTCATCGAGCCCGCGCCGTTCACCGTCGGCGCATCGATCATGATGTATTTGATGGTCGTCGTCGGTGGCCCAGGCTACTTTTTGGGGCCGCTCGTGGGTGCTGCTGTGGGCGTGTTGTTGCCCGAGTGGTTGCGCTTTGCGCAGGCTTGGTATTTGTTTGTGTTTGGCTCGGCCGTGGTGCTGCTGATGCTGTGGCTGCCGGACGGGTTGCTCAGCATTCCCGACCGCATCAAAGTGCGCCGGCTGTCGAAGCTGGCGTCGGCTGAGCGCGCGGCAGTGAAACCATGAGTGCCCCTGTGTTGAAGGTCACTGACTTGAAAAAGTCTTACGGCGCGATTCAGGCCGTCGCAGGCGTGAGCTTCGAGGTCATGCCGGGCGAAATTTACGGCGTCATCGGGCCCAACGGTTCGGGCAAAACCACCATGTTCAACAGCGTGCTCGGGCAGATCACGCCCGACGCTGGCAGCATCGAGCTGAATGGCAAAAACATCACCGGCCTGAGCCCGCTGGAACTGAGCCGCCGGGGCGTGGGCCGCACCTTCCAAACCCTGCAAGTGTTCGGAAAAATGAGCGTGCGCGACAACCTCATCGTCGCCGCACAAGAGCATCAAGGCACGATGGTCAGCCGCATGCTGTCGGGTTTCAGAGCGGCCAGCGGCGACAGCGGCCTGGGTGCCAAAGCCGACGCCATGATCGATCAGTTCCGCATCCGCCACGTTGCGCATAAAAAGGCCGGTGAACTCAGCTACGGCCAACAAAAATTGGTCGACATCGCCATGGCCTTCATGAGCGAACCCGCGCTGGTGCTGTTGGACGAACCTTGCGCGGGTGTGAACCCCAGTTTGGTCGGCGGCATCAGCAGCCTGCTGAAAGAACTCAACAAAACCCGTGCAGGCAGCTTCATCGTCATTGAGCACAACATGGACTTCGTGATGGACCTGTGCCACCGCATCATGGTGATGGTCGAAGGCAAGGTCTTGGCCATTGGCACGCCCGCAGAAATTCGCGCCAACAAGCAAGTGCTGGACGCCTACCTTGGAAGCTGACATGGCGTCGAACTTGCCCGCCGACGTTTGCATCGAATTTGACAAGGTCGTAGCTGGTTATGGCGACTTCATGATCCTGAACAACTTGAGTTTCAAAGCCAAGCGCGGGCAGATCACCTTGCTGTTGGGGCCGAATGGCGCGGGCAAATCGACCGTTTTGAAAACGCTGTTTGGCATGCTGAAGGTGCGCCACGGCAGCATCAAGCTGAACGGGCAGATCATCACGGCGGCCTCGCCCAAAGAGCTGCTCACGAAGCACGGGATTGCTTTCGTGCCGCAAGGTCGCAACCTGTTTGGTCAGCTCACGGCGTTTGAGAATTTGGAGTTGGGCGGCATCACGCTGGGCATGAAGACCACGCACGAGCGCATCCCTGAAGTGCTGGAGCTTTTTCCGCGTTTGAAAGAGCGGCTGCACAGCCCGGCATCCGCTTTGTCGGGCGGCGAGCAAAAGCAGCTGGAGGTGGGGCGCGCGATGTTGCTGCGGCCCAAAGTGTTGCTGATTGACGAGCCGTCCATCGGCTTGTCACCATTGGTTGTGAAAGATGTGTTCAAACTGCTGCGCGCCCTGGCAGAAAAAGGCACGACCGTGCTGATGGTGGAACAAAATGTGAAGAGCGCGTTGAAGATGGCTGACGAAGCCATCGCGTTGGAGTCAGGGCGTTTGGTGTTGCACCGACGCGCTGATGAATTGTTGGCCGACCCCGACATTGAGCGGCTGTTTTTGGGTGGCGCAAATGCTGCGCAAAACGCTGAATCGGGCCTCACTGCGAAAAGCGACTGAAGCGATGTTGAAAATTGTGGTGGCTGGTGCGGGCGTTGTTGGACGGCGGCACATTGCGCTGATCCAACAAAACCCACGCGTGCGTTTGTGCGCGGTGGTCGATCCCTCACCTGCCGCAGGTGCCGTGGCGGCGGCAAATGGCGTGCCGCTGTTCGACTCCCTGAGTGACTTTTTCTCGCTGTCTGGCATGAAGCCACACGGCGTGATTGTGGCCACGCCCAACAACCAACATGTGCGCGGTGCATTCGAGTGCTTGCAGCACTTCACCCCGGCTTTGATCGAGAAGCCACTGGCCGACAATTTCGACGATGTGGTGGCGCTGCGTGCCGCCCTGCAGTTCCGCGCGGTGCCGGTGCTGGTGGGCCATCACCGGCGTCACAGCGCCAGCTTGATTGAAGCGCAGCGGGTGATCGCCAGCGGCGAGTTGGGGCGCATCGTCAGCGTCAACAGCAGTGCTTTGTTTTGCAAGCCCGACAGCTACTTCAGCGAAGGCCTTTGGCGCAAACAGGCGGGCGGCGGGCCGCTGCTGATCAACCTGATTCACGAGATCGACAACATTCGTTTTTTGTGCGGCTCGTCGTGCGGCGAAATCGTCGCCGTGCAAGCCATGGCATCCAATGCTGTGCGCGGCTTCGAGGTTGAAGACAGCGCCGCCATCACGCTGCGGTTTGAAAACGGCAGCTTGGGCAGTTTAATTTTGTCCGACGCCGCCGCCGCGCCGCGCAGTTGGGAGCAAACCAGCGGCGAAGACCCAGCCTACGCACGCTACCCCGACCAAGACAGTTGCTTCGTGGCAGGCACGCTGGGTTCCATCGCCATACCGACCTTGCAACGCTGGCAAGTGCAAGGCGAAGGAAGCTGGAACGAAGCCATGCGCAGCGACAAAGTGATCACCACCGCTGCCGACCCGTTGGTGCGACAGCTTGAGCACTTTTGCGACGTGGTCGAAGGCCGTTGCCCACCCAAAGTGACGGTGGACGATGCAGCGCGCAGCTTGAGCGTCACCCTGGCCATCATCAAAGCCGTACAAACCGGCGGGACGGTGACGCCCGTGGACGTGCGCCACAACAAGGTCGAAGCCAAAACTCAAACCCGCTTGGGTGCGACCAAGCGCACGCTCACGCAGGTGCGCGCCGATGCCTTGCCGATGACTGAACTCGAAGCGCCTGACGAACCCTGAAGCACGCTGCTCGCGACATTCGTCTGACCCATCTCCACGGCTGCGAGCTCAACAACGGCGTGGCCTACGTCATGAGGGATCGCATGCTGCAAGCCATTGAGGAGGCGCTGCGGAACGCAATGGATCAAGACGTGCTTGAGCGGTCGGTGCGGCTCAACGCCCTAAAAGCTTCAAGCGGGTTTGATCAGCCGCGTAATTTCATGCGCCATGCGCTCAGCCGCACCGCGGTGCGCTGAGGCAAACGTCAATGCACGCTGAACGGTTTCAGCTCGCTGCGCTGACTGCATCAACGCCAACGCAGCCCGCACGCCAGCGTCCATGTCGGCCACACGAATGGCCGCACCGGCAGCTTCTGACAGCTGCGCCGCTTGTGCAAAGTTGAAGGTGTGCGGGCCCATCACCACAGGGCAACCGCAGGCCGCAGCTTCGATCAAGTTTTGCCCGCCCAGCGGTGCGAAGCTGCCGCCCAACAACGCCGCGTCAGCCAGCGCGTAGTACAGCGGCATTTCGCCCATGGTGTCGCCCAGCCAAACGTCGGCGCTGAGGGCATCGGCGCTTGGTGGGGTTGGTGGTGAGGTCATCCAAGCACTGCGACGCACCAATCGCAAACCGTGGGCCGCCACCAGCGCTGCCACCTCGTCAAAGCGCTGCGGGTGGCGCGGCACGATGAGCAGCAGCGGCCTGTCTTGTGGCAGCTTGCATGCCAGCGCCGCGATTTGTGTTTTCCATGCCGACAGCAGCATGGCTTCTTCGCCTTCACGCGTCACGGCCGCCAGCAGCACGCTGCGGTGCATCGCAGCACGCCAAGTCGCACCTTGGGCGAGCAAGGCAGCGCTGGGCGTGATGTCGAACTTCAAGTTGCCGCAAACCTGAACCTCGCGCGCACCGGCCTCGCGCAGGCGCTGCGCGTCGGTTTCGGTTTGCGCCAACACGGCATTCAAGCCGCGAACCGCAGGCGTCAACAGCGCCTTCATGAGGCCACGGCTTTTGCGCAGACTCTTGTCGCTCAAGCGCGCGTTGGCCAGCACCATGGGCAGTTGGCGGGCGCTGGCCGCGTGCAGCAAGTTGGGCCAAATTTCGGTTTCCATCAACACGCCAACCGCCGGTTGAAAGTGATCTAAAAAACGCGCTGCGGATCGCGGCGCATCGAACGGCAACCAGGTTTGCAGGTCGCCCGGCTGGAGCAGCTTCGCACCGGCCGCGAAGCCAGTGGCGGTGCTGTGGGTCAGCAGCAAACGCATGCCGGGACGCTGCAATCGCAACGCGTCTATCAGCGCCGATGCGGCCAGCGTTTCGCCCAAAGACACGGCATGCACCCAAATAGAACCTGGCGAAGCAGCCGATGGATAGCGCGCCAATCGCTCGCCCATGGCATGCCGGTACAAAGGCTCGGCACGGCCGCGCCACCACAGGCGCAGCAAGTAGGCCGGGGTCATCAACCACAGCGCCAAGGAATAAAGGGCACGCGCCACGGTGCTAAGGGTGCCGCTCAAATGGCTTGCGCCACCTGATGCCAAGCCGCCGCCACCACGTCAAGCGAAGGTGCTGGCGAGCCTTCAACCGACACTTGATGCAAGTGCCCGTGCGCGGGCTGCGGGCCGGTGCGCCAAGCGGTGGGGAAGTTGTAAATCTGTACGTTCGGCAGCTTCAGCGCCACGGCGATGTGGCTCAAGCCGCTGTCCACACCGATGACGCCTTGGCAGCTTGCCAAACGGTCTGTCAGGTCGTCCAAATTCATGGCGGGCCACACCACGGCTTGGCCTTCCGCCACCTTGTTGATGGCGCTGGCGATGGCGTAGGCGCGCTCGCGTTCCACGTCGCCGGTGCGCGGCAACGCAATGTGCCAACCCTCGGCGGCCAAGCGCAGGCCCAAGGCGTTCCAATCGGCTTGGGGCCACAGTTTGTCGGCCCGTGAAGTGCCGTGCACAAACACCAATGTGCGGTGTGGCGCGCTCTGAACCGTGGCTTTCAAGCCGTAGTGCGGCGAGCCTTGAAACTGAAACTTCAAGGCGGCCGCCGCCAGTTGGCGCGACCTGTCCACCGCATGCACATGCGCGGCCATGCTGATGGGGTGATCGACCAACCAACGCGCGGGTGCCTCGAAGCTGGAGCCATCGGTGGCATGCGCCATCCCGTAGCTCACGCCGTGAGCCAGTCGCGCCACCACGGCCGATTTGGTCAGGCCCTGCAGGTCGATCACGGCGTCGTACTTGACCGCTCCCAGGGCCAAACGAAAGGCACGCCACTCAGCGCGCACTTCGCTGCTCCACCATTTTTTGGACCAACGGCGCAGTGAGCATTCGATGACGGCATTGACGCCTTCAACCCGTCGCACCACACGCGCAAACGCAGGCTCCACCACCCAATCGATCAGCGCACCGGGATAGGCACGCAGAATGTCGTGCACCACCGGCATCGCATGCACCACGTCGCCCAGCGACGACAGCTTGACGATGAGTACGCGCAGTTCAGCTGGCTTGGGTGCGGGCGTGGCCAAACTCAATGCAATTCAATGTGCAGAGGCCGTGATTTGTGCATCGGGTTTCACAGCCCGCAGCGCGGCCATGAAGTCGCGTTCGATGCGGTGCAGCGCGGCCTGGGTGTGGCCTTCAAAGCGCATCACCAACACCGGCGTGGTGTTGCTTGACCTCATCAAGCCAAAGCCGTCTTTGTACTCGGCGCGCAGGCCGTCGATGGTGATGATTTCAAGCGCGCCCGGAAACTTGGCGGTGGCCAGCAATTTCGTCACCAATTCTTTGGCCTCGCCCTCGGCGCAGGGCACGTTCAACTCGGGTGTGTTGAAGCTGGTGGGCAGCGCGTTGAGCACTTTGCTCGGGTCTTTCGAGCGGCTCAAAATTTCAAGCAAACGCGCCGCCGTGTAGGTGGCGTCGTCAAAGCTGTACCAACGTTCGCCAAAGAAAATGTGGCCGCTCATCTCGCCAGCGATGGGCGATTTCACTTGCTTCATCTTGGCTTTCACCAACGAATGACCGGTTTTCCACATCAGCGGTTTGCCGCCTGCTTTGCGTATGACCGGGGCCAAGCGCTGCGTGCACTTCACGTCGTAAATCACCGTGGCGCCGGGGTTGCGCTTGAGGATGTCGGTCGCAAACAGCATGAGCTGGCGGTCAGGGTAGATGATTTGGCCGTCTTTGGTGACCACGCCCAAACGGTCGCCGTCGCCGTCGAATGCCAAGCCGATTTCGGCGTCGGAGTTCTTCACCGCCTTGATCAAATCGGCCAAGTTTTCGGGCTTGCTCGGGTCAGGGTGGTGGTTGGGAAAATCACCGTCGACCTCGGAATACAGCTCGGTCACTTCGCAGCCCAAGGCCCGCAAAATACCCGGCGCTGACGCACCTGGAATGCCGTTGCCCGAGTCCACCACGATCTTCATCGGGCGCTTCAATTTGCAGTCGTTGGTGATGCGCGCGCTGTACTCAGGCACCACGTTCATCGACGCGGAACGGCCTTTGGATTGGACGTAGTCTTCGGCCTCCATGCGCAGACGCAGCGCCTGAATGGCGTCACCATAAATTGCGGCACCGGCCAACACCATCTTGAAGCCGTTGTAGTCCTTGGGGTTGTGACTGCCCGTGACCATGATGCCGCTTTTGCAACCGCGCCGACCGCGTGTGGCGGCCACGTAGTACAGCATGGGCGTGGTCACTGCACCCAGATCCACCACGTCCAAACCGGTGGACACCAAGCCGCGTACCAACGCCGCCACCAAGCTCGGGCCAGAGACCCGGCCATCGCGGCCCACGGCCACCGCACGCTCACCCGCTTTGATCGCTTCTGAGCCAAACGCGCGGCCCAAATGCTCAGCAAAAACTTCGTCAATCGTGGTGCCCACGATGCCGCGAATGTCGTAAGCCTTGAAGTTGGACGCGATGACTTTCATGGGAGCCGCTTTCATAAGAGTTGGCGGATTGTAGAGAGGCGTCATGGCTGAACTTCGAGTGAAAAAACGGCCAGTGCGGTCGCAAATCAACGTGTCCGAAAACGGCGGGTTTTTTGCAAGCCAGACCAGATAATCGCGCCATGACGACGCATGAAGTTTTTGACTACACCGCCGCTGAATTCACGACTGTTCACCACGCCGCCTCTTACCAAGTGCTGCTCGCCCGCGACGCGCGCTTCGACGGGCGCATGTTTGTAGGCGTCACCTCCACCGGCATTTACTGCCGCCCCATTTGCCGCGTGCGCACACCCAAGCCTGAGAACTGCCGCTTCTTTCTCACGCCCGCACAAGCCGAAGCTGAACGCTTTCGGCCGTGTTTGAAGTGCCGCCCTGAAATTGCACCTGGCAACAGCTTGCCGTGGACGGTGATGGACGCATCGCGCACCTTGGCGCGCCAAGCCGCCCAAGCGCTGGATGCGCAGGCCGCCAGCGGCGACACACCGCGCTTGCAAGACATGGCCCTGAAGCTGGGAGTGAGCGACCGCCATTTGCGCCGCATTTTTCAAGCCGAGCACGGCGTCACGCCCGTTCAATACCTGCAAACACGGCGCTTGTTGTTGGCCAAACAACTGCTCACCGACACCCGTTTGCCCATCACCCAAGTGGCCAGTGCCAGCGGCTACCGCAGCCTGCGACGCTTCAACGCCGCCTTTGTGGAGAACTACCGCATGAGCCCGAGCCGATTGCGGGGTAAGGTCAAAAAAGACACACCCAAGCGCGCCAGCGCCAACACGCAGTCTATGCAAATCACGCTGTCGTATCGCGCCCCTTACGACGTGCAGCGGCTGCTGAAATTCATCGCGCAGCGCGCCATTCCTGGCGTGGAAGTGGTGGACGGTTTGAGCGTGCGTCGCAGCGTGCGCGCTGCCGCCATCGGCGCAGCACCGCAACAACAAGCCGCTTGGATGGCTGCTGAATTTGTGCCTGACAAAGCCCGCGTGCATTTGAGTTTTTCATCTGAGTGGGCGCACGCCAGCGCGGCCGTGGCCACTGCAGCGCGCCGCTGGTTGGACTTGGACGCCGCGCCGCACACCGTCCATGCCGCACTGGCAGACTTGCCGGGTGACCCAGGTCTGCGTCTGCCCGGCAGCTTGGACGGCTTCGAGCTGGCGGTGCGCGCGGTGTTGGGCCAGCAAGTCACCGTGGCCGGTGCGCGCACTTTGGCCAGCCGCTTTGTGCAACGCTTTGGCACGGAAGTGGTCACGCCGTGGACCGACATCAACCGCGCGTTCCCGTCTCCAAACAGTCTGCATGACGTGCCCGTAGAACACATTGCCGAACTGGGCATCATCCGCAGCCGCGCCGGAGCCATCCTGGCGCTGGCCAAGGCGTGGCCTGAGTTGGCGCTTGGTTTGAGCGCAGACCAAACGCCCGACCACTTGATTGCAAGCTTGGTTGCACTGCCCGGCATTGGCCCGTGGACGGCCAGCTACATCGCCATGCGCGCACTCAGTTGGCCAGATATTTTTTTGCCCAACGACGTGGCCTTGCTCAAGGCCATGAAGCAGTTGTTCAACACCAGCAACCAACGCGAGGCCGACGCCTTTGCGCAGCGCTGGCAGCCATGGCGTTCTTACGCCGTGCTGCACTTGTGGAACAGCTTGGAAAAAGTGGAACCAAAGGATCAGAGATGAGCACATCGACCAAATCAGTTCACGCCTTGGCCACGGCGCAAACCACGCTGGCCACGCCACTCGGCCCGCTGCTCTTGGCACGCACCGCGCAGGGCTTGGCGGGTGCGTGGTTTGAAGGTCAAAAAGACCACCCTGGCCCGTTGACTGCACCAAAGAAAATCAACGACGCGGTGCTGATGCAGGCGGCCGCGCAGCTCACCGAATACTTCAACGGAACGCGCCAAGAATTTGATCTGAAGCTCGACCTGCACGGCACAGAATTTCAATGCAATGTGTGGCGCGCGCTGCTGAAAATCGAGACCGGCTCAACGCAAAGCTACGGCGACATTGCACGCGCGGTGAATTCACCGAAAGGCGTGCGCGCGGTGGGCGCAGCGGTCGGCAAAAACCCACTGTCCATCATCGTGCCCTGCCACCGCGTGATGGGCAGCGACGGCTCACTCACCGGCTACGCGGGCGGCTTGGATCGCAAGCGCGCGTTGTTGACATTGGAAGGCGTGGCGTTGAAGGACGTGCTGCAAGCGAAGTTGCAAGAGACTTTTCAAGAGAAGCTGCTTTGACAACCACCGTGAACGCCCGAATGGGATCGCGTGACGTCGTCGAACTGGTGTCGCTGTCCATGTTGTGGGGCGGCTCGTTTTTGCTCATGCGCATGGGCGCGACCGAATTCGGCCCGGTGGTTTTGTCGGCGCTTCGCTTGATCGGCGCGTCGCTGTTGCTGCTGCCCTTGTTGCTGTGGCGCGGCCAATGGTCGGTGCTGCGCCAACACTGGCGGCCCATCTTCTTGGTGGGCGTCACCAACTCTGCCCTGCCCTTCGTGTGCTTCGCTTACGCCGCCTTGTCGATCAGCGCGGGCTTGATGGCCATCTTCAACGCGGCAACACCCTTGTTCGCGGCCGCCGTCGCGTGGTGGTGGTTGAAAGACCGACTCACCCCAGTGCGTATCGCAGGCTTGGTGATTGGCTTCATCGGTGTGGCGTGGCTCGCATGGGACAAAGCCAGCTTCAAACCCGGTGGTTCTGGGTGGGCCGTGTTGGCCTGTGTGGCTGCCTCCATGCTCTACGGTTTTTCAGCGAACTTCACCAAGCGCCACCTCAGCGGTGTGGCCCCGCTCGCCGTGGCAGCCGGCAGTCAGGTCGGTGCGAGCTTGTTCTTGTGTGTGCCAGCCGTGCTGCTGTGGCCATCACAGCCCCCGTCGTCAAGCGCGTGGCTGATGGCTGCCGCGCTCGCCTTTGCCTGCACCGGCCTGGCCTACCTGATGTTCTTCCGCCTCATCGCCAACGTCGGCCCGTCCAACGCCATCACTGTGACCTTCTTGGTGCCGCTGTTTGCAGTGCTGTGGGGGCGTTTGTTCCTCGGTGAAGTGCTGACACCCGCCATGGGTGTTGGGTGCCTGGTGATTTTGTTGGGGACGGGGTTAACCACGGGGGTGTTGCGGTCGCGACTTGCACGGTCAGGGTAGTGATGACTGTCAGCTTGGATCCGATAGCCCCACACGCCACTTGCGGTTTTTTGGCTATTGATCCGCAAGCTGCCATTGGCTGGTTCGCAAAAGGCTTTGCACCATCGTTGGGTGGTGCGGCTCAGAAGCAAACGGTGCCCGCCGGGCGCTCGTGACCGCGAATTGGTTTAACTCAGTGACAAGCTGGTCATCAGAAATCTCCCGCAGTCTGTCCCCAATGCGCTCTTTAGTGAATGCCCGGTACGCGACGCGCGGCGCACTTGGCAAAGCGGTGAAGTACTCACCGTTGCTCATCGGCTGAAGTATGACGGGACGATCGCCGATCAGTAGGTCGGGGATGACCTGAGCGATCTCCCGCATGAGCCTGTCAGAACTCCCAGCCACGCCCCAGCTGCCCTCGGCGTGCGCTTTCCATTGCCTTTACTCGCGGCCACTCCACTTTTAGTGTTGGTCATGCATCGCAAGCTGCCCCGCGAATCGAACGCGCATCAATCAACTCAACCCTATGCGGGCCAATGTTCTCGCTTTTGAGTGTTGTAACGAACGTCTGACACCAACATGCAACGCCAGGGGAAGCCGAACACCGGATTTTCTTCGGCAATCGTTCAGCCGGAAATCAACAGCTCGGTCGTAAATTTGCGGAGGACGGGCTCAACGACGGGGTGCTGCGCTGGGCGATACGAACACCGCTACCGCCCAAAGCGTCAGCGAGACTCAACCCAACTGAAGCTCTTCGCGCAGCACCCGACGCAGCGTTGCGACGGTCAATGCTTTGGGCTCTCGCTTGGTGATTGATGCCGTCGAGGCCGTTGTCATGGCCCCGCGCAGCAAGGCGTTGATTGCCGTCTGATAACCCACGCCCTCAGCCTCGGCTTGCACGCGGAAGTGTTCGATGACGTCGTCGTCGAGCATGATGGTGATGCGAGTTTTCCCCGGCGACGGGGTCACCGCACCTCGCTTCGCTTTGCTGAAATCGTACTCGTCACGCATGGTATTGACTCGCTTCTCTGCGGCTGGCTTTTCGAGCGGAAATGCGGCGTGTCCGCTCGTCACGCTGTGTGTGGATCACGACCAATATCCGACCCAATGCATCTACGCCCAACGTGACGAATCTCCGCCCGCCTTCGGCGTCTGGGTCTTCAGCGGTGAAAGCCATCGGATCTGGCAGCGCTTGCTCGGCATGAGCAAAACCGACGCCATGCTTGCGAAAGTTTGATTTGGCTTTGATCGGGTCGAACTCAATGGACATACATCATTATGCATACCCAATGCATATACGCAACAGTTGAAAGGTGGCTGAGGATCAAGTGAACCGCTCACTTCATCAATCGATTCAACCGATCCGCATCAAAGCAATCTGTCTTCTGCGCATCGCCCGGCACGCAGTCGCCTTCGGCTTTGCGCGGGCCTTGCAAGGTCTCGATGGCGGCCCACAACAAAGCCACCTGGTGGGCCGTGTCTGAGGCGTTGTCGATGAGGCCTTTCATGGCCTGCGCGACCGGGTCATCGCCTTGCGTCACACCGTAGGCTGAGAAGCCCATCTTGGCGGCGCTGGCCTCGCGCAGGGCATCTGTTTCAGCAGCAATGATGCGGGCCGGGTTGCCCACGGCCGTGGCTCCTGGTGGCACGGGTTTGGTGACCACCGCGCCCGAGCCCACGCGTGCGCCTTCGCCCACCGTGAAGCCGCCCAGCACACACGCATTGGCGCCGACGATCACACCTGCCTCCAAAGTCGGGTGGCGTTTGGCACCTTTGATGAGTGCGGTGCCGCCCAAGGTCACGCCTTGATAGATGGTGCAGCGGTCACCGACGACGGCCATCTCACCGATCACCACGCCCATGCCGTGATCGATGAACACGGCGCGGCCTATGACTGCGCCGGGATGAATTTCGATGCCGGTGAAGAAGCGCGCAAGGTGCGAGATGAAGCGCGCAGGCCAGTGCCAACCGCTGACCCAACACGCGTGCGACCAACGGTGCATGAGCAAGGCATGCAAGCCGGGGTAGCAAGTGAGCACCTCAAACGCAGACCGCGCGGCCGGGTCGCGCTCAAGGATGCAGGCGATGTCTTCACGCAGGCGTTGGAACATGGCTCAGGGTCAAAAAGTGAAGTTTCAGCTCGCGTTCAAAAAATCGCGCTTGCCCAATTCCACACCGTTGTGTCGCAACAAGGCATACACGGTGGTGACGTGGAAAAACAAGTTGGGCAACACGAAGTGCTTCAAGTAAGCCTCGCCTTTGAACTTCAAGGGCTCGCCTGCGCGGGTGGGCACTTCGACATCTTTGTCTTCGGTGCCATCAACCGCCGAGGCTGGAACCGATTGGAGATACGCGATGGTGGAGGCAAGACGCGCCTTGAGCTGAGCGACCGTGGTCTCGTTGTCTTCAAACTTAGGCGCATCACCGCCCGCCAAACGCGCCACACCAAACTTGGCGGAGTCGCAAGCGATTTGGATTTGTCGCGTCAGCGGCAGCATGTCGGGCGCCAAACGGCTGCTCAGCAGCACGGCCACATCAAATTTTTTGGCAGTGGCGTGAGCCTCGGCGGTGTCGAGCCAAACCGACACATTGCCCAGCATCTTCACAAAAACGGGGACGCTGGCGGAGTGCATGGTGATGGGCATATTTTTCTCCTGAAGAGGGTGGTGTGAAGCGAGCAGGTGACGGACGCAAGGATGCTACCGCTTACGGTTTTGTTCCGGCACGGGGGCACAATCAGGCTACTTTTTTGGCTGTACGCAAACACCGTGAACATCATCATTCTTGACGACTACCAAGACGCCGTTCGCAAGCTGCGCTGCGCTGCGTTGATGGAATCTTTGAATGCGAAAGTCTTCACCAACACCGTCAAAGGCATAGGCCAACTGTCGGTGCGCCTGCGCGATGCCGAGGTGCTGGTGTTGATACGCGAACGCACGCACTTTCCGCGTCAGTTGCTGGAAAAGCTGCCCAAGCTCAAGCTCATTTCGCAGACCGGCAAGGCCGGTGCGCACATCGACATCGAAGCCTGCACGCGCTTGGGCATTGCGGTGGCCGAAGGCGTGGGCTCGCCGGTGGCCCCGGCTGAATTGACGTGGGCGCTGATCATGTCGGCGATGCGCCGACTGCCGCAATACATCGGCAACCTCAAGCACGGCGCGTGGCAACAGTCGGGCTTGAAGTCGGGTTCGATGCCGCCCAATTTTGGCCTGGGCATGGTGCTGAAAGGCAAAACGCTGGGCATTTGGGGCTACGGAAAAATTGGACAAATGGTGGCGGGTTTTGGCAAGGCATTCGGTATGCACGTGATTGTTTGGGGCAGCGAACCATCACGCGCCAAAGCGCGCGCCGATGGCCACTTGGCCGCGCCAAATTGCGAAACATTTTTTGAAGCTTGCGACGTGCTCAGCCTGCACCTGCGCTTGTCGGACACCACGCGCGGCATCGTCACGCTGGAAGCGCTGTCTCGCATGAAGCCCACGGCGCTGCTCGTGAACACATCGCGCGCTGAATTGGTGGAAGAAGGCGCGTTGGTGTCGGCCTTGAACCGCGGCCGTCCGGGCTTGGCTGCTGTGGACGTGTTTGACACCGAGCCCATCATGCAAGGCCAGCCTTTGCTGCGGCTGGAAAACGCGGTGTGCACGCCGCACATTGGCTATGTAGAGCAAGAGAGTTACGAGCTTTACTTCAGCGCCGCGTTTGACAACATCGTGAACTTCATCAACGGCACGCCGACCCACATCGTCAACCCCGATGCGCTGAAAGTCAGTCGTTGAAAGCGCGACGTTGACTGAATTCGTTCAACCTGCTGGTTTGGCCCGGGCCAAATGGGCCCTGCTGGTCGGCAACTTCGCCATTGGCACGGGCGTGATGGCCACGGCGGGCACCTTGAACGACCTGTCCAAATCACTGAATGTGAGCTTGCCTGTGGCCGGGCAGTTGATTGCCATCGCAGCCGTGGTGATGGCATTTGGCGCGCCGATGATGGCGGGTTGGGTGTCAGGCTTTGACCGCCGCCGCTTGTTGACCTGGAGCCTGATTTGGTATGCCGCAGGCCACGCCTTGTGCGCATTGATGCCCAGCTACGCGGCGCTGTGGCCCATGCGCGCCTTGACGGTGCTGGCGGCGGCCGTGTTCTCACCGCAAGCTGCTGCGGCCATCGGCTTCATGTCGCCGCCTGCCCAGCGCGGCAGCAACATTGCCTTCGTGTTTTTGGGTTGGTCAGTGGCCTCGGTGGCGGGCATACCGCTGGCCGCTTGGCTGGGCGAAACCTACGGTTGGCGCGTGGCGTTTGGGGGTGTCGCGGTGGTGTCAACGGCGGCGGCGGCCTTTGTTTTTTGGGGCGTGCCAAATGGTGTGAAGCCTGCCGCCTTGAGCCTGCGCGCCTGGAAAGGCGTGTTCACGCACCCGGTGTTGATGGCCATGGTGGCCGTCACGGCTTTGCAGGCTGCGGGGCAGTTCACGCTGTTCTCTTACTTCGCGCCTTACTACAAGCAAGTGCTGTTGGTGACGCCCGGTCAACTGACCCTGCTGTTTGTTTGGTTTGGCGCGTTTGGTTTGGTGGGCAACTTGTTGCTGGCGCGGTACATCGACCGCTTGGGCATCAACCGCGCGGTCTTGCTCACGCTCAGTGCGGTGGCCTTCAGCTTGTTGGTGTGGCCGCTGACGGTGGGCGTGATTTCTACCGCCTTGGTCTTGATTCCGTGGGCCTTGGGCTGCTTCTCATGCAACTCGGCACAGCAAGCGAGGTTGGGCACGTCTGCGCCTGCGTTGGCACCCGCCCTGATGGCATTGAACACGTCAGCCTTGTACATGGGCCAAGCCATAGGCGCTTCCAGCGGCGGTTGGTTGCTGAGCCACGGCGGCTTTGGCCCCTTGAGCTGGTTCAGCCTGGTGGGCGTGCTGGCCGCGATGGCGCTGAGCGTGTGGGTGAGCCGTCAGCGGGTGGTGGTCAGCGCGTGAGCTTGCATGATCTTGCATGAACTTGACGCTTCTGAAAATGAAGCCCAGCCGCGGTCGCTGAAAGACATTTTCTTCACCTTCAACACGCTGGCGCTGCAAGGTTTTGGCGGTGTCTTGCCGGTGGCGCAGCGCGTGTTGGTAGAGCAGAGGCGCTGGTTGAACAAGGCGCAGTTTGTGGAGATGCTGTCCATAGGCCAAATTTTGCCGGGGCCCAACATCGTGAACTTGTCGTTGATGGTGGGCGACCGCTATTTCGGTTGGCGCGGCGCATTGGCGGCCTTGGGCGGCATGCTGTTGGTGCCCTTGGTGATAGTCTTGATGCTGACCGCCCTGTACACACAGTTCGCCGACAACGCGGTGGTGAGTGGCGCGCTGCGCGGCATGGGCGCGGTCGCGGCGGGCTTGATTTTGTCGACAGGCTTCAAGCTGCTGACCACCCTTAAAACCAATGTGCTGGGCCTGCCCATGTGTTTGACTTTGGCCGCACTTACTTTTGCTGCGGTGGCATGGATGCGCTGGCCTTTGGTGTGGGTGTTGTTGGGCTTGGGCAGCGCAGCCATGGCGGCTGCGTGGTGGCGCTGGGGGCAAGTTCGGCGTGCTGGGCACGCAGGCGTCAAACCATGAGCGCGGCCGAGCTGTGGGGGCTGTTCAACCACTTCCTGATGCTGAGTTTGTTGGCCGTGGGCGGTGCCATCACCACAGCGCCCGACATGCACCGCTTTTTGGTGACGGAGCACCATTGGCTGACCGACGCGCAGTTCAACGCCTCCATCGCCATCGCCCAAGCCGCTCCCGGCCCGAATGTGTTGTTTGTGGCCGTGCTGGGTTGGAACACCGCTGGCGCGTGGGGTGCCTTCGCCACGATGGCGGGCATTTTGTTGCCCTCCACCGTCGTGTCGCTGTGGGCCACGCGCTGGGCCGCGAAACACCGCGAATCACGCGGCGTGCGCGCCTTCACCAGCGGCATGGCCCCCATCACCTTGGGCTTGATCGTGGCCACCGGTTGGTTGTTGACTGCGCCCACACACGGCCATGCAGTCAGTATGGCCTTGGTGGCCGCAACGGTCGTGTTGACCTTGCGAACCAAGATCAGCCCCATGTGGTTGGTGGCGGGTGGCGCGCTGGTGGGTGGCTTCTCAAGCTTCTTCGCTTGAGGATCGGAAGTCGCTGTTGCACCGCTCACACGCACGAGCTGAGACCAGACAGTCATTGACTTGCTGACGGCAAACCCAAAACCCTCAAGCGTGTCTGAGTAATACACTTGACGAATGCGCCGCTGGTTACTCATCCTTGTGCTCGCAATCTTGCCTCTTCAGCTCTCCTGGGCCGCGGTAGGCGGTTATTGCGCGAACACGTCGAGCAGCACGCCCGACCGCGAAAGTGACCACGCGTCACACCAGCACAGTGCTGTGCAGGCAGACGCAGACGCTTCGGCAAAGACCGACGCAGTCAGCGACGCAACCGGTTCGACGGCGACAGAGCCCGACTGCGGAAATTGCCACTGTCATTGCCACAGCGCTGTGGTGGTCGACTTGGGTTCGAGCCAGCTGTCTCCAGCCATGGCGAGCGCACCGCCGACCTTCAGCGATCCGGCGCTGGCCGAGCGTGCGCCAGCGCAGCCTGAACGCCCCCGGTGGGCACGCCTTGCCTGATCGGCGAGGCGGCTTCAGTTTTTTCCTGAATCCCGTTTGCGCCTGAGCGCGCCGTTGCAGTTCGTCTGCGACGGCCCGCCCAGGACTGTGCGGCCACATGGTCGCAACTTGCCGGTCTCCTGTGTCCCCCACAACATGGAGCATCGGATGGATCCGAGAACACAAATCACAACCCGCGCGTGGCAGCTCTTGTCTGCCGCATCTCTAATCACGGCCTCTGTAGGCGTGTGGGCTCAAGTACCAACCGCTGCGAGCGCGCAAGGTCTGAAAGAGCTTTTCGAAGTCGCCTGGGCCCGCCAGCCAGAAGCACAGGCGCTGCTGGCTCGCCGCGACGCCGCCCAAGCGCAGCGCCAAGGGGCGCAGGCCTGGACACCAGAGCCACCGGCTTTCGAGGTGAGCCACAAGACCGACCGACTCACCCGCAACGACGGGTTGCGCGAACTCGAGGTCGGCATCGCCGTGCCTTTGTGGCTGCCCGGCGAGCGCGCAGGCACCGCCGCTTTGGCCGATGCGCAGGCGGTGGTGGTGGAGAGTCGCACGGCGGCTGCGCGCTTGCGCTTGGCCGCCACCGTGCGCGAAGCTTGGTGGGCTTGGCAACGCACTGCCGCCGAGGCCGAGATCGCGCTTGGGCAGCTCGAAAGTGCGCGCCGAGTTGCCAGCGACGTGGCACGGCGTGCCAAGGCCGGTGAACTTGCACGTGCAGACCAGCATCAGGCCGACGGCGCAGTCGCGGCCGCCGAAGCGGTCGTGGCGCATGCCAAGGCCACCGCCGCCGCAGCGCGCCTGCTGATCCAGGCACAGGCGGGCAGCGTTGCAGAGGTGGCTTTAGCAGCATCGGTTCTGCCTGAGCCTGAACCTGAACCTGCTGCAAGTTCGGCGAACGATGGCGGCTTGCATCCGGCCTTGGCAGAGTTGCAAGACCGATCCGCGCTTGCTGATCGCGCTGCAACGCTGGCCGTCACGCAGGCGCGCAGCAACCCCGAGCTGACCCTGACGACCACGCGCGACCGCAGCATTGCCAGTGAAAAATACGGACAAACCGTGACGCTGGCGCTGCGCCTGCCGTTTGGCGGCGGGCCGCGCCACGACGGGCGAGTGGCAACTGCACGGGCCGAGGCAGTCGAGGCACAGGCCAGCGTTGCCCTCGAACGTGTGCGCCTGCTGTCGGAGCGCGAGGCCGCGCAAGCACGCCTGGAAGCTGCGCGCATGCAGACGGCCTTTGCCGAGCGCCGCGCGACGCTGGCGCGCGAGACGCGGGGGTTTTTTGAAAAGTCCTTCCGCCTGGGCGAGAGCGATTTGCCGTCACGTCTGCGCATTGAGAACGAGGCGACCGAGGCCGATCGTCAAGCCGCGCGCAGCCGCATCGACGTGGCCGCCGCGATCTCGGCGTGGCGTCAAGCGCTCGGCCTGTTGCCTCAATGAATCAAACACCGACCCCCTCATTCACCTATCGCACCACCACCATGACATTCACCACCTTGATGACCGCAATGAGCATCGTCGCGGCGCTTTCAATGCCTTCGTTTGCGCAGGCTGGCGACGGCCACGATCACGGCAACAGCAACAGCAACGTCGGCACTGCCGCCAACGGCCAGCCGACGCCTCGCTTCACTGCCTTGTCCGAAGCCTTCGAGCTGGTCGGCGTGCTGCAAGGCAAGCAGATCACGCTGTACCTGGACCGGGCCGCAGACAACGCGCCCGTGACCGACGCCCAGATCGAACTGGAAATTGGCGGCAACAAGCTGAAGGCCGTCAAGCACGACGACACCTTCGAAGTCACGCTTGCGGCAAGACCGCAGCCTGGTGTGCTGCCCATCACCGTGACTGTCACGGCGGGCAAAGAAGCCGACCTGCTCGTCGGTGAGCTGGATCTGCATGAAGAAGCACACACCGAAAAGCTCGCCGCGCAGACGGTGGGTGTCCGTTCATGGAAAGACCTCGTCGGCTGGGCCGCCGCCGCGATGCTTGCGCTGGTCGCCTTGATCCTTATCGGTCGGCGTGGGTCGGCTGGTCGTCAACACACTTCCAAAGGCAGCGTATGAAACTCACCCACGCACCAATCAGCCGCACCGCATGGACCCGCAGCGCATGGACTAACAGCGTATGGACTACCAGCGCAAGCGTGGCTGCCGCGATGTTGTGCATCAGCCTGATGCTGCCAGCGCGGGCAGGGGAAGGCCACGACCACGGCGACGCGCCTGCCGCGTCCAGCGCCAACGGGCCACAACGTCAAGCCGACGGGAGCGTTTTTCTGCCCAAGGCCGCGCAACGCCAGCTTGGCGTGCGAACGCTGCTGACCGAGACCAGCGAGCTGGCGCGCTCGTTCGAGCTGAACGGCAAAGTGGTGATGGACCCGAACGCCGGTGGCAAGGTGCAGCCGCTTAACGCGGGGCGCATCGAGCCCGGCCCGCGCGGGCTTCCCAACCCAGGCCAAGCTGTGCGCAAGGGCGAAGTGCTGGCCACGGTGGTGTCGTCAACAGCGCCCATCGAACGCTCAAACCAAGCTGCACAGTTGGCCGAGCTGCGTGCGGCCAAAGCGCTGGCCGACAAACGTGTCGCCCGGCTGAGGGAACTGGCCGACACGGTGCCGCGAAAAGACATCGAAACCGCCGAGAGCGAAGCACAAAGCCTGGCCGCTCGCTTGGCGGCGGTTGGCGACGGGTTGTCGTCGCGGGAGGCACTGGTCGCGCCAGTCTCCGGCGTGATTGCTTCCGCCAACGCGGTGGCCGGACAGGTGGTCGATGCGCGCGAATTGGTTTTCGAAATCATCGATCCGACGCGACTGCGAATTGAAGCGCTGGCCTTCGACACGGCCTTGTTCACCCGCATCGGAAGTGCCAGCTTGGCAGTCGGCAACGAACGCGTTCCACTGACTTTTGTTGGCGCCGTGCGCAGCTTGCGCGAACAGGCGCTGCCGTTGGTGTTCCGCGCCGAAGGCAAGGCACTCACGACGTTGGCGGTGGGCCAGCCCGTGCGCGTTTTCGTTCAGGCTCAAGACAAGGTGAAAGGCATTGCTGTGCCTGTTGCGTCGCTGATGAAAAACGCTGCGAACCAGACCATCGTTTGGGTCAAGACTGCCCACGAGCGCTTCGAGCCGCGCAACGTGACGGCGGATGCGCTCGACGGTATCAATGTGGCGGTCACTTCCGGCCTGAAGGCTGGTGACCGCGTCGCCACGCAAGGCGCCACCCTCATCAATCAGGTGCGCTGATGTTCAAGTTACTTCTCGACAGCAGTTTGGCCAACCGGCTGCTTGTGTTGATCGCCAGCGTCGTTTTAATGGCCTACGGCGCGTTCACCTTGTCACGAACACCGGTGGATGTGTTTCCCGATCTCAACCAGCCCACAGTCACCATCATGACGGAGGCCGGTGGCATGGCCGCTGAGGAGGTCGAACAGCTCATCACGATCCCGCTCGAAACAACGATGAACGGTCTGCCTGGTGTGCAAAGCGTGCGCTCCAGCTCGTCGGCCGGTTTGTCCTTCATCTACATCACCTTCGACTGGAGCACCGAGATCTTCCGCGCCCGTCAGCTTGTGGCTGAGCGCCTCGCGGCCATGGAACAAGGCTTGGCCGAAGGCGTTGTGCCGCGCATGGGCCCGATCAGTTCGATCATGGGTGAAATCATGCAGATCGCCATACCCGTCGATCCGCAGAAAACCAGCCTGATGGCGGTGCGTGAGTACGCCGACTGGGTGCTGCGTCCACGGCTGCTCTCGGTGCCCGGCGTTGCGCAGGTCATCCCGATAGGCGGCGAGGTTCGACAGTTTCAGGTGCAGCCAAACACGGCACGCATGGCTGAATTGGGCATCACACACGACCAGCTTGCGGCCGCGCTGAAAGGTTTTTCGGCCAACACGTCGGGCGGCTTCTTGGAACTGAACGGCCGCGAGTATTTGATCCGCAACCTGGGCCGCACATCGCGCCTGGAGGACCTGAAGAACCTTGCGATCACCGCGAACAAAACCCAGCCCATCTTGCTGCGCCAAATTGCTGAGGTCACATTCGCCGCAGCCATCAAGCGCGGCGATGCGGGCTATGAGGGCCGGCCCGCCGTCATCCTGGGCATTCAAAAGCAACCGACGGCGGACACGATTGCACTCACGAAGTCGATTGAAGATGCGCTGGTGGGCTTGAAAGCTTCGATGCCGGCCGACATGCAAGCGCCGCGGGTCACGTTCCGCCAGGCCAGCTTCATCGAAGCGTCTATCACCACGCTGCAAGGAAAACTGATCGGAGCTTCAATATTCGTCGCAGTGATTTTGTTTTTCTTCCTCGGCACGCTGCGGCCCACTGTCATCGCGCTGACGGCCATTCCCGTCTCAATCTTCGTCACGGCGCTGGTGTTCCGCCACTTCGGAATGTCGATCAACACGATGACGCTGGGCGGCCTGGCAATCGCCATCGGCGGACTGGTTGACGATGCGGTGGTGGGCGTCGAAAACGTGCTGCGACGCCTGAAAGACGAGCGCTCTAAGCCCGCCGATTTGCGGCTGAACCCACTTGACATCGTGACCCAAGCCACGATGGAAGTCCGCTCAGCCATCCTCTACGCAACGGTGATCATCGTCTTGGTCTTCATGCCGTTGTTCGCGCTGCCAGGGCTGGAGGGCAAGCTCTTTGTGCCACTGGGCATCGCCTTCATCGTTTCGACGCTGGTCTCGCTGGTGGTGTCGGTGACGGTCACGCCCGTGCTCAGCTTGTACATGCTGCCACGCATGAAAAATCTCGACCACGGCGACACCAAGCTGCTGGCTTGGCTGAAGACGCGTTATCGAGGCGCGCTGCAGGCCGTGATGAATCGACCCAAAGCAGCCATCGTCGCAGCCGCCTTCGCTGTGGCTGTCGCAGCCGCCAGCGTGCCTTTTTTCCCGAAGACCTTCTTGCCGCCCTTCAATGAAGGCACGCTGCTGATCGGCCTGCGGCTGAACCCCGGCGTCACGCTGACCGAGAGCTCGGCGGTTGCACGCCAAGCCGAGACGCTGGTGCGCCAAGTGCCCGAAGTGACGCACGTTGGGCGACGCAGCGGTAGGGCCGAATTGGACGAACACGCCGAGGGCGTGCACGTCAGTGAGCTCGATGTCGGCATCGTCCCGACGGCCCAACTCAAGCGCAGCATGGAGGAAGTCAAAGCCGACATTCGCGCCAAGCTGGCCAACGTGCCAGCCGCCATCGAGATTGGCCAGCCCATCTCGCACCGCATCGATCACATGTTGTCGGGTGTGCGCTCGCAAATCGCTGTGAAAATTTACGGGGAAGACCTGGATGCGCTGCGCGGCCAGGCCGATGCGCTGCGCCAGCGGCTGGCCAAAATCCCGGGCATCGCCGATCTGCAGATCGAAAAGCAGGTGCTGGCACCGCAGATCAAGGTGAGGGTGGACTACGCAGCGGCGGCGCAATACGGCATGCCGGTGCCGCAGGTGCTTGCGACGCTGCAAAGCCTGGTCGAAGGCGAGAAGATCGCGCAGATCGTTGAGGGCGGCCGGCGCTTTGCGCTGGTGGTCAAGCTGCCCGAGTCGGCCCGCTCGATTGAAGGCCTGAGCCAGATCCTGATCGAAACGCCCACCGGCCGAGTCCCGTTGGCTAAGCTGGCAAGCATCGAGGACGGCGACGGCCCCAACCAGATCAGCCGTGACGACGGCAAGCGCCGCATTGTGTTGTCGGCCAATGCATCGGGGCGCGCGCTGTCGGAGATCGTGGCCGACATCCGCAAGGTGGTGGCCGACACCAAACTGCCCGAGGGCAGCTTCATCACCTTGGGCGGGCAGTTCCAGGCGCAAGAAGAGGCCTCTCGTTTGGTTGGCCTGCTGTCCATCGTGTCGCTGACGCTGATGTTTGTGGTGCTGTACAGCCGCTACAAATCGGCGACGCTGTCGGCGGTGATCATGGTGAACATCCCGCTGGCCCTGGTCGGTGCGGTGCTCGGGCTATGGCTGTCGGGCCAGCCTTTGTCGGTGGCCGCGCTGGTCGGCTTCATCACGCTGGCTGGCATTTCAGTGCGCAACGGCATCTTGAAAGTCAGCCACTACATCAACCTGATGCGCTTCGAGGGTGAGCGTTTCGACGCACAGATGATCGTGCGCGGGTCGCTTGAACGGCTGAGTCCGGTGCTGATGACTGCGCTGGTGACCGCGTTCGCGCTGGCACCGCTGTTGTTCGAGGCCGAGCGCCCTGGCACCGAAGTGCTGCACCCCGTGGCGGTGGTGATCTTCTCAGGCCTCATCAGCTCAACCCTGCTCGACACCTTTCTGACGCCCGCGATGTTCTGGCTGTTCGGCCGCAAAGCCGCCGAGCGGCTGACGAACGACAAGAACGCCGAAGCGCTTTGAAAGCCTGCCCATTCATCACCAGCCCTGCAATCACCATAAGGAAATCTATGAACCAGCTAAAGCTCATCACCATGATCGCTTTTGTCGCTGCCATGACCGTGGCCATCGCCGGCCCCGCCCAGGCGGCTGGCGCGAAGCACGACGCAGCCCACGAACACAAGCCCTTGCACGGCGGTGTGGTTGTCGAAGGCAAGACCTTGGACTACGAGCTCGTCGCCAAAGCCACAGTGATTCGGCTGTACTTGCGCGACCACGGCACGCCCACCGATGTTGCCAAGGCCACCGCCAAGCTCACGCTGCTGACCGGCAACGAAAAACAGGAAGTCGAACTCAAGCCAGTCGGTGACAAGCTGGAAGCGACCGGCACCTTCAAGGTCGGCCCCGGCACCAAAGCCGTGGCAGTGGTGACGGTCAACGGCAAGCCGTCCACGGCGCGCTTTACCTTGAATTGAATTGCCTCAATCCCCCGGCACCACGCTCACCCGCACCTGCATGCTTTGCGAGCCGCCGCCCAAAATCACACCGCGCAGCGGCACCACGTCGGCAAAGTCGGCACCCCAGGCCAAGGTGATGTAGCGCGTGTCGGCCAGTTGGTTGTTGGTGGGGTCAAACTCGATCCAACCGCAACCCGGCGCATAGGCCGCCACCCACGCATGCGATGCGTCCACGCCCATCAGGCGCGGCTGACCCTCGGGCGGGTCGGTCAGCAAATAGCCCGACACATAACGCGCAGGCAAACCGTGTGCGCGCAAGCACGCCAACATCAAATGTGCAAAGTCTTGGCACACACCCCGGCGCTGTTGCAGCACCTCGTCCACCGAGGTGCTCACGGTCGTCACGCCCGCTTCAAATTCAAAGTCGTGGTGGATGCGGTGCATCAAGTCCAGCACCGCCGACATCCAATAGCGCCCCGGCTGAAACGACGGCTCGGCATACCCGCGAGCGGCTTCCGACAAAGGCAGCAAAGGCGTGGCTTCGGCCAAGCTGAGGGCGGCCAAGTCGTCGGCGTGCCGCTGCAAATTCAACACCGCACGCACATCCTGCCAAGGCAGGTCGGGCATGTCGAAGAAAGAAGTGTTGGCGTGGCGTGCCGCCACCTCCACCGTGCACTGCATGCGCACGCTGAGTACGCGGTGCGCACCGTGCAAACCGAAGTGCGTCACGGTGTTGCCAAAGCTGTCGCGCGCGTCACGGCGCTCATCAGGCGGCGGATCAATTTGTATCGACTGCTGAAGCAGGGTCTGCCAAGGCAACCCACGCGGTGTGAGCCGCGCCAACTGCCACGACTGCGACACCGGCGCGGTGTAGGCGTAGCGGGTTTCGTGTTCGATGTGATATCGGGCTGTGGTCATGAAGTGATTGACAGCGCATGGTGTTGTGGACAGCGCACGGGTTGTTGACTGCGCACGGGTTGTTGACTGCGCAAAAGCGCGCTCAGACTGATTGATGCATCGCAAGCCGTGCCGGTCTACGCCACCAGCGACAACACGCTGCGCGACGCGGCATGCGAGAAAAACTTCAAATTCAACTCTTCTGACACCGAATTTGCGGCCCGCTGCAATTGCTCCAGCACGCTGGCGAGCACGGCACTTTCAGGCTGCAAATCGGCTGGGGTCAATTGACGCAAGGCGGTGAATGCAGGTGCCAGCACGTCGCTGGCGAAGCGGCCGTGGGTGGCCTCCAATTTGGTGATGTAGTCCATCAAACCTTTGACCTGAAACGCCACCGAGCGCGGGTTGGCGTCGTCGCGGATCAGCAGGTCCAGCACCGGCAACCACTCGGGCCCGGCCATGTAGCGCGAGCGGTAGGTGATGGTGGAGTCGCTCAGTTCCAGCAGCCAATCCAGCGTCAGTGCGCGGCCCTGCGTCATGGCCACTTGCAAGGAGGCGATCACGCTCAACAAGCGCTCAATGCGGCGGCCCATTGACAAAAACCGCCAACCGCTGCCACGCGTCATGCCGTCGAGCGCGAAGCCCGACAGCGTGGTCATGGCCAGCACGGCGCGGTCCAACCACGCCATGGTGACAGGCATGGACAACGAGCCCGCTGCCGAGGCTTGAAACACCTCGTCGCCGCTGAGCTGATTGAGCGTGCGCCAGTTGTCGGCTGACATGCAGTCACGCAGGCTGTAGGCCACGCGCGTCAGTTGCTTCAAGCGTTCACTCAAAGCGCCTGCGGGGTCGGTGGCGCTGCGCAACAAGCGTGCTCCGACGGCATCGATGTTTTCCACGGCGGCAGCGTCGCTACCGAGCGGCAATGCGCGGGCAAGCAAGCCCAGGCGCTGCGCCAACGCCATGACGGGCACGAGGTTGTTGCCGCCCAGCGCACCCATGCCCTGCACGCTTGCCAGCGCCACGCGCAGCAAACGCGCCGCGGCGTCGCAGCGTTCGCCGTAACGGCCAAACCAAAATAAATTCTCGGCCGAACGCGAGCTGAGGCTGCTGCGCGAAGTGACCAAGTCTTCGGGCTGCACGGTGCGGCCAAGCAGTGAAAAGCCAGCGTCCACGGGCACATCGGACAGCACCCAAGTGTCTTTCGACCTGCCGCCGCGCTGCATGGCAATCACGCGCGAGTCGCCCTGCCCGGCTACGCGCGTCAGGCCGCCCGGCATCACGCGATAACCACTTGGGGTGGCCACCGCAAACACGCGCAGGCCCACGGTGCGCGAGCCCAGCCGTTCGGAATTGACGGGACTGTGCCCCTGGGTTTGCGATCCGAATTGAGATCGAGACTGAGACTGAGACTGAGACTGAGACTGAGACTGAGTTTGCGTCTGAAATTGCGTTTGCGTATGTGCCTGAGATTGCGACGAAGATTGCGACGAAAAGAGCGCTGCCTTCTCCAACACCGGCGCCTGCGACACATGCACCCATTCCTGCGCCACGTAGCGCTGCGGCCGCGCAGCCACCTTGAGTTTGAAAGCAGCGCGCTGCGCAGGCGTCAAGTCAACCCCAAACACCGCCGGCTCGTGCACTGAACGCTCCAGCGGTTTGATCAGCACCTGATCCAGGCGCTCCCACGCATCGTCAAACGCCGCGCGCTCGCCCAGCCACCACGTGGCCACCGACGGCAGCTTCAGCGGCTCGCCCAGCAGCCGCTCACTGAGCGCGGGCAAGTAGCCCATCAGCCCGCCCGACTCGACCACGCCTGAGCCGAGCGCATTGGCCAACATCACCGTGCCGCGTCGTGCGCAATCGGTCAGGCCGGGCACGCCCAGGGCCGAGTCAGAGCGCAGCTCCAGTGGGTCACAAAAGTTGTCGTCTTGGCGGCGCACCACCGCGTGCACGCGGCGCAAACCCTCGACGGTTTTCATCCAGACGCAGCCGTCGCGCACCGTCAAATCGGTGCCCTCGACCAACGCAAAACCCAAATAGCGCGCCAGCAACGCATGCTCAAAATAAGTTTCGTTGTACGGCCCCGGCGTCAGCACCACCACCAGCGGCGGACTCGCATTGCGCGGTGCCCAGCGCATCAAAGAATCACGAAACGCCGAGAAAAAAGGCGCCAGGTGCTGCACATGCAAATCGCGAAACATGTCAGGAAAAACACGCGACACCACCAAGCGGTTTTCCAGCGCGTAGCCCGCCCCCGAAGGCGCTTGCGCGCGGTCATTCACCACCCACCAATGGCCGTCGGGTGAGCGCGCCAAGTCGGCCGCATAACTGAACAAATGCACGCCGCCCGGTGGCCGTATGCCTTGCACTTGATGCAAATAGCCACTGTGCCCAAACACCACGGCGGGCGGGACAGCGCCGCTGCGCAGCAGTTCTTGTGGGCCGTAAATGTCAGTGAGCACGCGGTTCAACAAATCGGCGCGCTGCGCAATGCCGGCTTCAATCTCGCTCCACTCTGCGGACGACAGCAACAGAGGCAGCGGGTCAACTTCCCACAAACGGTCGGCACCCTGTGGGTCGGCGTAAACGTTGTAAGTCACGCCGTTCTCGCGAATCTCGCGCTCCATCAGCGCCAAGGTTTCGCTGATCTCCAAACCCTCACGCGACGCCAGCGACCGCAAGAAAGCATCCCAATGAGCACGCGGCACACCCGCCGCAGTCAGCAACTCGTCGTAGCGATCTTTGGGGGTGGCGTAACCGGCAAGAAGGTGTCTGAACATGACGGCAAAGTGACAGCAGGCTGGCAGTGTGTCACAGGCAAGTCGTGCCAAAGCCTGCGCGTGAACTTGAAAACCGCTCCATGCGCTTGCACGCGTTCGCCCAAAGATTGCGTTCAGCGACGCGGGTTCTCACAGCCTCAGCCAACCGTCAATTGACGTTGCACCGTCAGTTTGGAAAGACCTGCCAATTCCTTGGTAGTCGCACCCAAGCTTCGCGTTTGCCATCGGTGACGGCGTAGGTCGGCTCTGGCAAAGCTTCATCGGCAAAGCAGCCTCCGGCGATGCCTATTTTTTCGGGCAAGGCGCTCACGTACCAAAACAGCGTGGTGCCGCAGTGCGGGCAGAAGTGACGTTCTTGATCGTGGTTTTGAGCAGCGTGGTGAAACGCGTAGACCTGGGTTTGGCCGGTGAATGTGGTGATTGCTGTTTTGTCGAAATAGGCCGAGATGCCGAAGGCGCTGCCGGTACGGCGTTTGCAGTTGGTGCAGTGGCAAACACCGTGCATCGTGGGCAAGGCGTTGACGGTGATGGCGGCTTGGCCGCAGGCGCAGGTGGCTGTCATGGGCTGGCTTTCATCGATGGGCTGATCGGGGCTTTGCTCCTTCCCCTCGGAGGGGGAGGGCGGGAGAGGAGGTGAGAGCGTGAAAGACAAGCTGGCTTACTCCCACGTTTTCACCTCTCCCCAACCCTCCCCGTCAAGGGGAGGGAGTAAATACAAGCCCCTCCCCATGGCAGGGGGAGGGAACGAACCCAAATTCAGCCTGCGGGCCTTCTCAAATCCAGCGTGAACGGATAGTTTGGATTGCGCTCTTCTTTGCGCACTTTCACGATGCCCGGCGTGTGGCCGATGCGGACGAAGCGGCCCAGGCGTCGCGCTTCGGCTTCAAAGGCGTTCACGGGGAAGTTTTCGTAGCTCAGGCCGCCGGGGTGGGCCACGTGGTACTGGCAGCCGCCCATCGAGCGGCTCATCCAGGTGTCTACCAAGTCGATGGTCAGCGGCGCGTGCACGCCGATGGTGGGGTGCAACGCCGACGGCGGGTTCCAGGCGCGGTAACGCACCGCGCCGACCCATTCGCCGACCTTGCCGGTGGGCTGCAACGGAATCGCGCGGCCGTTGCAGGTGAGCACGTGGCGCTCACCGACCAATCCGGTGACTTTGATCTGCACACGTTCCAACGATGAATCCACATAACGCGCGGTACCGCCGACTGCGCCTTCTTCGCCCATCACGTGCCACGGCTCCAAGGCCATGCGCACTTCAACGTCCACACCCAAAGCCTGGAAGTCGCCCAACTGCGGGAAGCGGAAGTTGAGGTGGGGCGCAAACCATTCAGGCCGAATGTCAAAACCGGCATGGTTCAACTCTTGCACCACATCACACAAATCTTGCCAAATGAAGTGCGGCAGCATGAAGCGGTCATGCAGCTCAGTGCCCCAACGCTTCAGGCTTTCAGGTCGGTAGGGTTGCTTCCAGAAACGCGACACCAAGGCGCGCATGAGCAGTTGTTGCGTCAGGCTCATGCGCGCGTGGGGCGGCATCTCGAACGCGCGCATTTCCAGCAGGCCCAGACGGCCGGTGGGGCCGTCAGGTGAGTAGAGTTTGTCGATGCAAAACTCGGCGCGGTGGGTGTTGCCTGACACGTCGATCAACAAGTTACGCAGCAAGCGGTCGATGAGCCAAGGCGGAGGCGCACCGTGTCCCGGCGCGCCGTCGCTTGCGGTGATGCGCTGCAATTCAGCGAAGGCAATTTCAATCTCGTACACCGAGTCGTTGCGCGCCTCGTCCACGCGCGGGGCCTGGCTGGTGGGGCCGACAAACATGCCTGAGAACAAATAGCTCAGGGCAGGATGGTTGTGCCAATAGGCCACCATGCTGGCCAACAAATCGGGGCGGCGCAAGAACGGTGAGTCGACCACGGTGGCACCGCCCAGAACAAAGTGGTTGCCGCCGCCTGTGCCAGTGTGGCGGCCGTCGAGCATGAATTTTTCGGTCGACAAACGGGTCTCGAAAGCGCTTTGGTACAGGAAAGTGGTTTGCTCAACCAGCTCTTTCCAACTGTGCGCCGGGTGGATGTTGACTTCGATCACGCCTGGGTCGGGTGTGACGCGGAGCACCGCCAAGCGCGGGTCTTTGGGCGGCTCGTAGCCTTCCAAGATGACGGGCAGTTTCATCTCGGCTGCGGTGTCCTCGACGGCGGCCACCACTTCCAAATAGTCTTCCAAACTAACCGCCGGCGGCATGAAGATGTAGAGCCTGCCGTCACGCGGCTCGGCACTGATGGCCGTGCGTGCCACCCAGGCGGCCGACTCGTTGAGGAAGGGCGCGCGGGTGGCGGCGGTGTGGATGTTGTTTTGCACCAAAGCGCGCTCGGCGGTGATGGCAGCGCGCGAGCGGGCCACGAAGTTGAGGTCGGCGCCGCTGTTAGAACTTGCTTCAGAACTTACTTCAGAACGTGCCTCAGAACTTGCAGCACCTGCGGAACCCGCAAACGCGGCAAGGTCTGTCGGGCTCACCGCATCGTTCAACACGTTGGCATAACGCAAGCGTCTGTAGGGCGGAAGCGGTGCAAATGTTTGGCTTTGATCTACAGGCTGCGGCCACGACACATCGGTGCCTTTGACCCAAGGCTGCGCGTCGAGCGGCAAGCGGTAACCCAAGGCCGAGTCACCCGGCACCAAGTAGCAACGCTCGCTGCGCAAAAACCACGAGCCGGTGCGCCAGCGCGGTGACGCAGCGCGGTGTGCCGACTCATTGCGCGCCAACGGCAGCACGTGGCCCACGACTTTTTCCAAGCCTTGCGCAAACACTTTCCGCAGACGCTCACGCTCCAGCGGATCGCTCAAGCGCGCGTCCAGCGGATCGACGTTGGTGGGCAGTTTGCGCTCACGCCACAGGTAATACCAAACGTCTTCATAGGCGGCAAATACAAACTTCGCATCCAGCCCCAAGCGCTTTGCCACACCGCTCAAAAACTGCTGCGCGTGGACATCGGTGACGCCGTAGTTTTTGTGTTCGTCGGCCACCAATTCGGGGTGCGTCCACACCGGCTCGTTGTCTTTGCGCCAGTACAAATTAAGGGACCAGCGTGGCAGTTGTTCACCGGGGTACCACTTGCCTTGGCCGTAGTGCAGCAGGCCGTTGGGGCCGTACTGTTTGCGCAGCCTGGCCATCAAGTTGGCGCTGAGCAAACGCTTGGTGGGGCCCAAGGCAGCTGTGCCCCATTCGTCACCGTCACGGTCATCGACCGACACAAACGTGGGCTCGCCGCCTTGCGTCAAACGCACGTCGTTTCGACGCAGCGACTCGTCCACCAAGCCGCCCATGGCGTTGATGCTGGCCCACTGTTCGTCGCTGTAGGGCAAGGTCACGCGCGGTGCCTCCCACACGCGGGTGACCGTCATGCTGTGCTCGAATTCGGTTTCGCATTCGTCGATGCCGCCGCTGACCGGCGCCGCAGAACCGGGCTCGGGCGAGCACGCCAAAGGGATGTGACCTTCACCGGCCAACAGGCCCGACGTGGGGTCCAAACCTATCCAACCCGCGCCGGGCAAAAACACTTCGCACCAAGCGTGCAGGTCGGTGAAATCAACCTCGGTGCCACTCGGCCCGTCGAGTGACTTCACATCGCTTTTGAGTTGGATCAAGTAGCCCGACACAAAGCGCGCCGCCAGCCCCAAGTGGCGAAGAATTTGCACCAGCAACCAGCCGGTGTCGCGGCATGAACCCGAGCCATTGGTGAGCGTGACTTCGGGCGTCTGCACGCCGGGCTCCATGCGGATGAGGTAGCTGATGTCCTTTTGCAGCCGCTGGTTCAAGGCCACCAAAAAATCGTTGGTGGGAACGCTTTCACGCGAGATGCTGGCGACGTATTCGGCCAGTTTGGGTGAAGCTGCGGTCTTGGCCAAGTACGGTGCCAACTCGGCGGCCAACTCATCGTCATAAGCCAGCGGAAAGTTGCTGGCCGAGGGTTCTAAAAAGTAGTCAAACGGGTTGAGCACCGACATCTCGGCCACGAGGTCAATTTCAATTCGAAACGACGTGGTTTGGTCGGGGAAGACCAAGCGCGCCAGGTAGTTGGACTGCGGGTCTTGTTGCCAGTTGGTGAAGTGGCCTTCGGGCTCGACACGCATCGAGTAGCTGAGGATGCGCGTGCGCGAATGCGGCGCTGGCCGCAGGCGCACCACCTGCGGGCCGAGGTTGACAGGCCGGTCATAGCGGTAGTGGGTGACGTGGTTAAGGGCGACGTGAATAGACATTCAAAAACTCCTGGCGGGCATGGCGTGATGCGATGAGTGACTCCGCCATGCAACGGAATCTTCGATACAAACCATCTTGAAATACAAACCCGCTCTGGCTGAGGTGTGGAAGTCCTGCGTGGGCCTTCGATACCTCGGTCCGAACGGTGTGAGTGGGGTGCGAATGGGGCGCGAATGGGGTGCTAATGGGGTGCGAATGGGGTGCTAATGGGGAGCGAATGGGGGTAATTGCGGTGCAATCCGGGTTGGTTCCTAAGCCTTGACTGGCACCAAAAAGTCGCGGCTGATGCCTATGCCCAAGGTGCCGACGCGTTCTAAAAACTGGGTGAGGTAGGCATGCAAACCGGTGGCCAAAATCTCGTCGATGCGGCCGTATTGCAAGTCAGCCTGCAAGCGGCCTGCGCGTCGAACGGTGTCGCTGGATTGCTCATTCGCCACCATCTTCAAATTGGCCACCACCTCGTGCATGCAAGCCGCCAGCGAGCGCGGCATGTCGGCCCGCAGGATGAGCAATTCCGCCACTTTCTCGGGCCGAATCACGTTGCGGTAGGCCTTGCGGTAAACCTCAAAGCCCGACACCGATCGCAAGATGGCTGACCAGTGATAGAAGTCGTATTCGAAGTTTTTTTCTTCGACCGTCTCGACCGTTTGTGATTGCATGGGGGACTGACTTTGAGATTGAGATTGAGATTGAGTCGGAGCGCTGCTGGCCCCAAAAAACTCGCTCTCGACTGCATGAAATTTCACGTCCAACAGACGGGCGGTGTTGTCGGCCCGCTCCAAGAAACTGCCGATGCGCAAGAAGTGAAATGCCTCGTCTTGCAGCATGGTGCCCACCGTCACGCCGCGTGACAAATGCGAGCGGAACTTGACCCACTCAAACACGGCGCTTGGGTCTTTCAAACAATCTGGGCGCGCCACCATGCGTTGAAATTCCAACCAAGTTTGGTTCTGCGTTTCCCACACTTCGGTGGTCAGCGTGCCGCGCACCGCGCGTGCGTTTTCGCGGGCGGCCATCAGGCAGTTGCGAATGCTGGAGCCATTGGCTTCGTCGCTGACCATGTAGGCCATCACGCTTTTGGCGGTGACTTTCCCGTGGCGCTTGGTGAAGTCGTTGGTGAGCTCGCTGATGCTGAGCAAACCCTTCCACCCTTTTTCAGCGTCCTCTGCCGATTGCGGCAGCAAAGCCATTTGGTAATTGACGTCCAAGAGGCGCGCGGTGTTTTCTGCGCGCTCCATGTAGCGGGCCATCCAGTACAAGTGGTCTGCGGTTCTAGAAAGCATCGGTAACCCCTTGATAAGTTAGGTGAGCGCGGCACTTCCTTCGACACCTCAGGACGGTCGGAAATACAAGCTCAGTGCGAACGGGCTGGGGCGGTGTGCAAACAGGGCGGAGTGTTGAGTTCATACCCCTCAAGCCTCAAGCACCCAAGTGTCTTTGGTGCCCCCACCTTGCGACGAATTCACCACCAGCGAACTCTCCTTCAACGCCACACGCGTCAACCCACCAGGCACCATTTGCACGTCTTTGCCGCTCAACACGAAGGGCCGCAAATCGATGTGGCGCGGGGCGATGCCGATGTCCACAAACGTGGGACAAGTGGACAACGCCAAAGTGGGCTGCGCGATGTAGCCGGCTGGGTTGGCGAGCAAGGCGTCGCGAAAGTCTGCAATCTCTTTTTTGCTGGCTGCCGGTCCCACCAACATGCCGTAACCACCCGCCCCGTGAACCTCTTTCACCACCAACTCGCCAAGGTGATCCAACACATATTTCAGGTCGTCTGACTTGCGACACATGTAGGTCGGCACATTGTTCAAAATTGGTTTTTCGCCAAGGTAAAACTCGATCATCTTGGGCACGTAAGGGTAGATGGATTTGTCGTCGGCCACACCGGTGCCTATGGCGTTGGACAAGGTCACATTGCCCGCGCGATAGGCCGCCAACAAACCAGCGCAGCCCAAGGTGCTGTCGGGGCGAAACGCGGTGGGGTCGAGGAAGTCGTCGTCTACGCGGCGGTAGATCACGTCGATGCGTTTCGGGCCTTGCGTGGTGCGCATGTAGACGAAGTTGTCTTTGACAAAAAGGTCTTGTCCCTCGACCAATTCAATGCCCATTTGCTGAGCCAAAAAAGCGTGCTCGAAGTAAGCGCTGTTGTGCATGCCGGGCGTCAACACCACCACCGTGGGTTCGTTGACTGAGGCGGGTGCCACGGCGCGCAAAGTCTCAAGCAGCAAGTCGGGGTAATGCGCCACTGGGGCCACGCGGTGCTGGCTGAACAGTTCGGGGAACAGCCGCATCATCATCTTGCGGTTTTCCAACATATAGCTCACGCCACTGGGGACACGCAGGTTGTCTTCCAGCACGTAATAGCTGCCGCTGCCATCGGCATTGGCGGCGCGAACAATGTCGATGCCTGCAATGTGTGAATACACGTTGCCCGGCACATCAACGTTCATCATCTCCGGGCGGAACTGCGCGTTTTGCAGCACCTGTTCGACAGGCACATGACCGGCGCGGATGATGTCTTGGCTGTGATAAACATCGTGAACGAAGCGGTTCAGCGCGCGCACCCGTTGGCTCAGGCCGCGCTCCATTTCTTCCCACTCCTGGGCGGGGATGACGCGGGGGATCAAGTCAAACGGGATCAATCGTTCCGTACCTGAGCCGTCTTCATCTTTCGCGCCGTACACCGCGAAGGTGATACCGACCCGGCGGAAGATCATTTCGGCCTCTTCGCGGCGCGACTTCATCACGTCACGTGGCTGTTGACTCAGCCACTGGTCATAGCCTCGGTAGTGTTCCCGCACCGCATTGGGTGTGGCTTGCATCTCATCGAAACTGGGTTTCATCGAAGCTGTGTCCTGTCGAGATGTTGTGTTTTGAGAGTAGCAAACTTCGGGCCACAAATCGCTCAGGGATGGTGCCAATAACGGCGATTTGCTTGGCGTTGGCAAACGGCTGCTTTCGCTTCGCCCTGCCCTTGCCCTTGCCGGTGCTCAGGCGCTGGCGATGACCACGCACCGCAGCTTGGGCTGTCGATTTCTGTGATCTGGCGCTCGCGATAGCGGCCCAACACTTCGTTCGCCGGATGGCCGAAGCGGTTGCGATAGCCTGCTTGAAACACGGCCACGTTGGGCTGCACCGCATCCAAGAAAGCAGCGGTCGAAGAAGTCTTGCTGCCGTGGTGCGGCACGATGAGCACATCGGTTTTCAGCGCCGCGCCATGCAGCGCCACCAACGAAGCCTCTTGTTCTTTTTCGATGTCGCCGGTGAGCAAGGCGCTGCGCGATTTGCCGTTGATCGCTGTGCCCTCAACCCGAATCACACACGACATCGCGTTGCTGCGCAACTTGCGATCAAAGTCACCCGGAAGCGGATGCAGCACATCGAAGCGCACGCCGTCCCACGTCCAACTCTGCCCCGCTTCGCAGCGTTGACTGGGCACTTTGCGAGCAGCGGCGACGCCGTGTAAAGGGTGACCAACTTCCAGCGAACTCAGCATGTCAATCACTGGAAAACCGTCCAGCAATGCTGTTGCACCACCGACGTGATCAGAGTCGCGGTGGCTCAACACCAAGCGGTCGATGCGCGCTTCGCCGCGCGCTTTGAGCAGCGGCAACAACACGCGCTGGCCGGCATCGCTGTCGCGCGAATACTGCGGTCCGGCGTCAAACAGCAGCAGGTGCTTGTGCGTGCGAACCAGAACCGACGTGCCCTGGCCGACATCGGCCGCGACCAATTCAAATTGACCCTCGGGCGGCAGCACCGAAGGCGGCAACAGCAGCGGCAGCGCCAAAGGCAAGGCCAAGGCCCGCACACGCCACGGCAGCGGCACCACCAGCAGCACGGCTGCCAACAAACCCGCCGCCTGCGCCCACAGCGGTGCCACGGGCACTGTCCACACCGCCGTAGGGAAGCGCGCCAACCACGCCAAGCCCTGCACCATGGCCTGCACCACCCACGCCGCCAAAGTCCACAGCGGAGCCAGCAACACGCCCAGCATCGCCAGCGGCGTGATCACCAAAGTCACCAAAGGAATCGCCACCAAGTTGGCCAGCAAACCCACCACCGACACCTGCTGAAAAAACACCACGCTCAGCGGCGTGAGGCCCACGGTGGCGATGACTTGCGTGCGCAGTCCGTCGCTCATGCTGCCTTTCAATGTGGTCGTCCAACCGCGCCAGCCTGTGGGTTTGACCTCAACTTCAGCGTCATTTTCTTGCGCCACGCTGGACGACATCAACAAGCCCACCGCCATGAATGACAACCAAAACCCAGGCTGCAACAAAGCCCAAGGATCAAACGCACTCACCACCACCGCCGCCGTCAACAACACCAAGGGCCAAGGCCAACGGCGGCTCAGGGTTTGCAACACGGTGACCGTCGCCAACATCCACACCGTGCGCTGCGACGGCACGCCCCAACCCGAAAACACCGCATAGGCCAGCGCGGCAATCAAGCCGCCCCAACGTGCTGCTTGCGGTGTGGGCAACCACAACGCCAGGCGTTCGCTGCGCCGCCAAGCTGCCGCCACCAACAAGCCCGCAGCCCAGGCAAACATGGTCACGTGCAAGCCGCTGATGCTGACCAAATGGGCGATGCCCGTGATGCGGAACAAGTCCCAATCGTCGCGTGAGATGGCCGACTGGTCGCCCACCACCAAGGCGGTGATGACGCCTGCGGTGCGGCGTTCGGGGATGCGCGCTTCGACCGCGTCGCGCACACCTTGACGCCAGCGCTCCACCGGGTGCGCGGCGCTGGCATCTAACATCACCGCTGCGGTATCGCGCACGTAGCCCGTCGCGCCCACGCCTTGTTCGAACAGCAGCAGTTCGTAGTCGAAACCGTGCGGGTTCAAGTTGCCGTGCGGTTGACGCAAACGCACCGTGAAGCGCCAGCGCTGGCCCGCACCCAACTCACGCTGCGGGCCGCTGAGCACGGCGTCTTCATGGAAACCGGCGTACCAGCCGAGTGACACGTTGGACGGCAGCCTCACCGCTTCGCCGTCCTGCTGCGCTTGCTCCACATCGAAGGAAAACCGCAACCCCGCGCTGGAGCGTTGCGGCAAGCCGGCGACCACGCCAGTGACTTGGATGTCGCGGCCTTCCATCGCGGCGGGCAAGCGGTCGTTCCAATGCATCCAGGCACGCCCGCCCGTGGCGCTGAAGCCAAGCAAGGCCATGGCCACGACGGCAAAACCAAATGCACCGCGCGGCTTGACGAAGCGTTGCAGGGCAAGGCAAATCAAGCCGATGGCAGCCACTGCCGCATACGCTGTCCAAGGCATCAAGGCGCGTTCCTGCAACTGCGCCGCCACGCCCAACAACCACGCCGTCGCCAGCGCGGTGAGACGCCAGCCGTGGTCTTTGTCCTGCATGGCTGAAGTGTAGGATTCAACGCATCTTGTCTCTTTAGAAATCACCATGTCTGTCTACGACCGCTTGAAATCTCTCGGCATCGAACTGCCGCCCGTCTCCATTCCGGCCGCGGCTTATGTGCCTTTTGTGCGCACCGGAAACTTGGTTTTTTTGTCGGGCCACATTGCCAAGCACGAAGGCAAACCTTGGGTCGGTCAGTTGGGTGCAAACATCAACACCGCCGCCGGCAAACTGGCCGCGCGGGCCGTCTGCATCGACCTGCTTGGCACGCTGCACGCGGCAGTGGGTGACTTGAACAAAGTGACGCGCATCGTCAAGTTGATGAGCCTGGTCAACAGCACGTCGGAATTCACCGAGCAGCACTTGGTGACAAACGGCTGCTCAGAATTGCTGGCCGAAGTTTTCGCTGAGAAAGGCGCCCATGCGCGCAGCGCCTTCGGTGTGGCGCAAATCCCCATGGGTGCCTGCGTTGAGATCGAGATGATTGTGGAAGTGGCATGACTCGATTTGATCGGCCCAAGCCTGAGTTGAAGCCCGGCAGCTCGGTGCCGTGGCTCGCCGCGATTGCCTTGCTGAGCTTGAGTGCGGTCGCCGCGGCCTTGGTGTCGCAGCACGTCTTTGAGATGCAGCCCTGCCCTTGGTGCGTGCTGCAACGCGCCATCTTTTCGGTGATCGCGTTGGCCTGCGTTGTTGGCTTGTTCTGGCGCACGGCAGCAGGGCGTGTGGCCTCGGCCGTCTTGGTGTTTTTACTCGCCGCATCGGGCGTGGCGGCCGCTGCATGGCAGCACTTTGTGGCCGCCAAATCAGCGTCATGCAACCTCACACTGGCCGACAAAATCATCACCGCTTTGAAGCTTGACTCCTCTTTGCCTCAGGTCTTCTCGGCCACCGCCAGTTGCGCTGACGCGGCAGTGAATCTGTTCGGCGTGCCGTATGCCTTTTGGGCTTTGGGCTTGTTTTCGGTGTTGGCCTTGATGGGGCTGCGGCAGCTTATGGCGCGCAACTGAAGTCACGGCGCGTCGGGTTCAAAGGGATTTGAATTCGCCATGGGCGGCACAGCAGCACGGTGTTAAATTGCAAGCAGGTTGTAGGCACTTGGGTCGCTACTTTTTCCATCGGAGAAATAATGTCTTTCTTTCGCTCGTTTCAAATTTCTGCCGTCGCGGCAGCAGCGCTGGTTCTGGCGGCTTGTGCTACCACCGAACAGTCTCGAACACTTGAACTTCCCAAGGTCACCGCGGCCTCGAGCCCTGCCTACCAAGGCGCTCGCGCACCTATCTCTGTGGGCAAATTTGACAACCGCTCGAACTTCGCTCGAGGCATCTTTTCCGACGGCGTTGATCGCTTGGGCTCTCAGGCCAAAACGACCCTTGTTTCACACCTGCAGCAAACCAACCGCTTCAGCGTGTTGGATCGCGACAATTTGGATGAGAGCAAGCAAGAAGCCCAATACAAAGCCGCTGGCCAAAGCATCAAAGGCGCCGACTTTTTGGTGACCGGTGCCGTCAGCGAGTTCGGCCGCAAAGAGGTGGGAGACAAACAGCTTTTTGGTTTGCTCGGCAGAGGCAAAACGCAAGTGGCCTACGCCAAGGTAACGCTGAACATCGTCAACCCCATCACTTCGGAAGTCGTCTACTCCTCACAAGGTGCGGGCGAATACAGCTTGTCTGAACGCGAGGTGCTTGGCTTCGGCAGCTCGGCAAGTTATGACGCCACTCTGAACGGAAAAGTACTCGATTTGGCCATCCGGGAAGCGGTCAATAACTTGGTCAGCGGTGTCGATTCCGGTGCCTGGAAACCCACCCGCTGAGGTGCCCAAAATGCCGTTGAAAAATCATTTGCCTCGCATGGCGATGCTTGCCGCAGTGCTAGCTTTAAGCGCGTGTGCGGCGCCTGCCGCGAAGCCTTTGTATTCTTGGGGTAGCTACCAAAATTCGGTGTACCAACACCTCAAAAGCAACGGCAGTGACTCCGGTGCGCAGATCGCGCAGCTTGAAGCCGAACTTCAAAAAAACACCGCTTCTGGAGCGGCGACACCACCTGGATTGCACGGCCATTTGGCGTTGCTGTATTCCAAAATGGGAGACGACTCGAGCGTGGTCAGGCACTTGGAAAAGGAACGCGCACTGTTTCCCGAATCTGCTGCTTACATTGACTTCCTGCTGAAGAACGCTATCAAGAAGCCTGCGCCCAAATCGTGAAAGAAGTTTTTGAAATGCAAATCGATAACCTCGCGATTTTAAAAAATTGCGTTCGCCTGGCAACGCTTCCGTCGGTGCTTCTGTGTGCTGCTTGGCTCAGTGGCTGCGCCACGCCGCCAACGCCGCGTGACTACAGCGCATTCAAACAAGCCAAGCCAACGTCGGTGTTGGTGCTGCCGCCCATCAACGACACGCCCGACCCGCAAGCCACAGCCAGCGTGTTTGCGCAATTGACCTACCCGCTTGCGGAGGCAGGTTTCTACGTGCTGCCGGTGTCATTGGTCGATGAAACCTTGCGGGCGAACGGTTCGCAAAGCCCGGCTGAAGTTCATCAAATTGCGCCAGCCAAACTTCGCGAAGTGTTTGGTGCTGATTGCGTGTTGTACGTGGCGATCAAGCGATACGGATCGGTGTACAAAGTGCTGGCCAGCGAAACCGCTGTCACGCTGGAGGCAAAGCTGGTCGACCTGCGGAGCAATCAGATGTTGTGGTCTGGCACGGCAACCGCATCAAGTGCCGAGCAAGGTGGGTCAAGCCAGGGCGGAATCGTGGGCCTGCTTTTGAAGGCCGTGATTGAGCAAATTGCTAACAACCTGAGCGAACGCAGCCACCCAATGGCGGGCATTGCGAGCCAGCGATTGCTGGGTGCAGGACGGCCGAACGGCATGTTGTATGGGCCCAGGTCGCCGCTGTACGCAGCGCAGCCTTGAAGATCAGCCTCGACATTCAGCCTTGATTCGTAAATTGACTGCGCTGCGATCAGCGCAGCATTCGAGTTGAAATCAAGCCGCCACCAGCCGCTGCGGCTTTTGGAAGCCGTCGATTGCCTTGCCTTTGCGCGCCCGCTTGCCGATGTGGGCGGCCAAACCGGCCCAGCGCAACAGCTCTTCTTTGGGCTTGCCACCTCGGCCCGCGCCTTGCACCAAAAGTGCGGTGCCAAACACGGCCACGCTGACCAAGGCGTCTTTCGGGTCCAAATCCATCAGCGTCAAACCGCGACCGCCTTTGGGTTGCTGCTTGAGCTCATTCAGAGGGAACACCAACAAGCGGCCGTTGAGTGACAGGCAAGCCACTTGCGCGGCAAGGTCGTTGATCACGCTTGCGGGCGGCAACATTTTTTCGTCGCCTTCTAGAGCCAGGAAGCTCTTGCCGCCTTTTTGACGCGACAGCAAGTCGCCCGCGTTGGCCAGCAAACCAAAACCGCCGGTGCCTGCCAGCAGCAAAGTTTGCGTGGCCACACCGGCAAAGTAATGCGCCACTTGGGTGCCACTTTCCAGCTCGATCAATGAGGTGATGGGTTGGCCGTCACCGCGCCCGCCGGGCAGTGTGCCCACGGCGGTGGAATACACGCGGCCGTTGCTGCCAAACACCAACAGCGCGTCAATCGAGCGGCAGGCAAACGTGCCGTACAGCGCGTCGCCCGATTTGAATTGCAGCGCGGCGGCGTCCAATTCGTGTCCTTTCAACGCGCGCACCCAGCCCTTCATGCTGACCACCACCGTGACAGCTTCGTCCACCACTTTCAGCTCGGCCACGGCACGCTTCTCAGTTTGAATCAAAGTGCGGCGATCGTCGCCGTACTGCTTGGCGTCCGCCTCAATTTCCTTCACCACGGTGCGCTTCAAACTGCTGGGGTTGGCCAGCACGTCTTCCAATTTGCCTTGCTCGGTGCGCAGCTCTTTCAGCTCTTGTTCGATCTTGATGGCTTCCAGCCGCGCGAGTTGGCGCAGGCGAATTTCCAAGATGTCTTCGGCTTGGCGGTCGCTGAGTTGGAAGCGCTCCATCAGCGCCGGTTTGGGCTCGTCAGCACCCCGAATGATGCGTATCACTTCATCAATGTTCAGCAGCACCAAAGCGCGGCCTTCCAGCACATGGATGCGCGCCAGAACCTTGTCCAAACGGTGCTGCGTGCGCCGCTGCACGGTGAGCATGCGGAATGAAATCCACTCGGTCAAAATTTGCCGCAGGCTCTTGAGTGACGGCCTGCCGTCGGCCCCAATCATGGTCAGGTTCACTGACACCGACGTTTCCAAACTGGTGTGCGCCAACAAACACGTGATGAGCTCGGTCTGTTCAATGCGGCTGGTCTTGGGCTCAAACACCAAGCGCACGGCAGCGTCTTTGCTCGACTCATCGCGCACCGCGTCCAGCACACCCAGCACGCTGGTTTTCAGCAGCAGTTGATCGGCACTGAGCGCCTTTTTGCCTGCCTTCACCTTGGGGTTGGTGAGCTCTTCAATTTCTTCCAACACCTTCTGCGAACTGGTGCCGTGCGGCAACTCAGTCACCACCAAATTCCATTGGCCGCGCGCCAGTTCTTCGATCTTCCAACGCGCCCGCAATTTCAAGCTGCCGCGACCGGTGGCGTAGCTGCTTCGAATGTCTTCGGCGCTGCTGATGATTTGCCCGCCACCCGGAAAGTCGGGGCCGGGGATGAGCGCGGCAAACTCGGCGTCGCTGAGTTTGTCGTTGCGGATCAATGCCACTGCCGCCGCCGCCACTTCGCGCAAGTTGTGCGAAGGCACTTCGGTGGCCAAGCCCACCGCAATGCCACTGGCACCGTTAAGCAGCACAAACGGCAAGCGGCCGGGCAAGCGCTGTGGCTCCTCGGTCGAGCCGTCGTAGTTCGGCGCGAAGTCGACCGTGCCTTCGTCAATTTCATCCAACAGCAAACGCGTGATGGGAGCCAAGCGCGCCTCGGTGTAACGCATGGCGGCCGCGCCGTCGCCGTCACGCGAACCGAAGTTGCCCTGCCCGTCGATGAGCGGATAGCGCTGCGAAAAATCTTGCGCCATGCGCACCAGGGCGTCGTACACCGACTGGTCGCCGTGCGGATGGAAGCGGCCCAGCACATCGCCCACCACACGCGCGCCCTTCACCGGCTTGGGGCCTGCGCTGTTGCCCGTGCCCGAGAAGCTCAGGCCCATGCGCTGCATGCTGTAAAGAATGCGCCGCTGCACCGGCTTTTGGCCGTCGCACACATCCGGCAACGCACGGCCCTTGACCACGCTCAGCGCGTATTCAAGGTAAGCGCGTTCCGCGTATTGAGCGAGTGAGACGGCGTCGCCGTTGGGGCCATCGGGTGAAGATGGCGGTGGAGAAGGCGGTGCGGGTGGTGTGTCGAACAGATCGGGTTCGGTGGTCATGCGCGGGCGGGGGCAAATTCAAAGAAGCGCAGATTGTGAACGGGCGGCTGTTGGCTCCTGCGCCTTCTTGGCGGGAGCGTGGGCGTTGGGGTACAGGAGAAGGTGAAAGTTTTGAATGCCTGCGCATTCACCTTCGCAAACAACGCGGTTTACTGCCACGTTTTCACCTCTCCCCAGCCCTCCCCGTCGAGGGGAGGGGGCAATGCGAGCGATCAGCGCGGAAACTTCTCGCGCAGCTTCAACTTCCAGAACTTCCCCGTCGATGTGCGCGGGATGGCTTCGATGAATTCGTAGCGCTCGGGCAGTTGCCACTTGGCAAATTTGTGCGCCAGCAGGTGCGCAGACAACTCGGCGGGCGTGGCGGTGCAGCCGGGCTTCATCACCAAACAGGCCAACGGGCGCTCGCTCCATTTTTCGTCGGGGATGGCAATCACAGCGGCTTCCGCAACGGCGGGGTGGGCCATCAACGCGTTTTCCAAATCGACGGAGCTGATCCACTCGCCGCCTGATTTGATGAGGTCTTTGGTGCGGTCGGTGATGCGCACAAAACCCAAGGCGTCCATGGTGGCCACGTCGCCGGTGCGCAGCCAACCGTCTGCGGTGAACTTGTCTTCGGTGATGGGCACCTCGTGATAACTGCCAGTGATGAAGGGGCCGCGCACTTGAATTTCGCCCATGGTGGTGCCGTTCCACGGCGCGTCGACGCCGTTTGTCGTTTCAGCGTCATCGCCTTCATCGGTTCTGATGCGCACATCGACCAAGGGCACGGGCACACCGGCCATGGCGGCGCGTTTGAAGCGCTCCTCGTCACCCGCGTCTTTCAGCTCATTGCGCAGGTAGGACACCGTGGCCAAAGGCGAGGTTTCGGTCATGCCCCAGCCTTGCACCAGCCACACGCCGTGCTTGGCAAACGCACGTATCAATGACTCGGGAACTGCGGCTCCACCCACCAAAGACCGCAAGCCCGCAGGCAGCTTCCAGCGGCCGGGTTGGGTGGTCAGCGCGGCGTCAAAAGTTTGAATCAAGCCCATCCAAATGGTGGGCACGCCCAGCGCCAAAGTGGGTGGCTCCAACTGCATCAAATCCAGCAAATCATCGGGGTGCAAATGCGGCCCCGGAAACACCAGCTTCACACCCAACATGACCGCGCCGTAGGGCACGCCCCAACTGTTGGCGTGGAACATGGGCGTGACGGGCAAGACCACGTCGGTGCCCTTCAGCGCCCAGCAATCGGCCAGGCAACCCACCAAGCTGTGCAGCACGGTAGAGCGGTGCGAATACACCACGCCTTTGCTGCGACCCGTGGTGCCGGACGTGTAGCACATGGAGACAGCATCGTGCTCGTCGTGCGCGGGGTAGACAAAACCGTCAGGGTCGGCGCGATCCAGCAGCGCGTCGTAGTCTAAAAACTCGGCAGGCACAGCCGCGCCAGAGAAGGAAAATACGATGACTTTTTCAAACTTGCACAGGTGCGCAATTTGCCGGTACAGCGGCAACAGCACGTCGTCGATGATGAGGAAGCGGTCGGCCGCGTCGTTGGCGATCCACGCCAACTCGTCCACCGACAAGCGCAAATTCAAGGTGTGCATGACACCGGCTGCGGCAGGAATGCCGAAGTAGCACTCCAAGTGCGCATGGTGGTTCCAGCACAGCGTGGCGACGCGGTCACCTTTTTGCAAACCCAAGCTTTGCAAGGCCGACGCGAGGGCCCGAGTGCGCCGGTAGAACTGCGCGTAGGTGTGACGTTTGAGGCTTTTGTCGGGCAGGCGCGAGACGATTTCGTTGCCGCCAAAAATTTGGCCTGCGCGCTCCAACAAGTGGTTCAGCGACAGGGGCACATCCATCATGGTGGAAGAAATCATGGCGCGTTTCCGGTGAGTTAGAAGGCGGCCGCTTGACCATCGCGGCGCGAATCGCTGGCGGCCACGTAGCCTTCCACGGCCGGGTCACCCAAGCGCCAAATGAACTGACCCGCACCGAAGTCTTGGTAGGTGTCTTGGATCACATCGACTTGGTGGCCGCGGTCTTTCAGGGCTTGTGAGGTGACAGGGTTCATCGCGGCTTCGACGTTGATTTCCAGGCCCGCGTTGAAGCGCCAGCGCGGGGCGTCGCAAGCGGCTTGCGGGTTCTGACCGTGGTCGAGCATGCGCACCAAGGTTTGCATGTGGGCTTGCGGTTGCATGTTGCCGCCCATGATGCCGAAGGACATGACGGGTTCGATGTGGTGGGTGTTGAGGTTTGCGGAGTTTTCACCTCCTCCCCTGCCCTCCCCCGTCGAGAGGGAGGGAGTCGACACTCCGGCCTTTGGCTTGGTCAGGAATGCTGGAATGATGGTGTGGAAAGGGCGCTTGCCGGGTGCTACGACGTTGGGGCTGTTGGGGTTGAGGGAAAAGCCGTGACCTCGGTTTTGCATCGACAAACCGTAACCGGGCACAACGATGCCCGAACCAAAACCCATGTAGTTGCTTTGGATGAAGCTGACCATCATGCCGCTCTCGTCGGCGGCCGTGAGGTAGATGGTGCCGCCCTTCACAAAGTTGCCCGCACCAAAGTTTTGCGCGCGCTTCAGGTCAATCAATTTGGCGCGTGAGGCGAGGTAGTCGTCGTCCAACATTTGCGCTGGGGTGACCTCCATGGTCGCGCCATCTGACACGTAGCGGTACACATCGGCAAAGGCCAATTTCATGGCTTCGATTTGCAGGTGCTGACTGTCCACGCCGTCGAGCGGCAGGCTGGCGACATCAAAGTTTTGCAAGATGCCCAAGGCCATTTGCGCGGCGATGCCCTGCCCATTCGGCGGGATTTCATGCAGCGTGTGGCCACGGTAGTTTTTGGACAGCGGGGTGACCCATTCGGGGCGATAAGCCGCGAAGTCAGCCGCCGTCATGGCGCCGCCGTTGTCGCGCGCATGAGCGGCTGCGGCGGCGGCAATTTCGCCTTGATAAAACGCTGCGCCTTTCGATTCAGCGATCAAACGCAGCGACTTCGCAGCCGCCGCAAATTGGAACAACTCACCCACATTGGGCGCGCGGCCGTGCGGCAAAAATGCCTGCGCAAAGCCGGGCAGATCGCACAGGATGGGCGCTGCCGCAGACCACTTTTGCTGCACGACCACAGGCACGCAGTAGCCGCGCTCGGCGATCTCAATGGCGCCTTGCAACAGGTCGGCAAAGGGCAGCTTGCCGAAGCGCTCACTCAGCGCCACCCAACCGGCCACGGCCCCTGGCACGGTGGCGCTGTCCCAGCCGCGCAGGGGCAGACTTTTGGCATCTGCCCCGTATTTGCGTTCGAAGTAATCGGGCGTCCACGCGGTCGGTGCGCAGCCCGATGCGTTCAGTCCGTGAAGCTGCTGGCCGTCCCACAAAATGCAAAAAGCGTCTGAGCCCAAGCCGTTGCTCACAGGCTCAACGATGGTCATGACCGCTGCCGTGGCAATGGCCGCATCCACCGCGTTGCCACCGTTTTGCAGCATGCGCAAACCGGCTTGCGCGGCCAAGGGGTGCGAGGTGCTGACCACGTTGCGGCCAAACACGGGCAGGCGCTGGCTGGTGTAGCCGTGGCTGTAGTTGAACGGGTTTTGACTCATGGCGATGCGCTCCGAAAATCACAAATAGTTTCTTTGATTCTGACTTGCCGCACGCGCGCTGAGGTCGAGTCAAAGTCATTTTTGACTGCTGAAAAACCCTTCCAAAGTTGACAAGCTGTCGGCTTCAAACAGCGGCTTGTCGTCGCGTATGCGCAGCATGCGCGGAAAGCGCACCGCGATGCCGCTTTTGTGGCGCGGGCTGCGGTTGATGCCCTCAAAGCCCAGCTCAAACACCATGCTGGGTTTGACGCTGCGCACAGGGCCAAATTTTTCCAAGGTGGTGGCACGGATCACCTTGTCCACGCCTTTGAATTCTTCGTCGGTCAAGCCCGAATAGGCTTTGGCAAACGCCACCAATTGCAGTGCGCCCGGCACGGCCGGTTGACGCGCTGCGATGGCATCGACCACGGCTTGGGCTTCGGCGGCGTTAAGCGGCGCGCGGTTCCACACCGCGAAGGTGTAGTCGGTGTAGACGCTGGCGCGACGACCGTGTCCGGCCTGTGCATAGATGAGCACAGCGTCAACGGTGAGCGGCTCGGTTTTCCACTTCCACCAGGTGCCGTCGCGCTTGGTGCGGCCTTGGCCGTAGCGTGCATCGATGTGCTTGAGCATGAAGCCCTCAACACCGCGGGCGCGCGCCTCGTTGCGCAGCGCGGACAGCTCGGCCCAAGAGGCGCGAACTTGGATGGGCGACAAACGCAGCGCATGTTCGGCGGCAAGCGCTTCCAAGGTGCTGCGCCGCTGGGTTTGCGGCTGTTCGCGCACGTCGATGCCGCCGTGTTCCAGCACGTCGTAAGACATGAAGGTGACAGGCACTTCAACCAAGATTTTTTTGGTCAAGGTCTTGCGGCCTATGCGTTGTTGCAGCAAGGCAAAGGCCGCAGGCGCGTCGTCTTTCCAGACCAAAATTTCACCGTCCAGCACCGTGCCGTTGGGCAAGGCTTGCATGGCCGCAGCGACCTCGGGAAAGCGGTCGGTCACGAGTTCTTCACCGCGCGACCAAATCCACACGCGGCTGTTGCGCTTGACCACTTGGGCGCGGATGCCGTCGTATTTCCACTCAACCAACCAGTGGTTCACCGGGCCCAGCGTGGAGTCGAAATTTGCCGCACTGCCCTCCACCGGATGGGCCAGAAAAAACGGATACGGCTGGCCAGAATCTGCAGGTGTGAGCGCGCTGGTGGAGATCAGGCGCAGGTAGTTTTCAGCACTGGGCAGCGCGGTTTTGTCGGTGTAGCCCATCATGCGCTGAGCCACCACTTTGGCGTCGACACCCGACAACTCGGCCAAGGCGCGTTGCACCAACAACTTGCTCACGCCCACCCGAAAACCGCCGCCGATCAGCTTGGTGAGGATGAAGCGCTCGGGCGCGTCCAATTCGTCCCAGTAGGTCAGCACGCGGGCAGCCTGTTCGGGTGCATCGGCGTCGCGCAATGGGAGCAATCGTTGCTCAACCCAAACCGACAAACTCAGGTCGCTTTGCGTTGTGGGCGCAGGCAGCACATGGGCGATGGTTTCGGCCAAATCGCCCACCGCTTGGTAGCTTTCCTCGAACAACCACTCGGGCAATTCAGCGCGCCGACAAGCCAGCAAACGCAAGCTGCCGGTGGGCACGACTTGGCGCGGTTTGCCGCCGGACAAGAAGTAAGTGGCCCAAGCGGCATCTTGGGCTTGAGCGGCACCAAAGTAGCGCTTCAGCGCCTCAACTTTGGCGGAGGTGGCGGTGCTGCTGTCGAGCTGGGTGAAGAGTGCGGTGAAGGCTTTCATGACCGCACAAAGTGCCCTGTCAAAGTGTCAGTCTAAGCCGCCTGTTGAGGTGCGCACGAACTGGCAAAACACCGAATCGCCGCCTTCGTAGCTGACGCTGATGGAGGCCATCAAAACGCGTTCTTCCGACTTGGCAAAGGCACCCAGCTCGCGGTATTGGTAGGCCTCCAAGCGCTTTTCGGCCAGCATGACGATGTGCGCCACCAAGGCCCAATCGATGTTGGTGTTGGCCAGCCACAAGCGCGCATTCAGCGGCACCTCGGCCAGCAGGCCGCGCACGGCGGTGATAGCGTCCGGCGTGATGACCATGGCGTGCGTGGGCAGGCGCGATAAAAACGGCCCGGTCGAGTCGGCCGGCTTCCACAGTGCCGCTAAAAAATGGGGCGGCTGGGCTTCCAGCTCGGCAGTATTACGCGACGGCACAAGGGTGACCGCACCGAAGGCACGACGCACCCCGCCCACCCAGTCCTGCGGGTGATGGGTGTGCGACAAACGGTGCGCAACGTCTTCTAGTTGCTGAGAGTCATGTTGCAGGTTCAAGGGGATAACTTTCACGCTGGGCGTCTGCAGGAATCACAGGCTAATCTTTGGCCTGCGCGGTCAGGCCGCGAGCTTTGCACGAAATGGATCGTTTAGGCAAAAATTGACCAGTCGGAAATCGATTGTCTGCTCAAATTTTGCTTACTCTTTTGACGACAACACCACTGGTTTTACATCGTCATCGCTGGCCTGAACTTGAGCCTCTTCTGCTTGGTCGCCGTACTCGGTTTTGAACGATCCCGCCTCCAAGCCTTGCGACTGCAACCAGCGCACCATGACGGCCTCGTAGCCGTGGGTGACGATGACGCGCTCGGCCCCCGAAGCGCGTATGGCCCGTTGCAAACCAGGCCAATCGGCGTGGTCGCTCAACACAAAGCCGCGGTCTACGCCTTGACGGCGACGCCCGCCGCGCAGTTGCATCCAGCCGCTGGCGAACGCGTCGCTGGCGGGCAAGCCCGGTGCGTCAAAACGCTTTGCCCAGGCACTGCCTTGCACAGCAGGCGGGGCGACGGCCAAGGCGCGCCGCAGAACCGATTTGTCGGTGACGTCTGAGATGAGTTGGGTGGCGGGCAAGCGCACCCCCGCCTCACGGTAGGCGCGGTTCAGCGGCTCCACCGCCGCGTGAACCACGATGGGGCCGATGCGGGGGTCTACGCCCGCCAAGATGCGCTGCGCTTTGCCGAAGCTGTAGCCCAGAAGCAAACTGGCGCGACCGGCGTCGGCGTTGGCACGCCACCAGGCATTGATGTCGTTGAAGATGTCGCGCTGCGGCTGCCAGCGGTAAATCGGCAAGCCGAAGGTGCTCTCGGTGATGAAGCAGTCACAGCGCACCGGCTCGAAGGCGTCGCAGGTGAGGTTGTTTTCACGGCTGTCTGCTTCATGAGCCGTCAGGAAGTAATCGCCCGACGCCACCCAAACCCGGCCACCGTGTTCGAGGCGCACTTGAGCCGAACCCAGCACATGACCCGCAGGGTGCAAGCTCAGGCGCACGCCAAAGTGGTCAATCACCTCGCCGTATTTCACGGTTTGCAAATTGACGTGGCCCAAGCGCGCGCGCATCACGCCTTCACTCGCCGCGCTGGCCAGATAGTGGCCATGCCCAGAGCGTGAATGGTCGGCGTGGGCATGGGTGATGACGGCACGGTCTACCGCCCGCCACGGGTCGATGTAGAAATTGCCGGGCGGACAGTAAAGGCCACTCGGCCGCAGGACGATCAAGTCATCCATGGCGAAGGACGATCAGGTTTTCCATGTATGAGGACGATCAAGTCATCCATCTCAATACTTCCCGGTGGCGCCCGCCAAGCGCAAGTACACATGCGCGCACCAAGCCACCAGGCCGCGCCGCAGTGCACCCACCACGCCGGGTCGGTAGGTTTGTGATGGGTCAATCTCAGTCGATGCGGCCACGGCGCGGTCGAACTCCGAGGCCAGTTCAGCCGCAAAATTTTTGTCACGCACCACGATGTTGGCCTCAAGGTTCAGCAGCAACGACAACGGGTCGATGTTGGAGCTGCCCACAGTGGCCCAGTCGTCGTCCACCAAGCCCACTTTGGCGTGCAAAAAAGCGGGCGTGTACTCATAAATGCGCACACCGTGGCCCAGCAATTCGTCGTACAAAGCACGCGCCGCCAAACCGGCCATCAGGTAGTCAAGCTTGCCTTGCAACAGCAAGCGCACCTTCACACCACGCCCTGCCGCATCCGCCAACGCGCGGCGAAATTCACGGCCCGGATAAAAGTAGGCCGAGATCAAATCGACTCGGCTGTGCGAGCGCCGAATCGCCTCGATGTAGCTGCGTTCGATGGTGCGCCGTTGTCGAACGTTGTCGCGCAGCACGAAGGCGGCATGCATGGGTTCAAGCGTTGACGGTGGGCCTGCAAGTTCGAGGTTTTGCGTCATGCGCAAACGCCGAATCAAGCGCTTGGCGTTGGCCAGCGGGTGGCCTTCACGCGTGATGAATTTGACTTCTTGTTTGAAGTGCCGCCCCAACTGGGCGCGCGCCCACACCGCGCTGATGGTTTGTTCCACGGCCTGCACCGCAGGGCCGGTGAAGTGCACGGCAAAGTCGAGCCGGGGCGCGTCAGTCCAACCGTGTTTCAAATCCAAATGGTCGTCAAGCAAGTTGATGCCGCCCACAAAGCCCACGCGGCCGTCCACCACGCACAACTTTTGATGCAAGCGCCGCAACTGTCCCGGTTGCAGCCAATTCCACCAGCGCTTCAGGGGCCGAAAAATCGTGAGCTGCACACCGGCCGACACCAACCCGGGCGAGAGCTGAGGCAACGAGGCCTTGCAGCCAAAGCCGTCAAGAACCACGCGCACTTGCACACCGCGCTGCGCGGCCTCGGCCAAAGCGCGCGCCACGCTGTCGCCACCAGGGTCGTTGTTGAAGATGTAGGTGGCCAACCAGACTTCGGAGGTGGCCTTTGAGATGGCATCCACCATGGCCGGAAAAAGCATGTCGCCGCCGCGCAGCAATTGAACTTGATTTCCACCGGTGAAGACCGGGCGCTGCACAGCTGTCCACGCGGCGTCAGACGCGTTCGGGTCATCCAAGGCGAGGGGCGGCGACACCGTTCAATCCAGAGAAAACTCGGCGACCAGCGGCAGGTGATCCGACATGCGCGCCCAGGCCGAACCCCGCGGCACCAGCGTGGTGGTGCAGTGAAGGCGGCGCGTGTAAATGCGGTCAAGCGAAAACACCGGCACGCGCGACGGAAAAGTGCGCGGCATGGCACCGCTGTGGCTTTGCGCTGGCGTCAAGCCCATGTCGCGGATGGGCGCGTCGAGCTTCTCGCCCCAGTCGTTGAAGTCCCCGGCCAAAACCAGCGGCGCACCCACGGGTACCTGCGCATCAATGAAGGCGGCGATGCGTTCCACCTGACGCACACGGCTGGAATGCATCAGCCCCAAATGCGCGACCACGGTGTGCACTGTGCTGCCGTTCCAATGCACCGGCACGTGCAGCAAGCCACGCTGCTCAAAGCGGTGGTCAGACACATCGTGGTGGCCCGAATCGCCCAGAGGCCAGCGCGACAACAGGGCGTTGCCATGTTCGCCGTCGCGCGTGACGGCGTTGGTGCGGTAAGCCACTGCGTAGCCTTCAGGGGCCAAAAAATCAGCTTGCGGCATGCGCGGCCAGCCGCGATGCACATCGGTGAACTGACGCGCCTCGGCGCGGTTGCTGAAGCGCACTTCTTGCAAAAAAATCAATTCGGCGTCAATCGCTTCGATGCCCAGCGCGAGGTTGTGAATTTCCAGCCGCTTGCGCGGGCCCACGCCGCGCACACCTTTGTGGATGTTGTAGGTGGCCACGCGCAAAACGTCACTGGGGTGCTGGGTGCTCAGCTGCGTGGCCGCATGAGTGCTCAGCGAATGGCGTTTCACAAGGTCGCTCCGATGCGCTGCGGCAATTCAAGAATCGCCTGCGCATTGGACGGGGAAAAGCAACGCGCTGCGGCCTCGGGCAACGCCAGCCATTCAAAGCGCAGATGCTCGCGCGCAGCCAAGGTCACCACCACATCGCGCGGCACACACAGGCTGAACACGTGCTCAGTGTTGTGCGTCACGCCCGGCGCGTAGCGGTGTCGCCAGGTCTCAAAAATCTCGTAGACATTGCGCTGTTGCCAGTCGCGCAAGTTGGATGTGGGCACAGCGCTTGAGCCCACTGCAATACCCGTTTCCTCCATCACCTCGCGCGCGGCAGTCTCGGCTGAAGGCTCGTCGAGTGCGTCTTTCGACCCCGTCACGCTTTGCCAAAAACCGGGCTTGTCGGCCCGCTCAATCAACAGCACTTGCAAGTCGGCGGTGTGAATGACAACGAGTACAGATTCAGGGATTTTGGGAAGGCGCGCGGTGGTCATGAATCAAAGCTGCTCAGTGCCGGTGAACATCGCTGCCCGGTAACCAACGTGCGCCATGCCCGCACCAGCTGCGGTGCATGCACCGTGTGAACCGAACGCACCATACGCTGACCGCTTGCGTCGCAATGTCCAAGCGAGCTGAAAAGTTTGATTTGCAACGGTGCAGCCGGAGTTCCGAGCTTTGCCCAGCGCGCCTTCAAATCAAACTGCTGGCTGCGCTGGCACCTGCACCTGCGCCTGCGCGTTGCGAAGCCGTATGTGTAATTCGCGCAACTGCTTTTCGTCCACTGCCGATGGCGCGCCGGTGAGCAAACATTGAGCACGCTGAGTTTTGGGAAAAGCAATCACGTCACGGATGCTTTCAGCGCGCGTCATCATGGTCACCAAGCGGTCTAAGCCGAAGGCCAAACCGCCGTGCGGCGGCGCGCCGTACTGCAAGGCGTCCAGCAAGAAACCGAACTTTTCTTGCGCTTCTTCGGGGCCAATGTTGAGGGCTTTGAAGACCTTACTTTGGATTTCAGCGCGGTGAATTCGCACCGATCCGCCGCCCATTTCCCAGCCGTTGAGCACCATGTCGTAGGCTTTGGAAATGCAGGCTCCGGGGTCCGTGTCCATCAGGTCTTCGTGGCCGTCTTTCGGTGCGGTGAAGGGGTGGTGCACCGCGTTCCAACGCTGACCAATGTCGTCTTGCTCAAACATCGGGAAGTCCACCACCCACAACGGTGCCCACACGTCGTCGAACAGACCGTGGGCCTTGCCAAATTCGCTGTGACCCAACTTGACGCGCAGCGCGCCGATGGCATCGTTAACGATCTTGCCTTTATCGGCACCGAAGAAAATCAGGTCACCTGTTTGCGCGCCCGTGCGACTGAGGATGTCGGCCACCGCCTGGTCGTGCAAGTTTTTCACGATGGGGCTTTGCAGACCTTCGCGGCCTTTGCTCAGGTCGTTGACCTTGATCCAGGCCAAGCCTTTGGCCCCGTAGATTTTCACGAACTCGGTGTAGGCATCGATCTCACCACGGCTGATGCCCCCCGCCGCTCCAACGCCAGCTTCGCCGCCGCCCGGCACGCGCAGCGCCACCACGCGGCCACCGGCGGTGGTCGCGGGCGTGCTGAAGACTTTGAAGTCCACCGTTTTCATCACATCCGTGAGTTCGGTGAACTCCAACTTCACGCGCAGATCGGGCTTGTCAGAGCCAAAGCGGTGCATGGCTTCACCGTACTTCATGACGGGGTAGACCGGCAAATCAACACCGATGGCGTTCTTGAAAACGGTGCGGATCATCCCCTCGAACATGGCGCGAATTTCTTCTTCGGTGAGGAAGCTGGTTTCAATGTCTATCTGCGTGAATTCGGGCTGGCGATCGGCGCGCAAATCTTCGTCTCGAAAGCATTTGGTGATTTGGTAATAGCGGTCAAAACCAGCCACCATCAACAACTGCTTGAAGAGTTGCGGGCTTTGCGGCAACGCGAAGAACATGCCTTCGTTCACGCGGCTGGGCACAAGGTAATCGCGCGCGCCTTCGGGCGTGCTTTTGGTCAGCATGGGCGTTTCAATGTCGATGAAACCGTTGGCGTCCAAAAACTTGCGCACCTCCATGGACACGCGGTAGCGCAGCATGAGGTTTTTTTGCATTTGCGGGCGACGCAAATCGAGCACGCGATGCGTGAGGCGCGTGGTCTCGGACAGGTTGTCGTCGTCAATTTGAAAAGGCGGCGTGACGCTGGGGTTCAGCACTTCCAGCTCCAAACACAGCACTTCAATTTTTCCGCTGATGAGGTTGGCGTTCGCCGTGCCTGCGGGGCGCGCGCGCACTTTGCCGACCACTTTCAAACAGAATTCACCGCGCACGTTTTCGGCCACTTTGAACATGTCGGCGCGGTCGGGGTCGCAAACGATTTGCACCAGGCCTTCGCGGTCGCGCAGGTCGATAAAAATCACGCCGCCGTGGTCACGGCGACGGTGCGCCCAGCCCATCAAGGTGACGGTTTGATCCATCAAGGCTTCGCTGACGAGGCCGCAGTAAGTTGTTCTCATGAATTCACTCCAAGGTCTGTTTCAGTGTGGCAGTTGCGCGCACGGACAACTGCTTGATCGGGGTGGCGCTGAGGGGGCTGCTTGGCAGAGACCCCTTGGGTTGAGCGCTCGCCGCGCGCTCAACCGGGCTGATTTCGCGGCACTTGCGCGACGTTGGCGTTGGCGTTGGCTTTGGCTTTGGCGTTGGCGTTGAGATTTGGGTTGGTGTTGGCATGCGAATTCGGGGGTGCCACCACGCCCATCGAGATGACGTATTTCAAAGCCTCGTCCACGCTCATGTTCAAGCCTTTGACATCGGCGCGCGGCACCATCAAAAAGAAGCCCGACGTGGGGTTGGGTGTGGTGGGCACGTACAGGCTCAGATAGTCGCCCGTCAAATGCTGCCCGGCTTCGCCGCTGGGCTTGCCGGTCACGAAGGCGATGGTCCAAGAGCCGTGGCGCGGGTACTCCACCAAAACCGCTTCGCGAAACGCATTGCCGCTGCTGGAAAACAAGGTGTCCGACACCTGTTTGACCGAGCTGTAAATTGATTTGACGATGGGAATTTTGTTGAGCAAGCGGCTGCCTTGTGTGAGCCACCACTGCCCGAAGATGTTGGCCGCGAAGATGCCAGTGAGCAACAGACCCGCCACCATGACGATGACGCTCAAACCCGGTATGCGGCGCAGCACATCGAGGGGCACACGCGCCGCTTCAGGCAACACGGCCTGGGTGGCCGACAGCACCACACCGAACACGCCGTCGAGCAAGCCCAGGACGGAGTGCAAAACCCAGATGGTGATGGCCAGCGGCAGCCACACCAACAAGCCCGCGAGGAGGTATTTTTTCAAGACTGTCCTTGCGGGCGTAGTGACTTACTTGCTGGCAGCGGGGGCTGCAGCCGGTGCACTCGAAGCTGCTGGTGTCGGGCTTGACGCGGGCGCAGCCGCAGTTGCGCCGGAAGCCGAAGCGTCGCCTGTCTTCTCACCGGCTGGTTTGGCAGCACCGCTCTCTTTGCCACTTTCTTTGCCACTTTCTTTTCCGCTCTCTTTGCCACCCTCTTTGCCGCCCTCCGAAGTCGCAGCAGCCGCGCCACCGCGAAAGTCGGTGACGTACCAGCCCGAGCCCTTGAGC
>JANYJJ010000094.1 GCA_025358485.1 Burkholderiales bacterium | reverse complement strand
GTACTCGGGGTCCATGCCGTTGCTGAAGAAAAAGCTCAGGTTGGGCGCGAAGTCGTCGATGTGCATGCCGCGCGCCAAATACGCCTCTACAAAAGTAAAGCCGTTGCTCAACGTGAAAGCCAACTGGCTCAGCGGGTTGGCACCGGCCTCGGCAATGTGATATCCGCTGATGCTGACGCTGTAGAAATTGCGCACTTGGTGCTGCACAAAATACTGCGCAATGTCGCCCATCACCTTCAGCGAAAACTCGGTGCTGAAGATGCAGGTGTTTTGGCCTTGGTCTTCTTTCAGTATGTCGGCTTGCACCGTGCCGCGCACGTTTTGCTGGGTCCACGCGGTGATTTTTTGGGCTTCGTCGGCCGTGGGTTCGCGCGCGTTGTCGCTGCGAAATTTGTCCAAGTTTTGATCGATGGCAGTGTTCATGAACATGGCCAAAATCGTCGGCGCAGGGCCGTTGATGGTCATGCTCACGCTGGTGGCCGGATGGGTCAAATCGAAGCCGCCATAAAGCACCTTCATGTCGTCGAGCGTGGCGATGCTGACGCCGCTGTTGCCCACTTTTCCGTAGATGTCGGGGCGCACTGCCGGGTCGTTGCCGTACAGCGTGACCGAGTCGAACGCGGTGCTCAGGCGCTTGGCGGGCATGCCCGCACTCAGCAGTTTGAAACGGGTGTTGGTGCGAAACGCATCGCCCTCGCCAGCAAACATGCGGGTCGGGTCTTCGCCTTCGCGTTTGAAGGCGAATGTGCCGGCGGTGTAAGGGAAGCTGCCGGGCACGTTGTCCAACATCAGCCACTTCAAAATTTCGCCGTGATCCTCGAACGTGGGCAACGCGACCTTGCGAATTTTGGTGCCGCTGAGTGAGGTGGACGTGAGCGCAGTGCGAATTTCCTTGTCGCGAATTTTCACGACGTATTCGTCACCGGCGTAAGCGGTTTGCATGGCGGGCCACATCGCCAGCAGTTGCTTGGCCGTGGCGTTCAAGCGCGCTTCGCGTTTGACGGCGAGGTCGGTGACGGCTTCCACCGCCTTGGTTTTATCAGGCTTGTCTTCCACCAACATGCGCGCGGTTTGATGCAGTTGCTGCACCTCGCGGGCAAGACGTGCTTGTGCTGTGGCCTGCTTTTTATAGGCGCGCACGGTGTCAGAAATTTCGGCCAAATAACGGGCCCGTGCGCCGGGCACGATGGGCACTTGGTGGGTGCTGTGGCGGGTGGCGGCTTTCGGCAACACGCCGGGTTGCGTCTTCATGCCCAGCGCGGCCAAACGCGGCAGCAAGGCTTGGTACAGCGCGGTCACACCGTCGTCGTTGAAGCGGCTGGCCATGGTGCCAAACACCGGCATGTCTTCAGTTTTGCTGCCCCAAGCTTCTTGGTTGCGCTGCACTTGTTTGGCCACATCGCGCAGGGCGTCGGCGGCACCCTTGCGGTCAAATTTGTTGATGGCCACAAACTCGGCAAAGTCGAGCATGTCGATTTTTTCAAGCTGGCTGGCCGCGCCGAATTCAGGCGTCATGACGTACATGGGCACGTCAACCAAGGGCACGATGGCAGCGTCGCCTTGGCCTATGCCGGATGTTTCAACAATGATGAGGTCGAAGCCCGCGCAGCGGCACGCAGCCAACACATCGGGCAAGGCCAAACTGATTTCTGAACCGAAGTCGCGCGTGGCGAGCGAGCGCATGAACACGCGCTGCTGATGGCCCCAAGGCGCAATGGCATTCATACGGATGCGGTCGCCCAACAACGCGCCGCCACTCTTGCGACGGCTTGGATCGATGCTGATGACGGCAATTCGCAGGTTGTCGTTCTGATCCAAACGAATGCGCCGTATCAGCTCGTCAGTCAGGCTGGACTTGCCCGCGCCGCCGGTGCCGGTGATGCCCACGACGGGCGTTTTCAGCTTCAGGGCTTCTGCATGCAAAGACGCTTTCAGTGCGTCACTGACCTTGCCGTTTTCAAGCGCTGTGATGAGCTGCGCCAAAGCGCGCCAGCTCGCCTCAGAATGACCTTGCACCGCGCTCAGGGCTTTGGGCGCATGCACCGTCAGGTCGTGGTCGCAGCGCATCACCATCTCGCCAATCATCCCGGCCAAGCCCATGCGTTGGCCGTCTTCGGGGCTGTAAATGCGTGTGACGCCGTAGGCTTGGAGCTCGGCAATCTCGGGCGCGACGATCACGCCGCCGCCGCCGCCAAACACCTGAATGTGCGCGCCGCCACGCGCCTTCAGCAAATCGACCATGTACTTGAAGTACTCGACATGGCCGCCTTGGTAGCTGCTGATGGCAATGCCTTGCACGTCTTCTTGCAACGCCGCGGTGACGACTTCGTCCACCGAGCGGTTGTGCCCCAAGTGCACCACCTCGGCACCCATGCTTTGCAAGATGCGTCGCATGATGTTGATGGCCGCGTCGTGGCCGTCGAACAAACTGGCGGCCGTGACGAAACGCACTTTGTGCTTGGGACGGTAGGCGGCCAAGGCCTTGAATTCAGCAGACAGATCGGTCATGTGGGGTCTCCAGAATTCAAACGACGGTGATGTTTTCCAGGCCCGGCTCACGCGGCGGGAATCGCAACTTCAACGACTCGAAGGTCTTTTTCAGTGCCTGCGCAATCATCAAATTGCGGTGCGTTTTGGAGTCAGCCGGCACGATGGTCCAAGGCGCCCACGGCGTGCCAGTGGCGGCCACGGCGGCGCTGTAGGCGGCTTGGTAGTCGTCCCATTGCTTGCGCACATCGAGATCGCCGAGGGCAAATTTCCAGTGCTTGGTTGGGTCGTCCAGGCGTTCTTGCAAGCGCGCGCGCTGCTCTTCTTTTGAGATGTGCAGCAAGAACTTCAGCACCACGGTGCCGGTCTCGGTCAGCATGCGCTCAAAGTCGTTGATGTGGGCGTAACGCTGACGGGTTTGCTCGGGCGTGATCCAGCCGTTGACGGTGGGCACCAGCACGTCTTCATAGTGGCTGCGGTTGAACACCATCACCTCGCCAGCCGCCGGCACGCTGGCGTGTATGCGCCACAAAAAGTCGTGCGCGCGTTCGGCTTCGCTGGGTGCCTTCCAGCCTATGGTGCGCACACCGAGTGCGCTCATGCGACCAAACACGCCGCGCAGGGTGCCGTCTTTGCCACTGGTGTCGGTGCCTTGCAGCACCACCAACAATTTGAAGCGGCGGTCGGCGTAGAACAGGTCTTGCAGCGCATCCAGCTCGATGGCCAGCGCGTCGAGGGCCAGTTTGTCGGCCGTTTTGTCGCCGCTGGAAAAGGGCTTGGCGGCCGCGTCAAAGCTGGTCAAGTCAAACGCCTTTTTCCCTTTGACCGCTTTGGTTCCCGGCAAGCCGGAGGCGGTCGAAATTTGAAAGGCAGCCAGTGCGCTGGAAATGTCTTTGGCCATGCTGTCTCCTGCTGATGCGGTGGCGCTTGTTTGATTGACGTATACGTCAACACGCAGTGTATCGGCTGACGCTGCGCGGGCTGCGCGCTGGCGCAAGCCTTTGACCCAATCCGACAACCCGAGCCGACAAAAACAGCCTTTGACCCGAAACCTACGCGACCTCAGCGTCCCCTGGCCGCGACACAAACCGTGCTTCGCGTGCGACAGTTGCGGTTCGGCGAACCCGAGCCGGAAGCACCCAAATTTTGAGCACCTGCTGGCCCACACCATGACCTTCTTCGCCATAGACATCGGCAACACCCGCTTGAAGTGGGGGCAATATGAATCGGCCCAGCCTGGCGCGGCGCTGCTGGCTTCAGGCGCGGTGTTTTTGGAGACGATTGACGACCTGGCCGAAACCCACTGGAAACACCTGCCCGCACCACTCAGCGCCTTGGGCTGCGTGGTGGCCGGTGAAGCCGTGAAGCGCCGCGTGGTGGAACAAATCGGTGAGCTGTGGGACGTAGAAATGCGCTGGGTTGGCTCCAGCGCGCAAGCGGCTGGTGTGATCAACGGCTACGACCACCCGAGCCGCTTGGGGGCCGACCGCTGGGCCGCACTGGTCGGCGCACGGCATCGCGCTTTGGCGTCGGTGGTCAATTCCAGCGAAGCGCCGCCGGTGCTGGTGGTGATGGTGGGCACGGCGGTGACGGTCGATTCGCTCGACGCCAGCGGTCGGTTCTTGGGCGGCCTGATATTGCCCGGCTTCGGCTTGATGTTGCGGGCTCTGGAAATGGGCACCGCAGGTTTGAAAGTGCCCACCGGCGAAGTGCTGGACTTCCCCACCAACACCAGCGACGCCTTGATGAGCGGCGGTGCCCACGCCATCGCCGGGGCGGTGGAACGCCTGCACCGCAAGCTGTTCGCGCGCTGCGGCAGTGCGCCGATGCTGCTGATGACGGGAGGCGCGGCTGTGAAGCTTGCGCCCATCACCGACCTGCCGTTTGAAACCGTGGATTCACTGATTTTTGAAGGCCTGATGCATTTGCAAACGGCGCGGAACACGATCGCGAGCGCGAGCAGTCAATGAACCCCCACTCAATCCAAAGCGCCGTCTGATCATGGCGGTCACCCTGGCTGGTCAATTGGTGGTGGCGATTTCGTCGCGCGCGTTGTTCGACTTTGAAGAAGAAAACCAACACTTCGAGTCCACCAACGACCGCGCCTACATGCGCCTGCAACTCGACCGCTTAGACCACGCCGCCAAACCCGGCGTGGCTTTTTCATTGGTCAACAAACTGCTGGCCTTCAACGCCGCAGCGCCCAGCGTGGAGGTGGTGATCTTGTCGCGCAACGACCCGGTGTCGGGCATGCGTGTGTTCCGCTCGGCGCAGCACTACGGCCTGCCCATACAGCGCGGAGTGTTCACGCGCGGTGAGTCGCCGTGGCGCTACTTGAAACCGCTGAACGCGAATTTATTTTTGTCCACCAACGAAGCGGATGTGCGCAGCGCGCTGAACGCTGGCGTGCCTGCCGCGCGCGTCTACCCGCACTCCAAACGCGCATCAGACGCGCACCCGAATGAGGTGCGCATTGCCTTCGACGGCGACGCGGTGTTGTTCAGCGACGAAGCCGAACGCGTCTTCCAAAAAGCGGGCCTGGATGCCTTCCAAGCCCACGAGCGCGCGCAGGCCGACAACCCCTTGGCCGCAGGTCCGTTCAAGCCCTTGCTGTTGGCCCTGCAACGCTTGCAGCGTGAGTCCAGCAGCCGCATGCGCATACGCACCGCGCTGGTCACCGCGCGCAGCGCCCCAGCGCATGAGCGCGCCATACGCACGCTGATGGACTGGGACATTGAGGTCGATGAAGCCATGTTCTTGGGCGGCCTGCCCAAGGGCGAATTTTTGCGTGAGTTCGAGCCCGATTTTTTCTTTGACGACCAGACAGGCCACGTCAATTCAGCGTCAGCGCATGTGCCCGCGGGGCATGTCGCATCGGGGGTGAGTAACGCTTGAGGGTCAGAGCGAACGGCGAAGCGGGGATCGTTGTCTGAACCAAGTCGCAACCCGCGTGAATCAAGCCACGCGCGATTTCAAGCGCATGCGCAAACCCACCGGGGCCATCGCCAAATTCAGCTTTTCACGCGCAGGCAGGCCGTCGGCGGTGTCGACCATTTGGATGTCAAAGCGACTTAACAACACAGCGGCGGCCAGCTTCATTTCCAGCATGGCCATGTAGCGGCCGGGGCAAATGCGCGGGCCTGCGCCGAAGGGCATGGAGGTGCGTTTCGGGTGCGTTCCAATCGCGCCAGCGGTGCCGTCAACCAACCAACGCTCAGGCTCGAAACGGGCCGCATTCGGCGTGTGCGCATCGCTCACGCTGTCGCGGCGCATCAAATTGACGATGACGGCGTCTTTTGGTATCTGCACATCGCCCACCACGCTGTCGCGCAAGGCTTGCAAGCCAATCACGGGTGCCACAGGTTTCAAGCGCATGGTCTCGTGGATGCAGGCTTCAACAAAATCCAGCTCGACCAACTGATCCATGCTGGCGTCGAAATCAGCGCTTGATGAGAAGGCCATGACGCGGCGCACTTCATCGGTGGCACGCGCCAGCGCAGCCGGGTTGCGCCACAGCAAATCGACCATCCACGCCAGCGTGTTGGCGGTGGTGTCTTCACCGGCCAAGAGCATGGTGAACACATTGCCGGCCACCTGCTCATCGTCAATGCCGCTGCCTTCTTCGTCGGCCGCAGCCAGCATGGCTTCCAACAGATTTTGCGGTTGGGTGCGCAGCTCGGGCTTGGCCTGCATGCGCGCACGGGCTTGCCGAATGAAGCCGTCCACCGCCTCATTCACCGCCGCCACGCTGCGCTCGACCGCGCGCACTTTGGCTGTGCGCACCCAACGCCAGGTGGGCAACGGCGACATCATGCGGGTGAACAGCGTGGGAAACATTTTGTCGAGGTGCTGCTGAATCACATTGCCGTCTGAGCCCAAAGTGTTCACCTCGGCACCAAAGGCCAAACCCGCAATCGCGTCGACGGTGTAGCGCATCAAGTCGGCCTGCAAATCAATGCTGCTGCCCGTCTGCGCCGCGAGCGTCCAGCGCGTGCCGAGGCGCCGCGCCACACCCACCAAGGCCGGGTGATAACGCTTCACGTGCGCCGGATCAAAGCCTGCCATCACCATGCGGCGCTGGCGCTTCCAAGTGTCGCCATTGGCCGCAAACACGCCCGGTTTCAAGCCCATTTCATTGCCAATTTCAGCCATGCGCTGTGTGCGCCGAAAGCCGTCGGGGCGATCGCGCAGCGCGTTGGCGGTGGCTTGGTGGTCACCCACCACCACGATCAAGCGCGGCCCGAGTTGGAGCTTGAAAAACGACCCAAATTCTTGCGCCCACGCCTCCAACTGCAAGTGCATGCGCTCGCTGTCAATTTGCAGCAAATTGCCCACGATGGGCAGGCCGCGTGGGCCGGGCAGGTCTTGGGCTCGGCGCAGGGTGGGTGCGACTGTGGGGGAGGCCGTGGTGGTGGGTGCGGCGGTGGGTGCAGTATTTGGCGCGGCGGCATTGACTGTGGGGGATTCCATGGGCGGCTCCTGGGTGGGGTGGGACGGGGGAACTGCTTGAGCGGACGGTCGCAATCGAACTCAGAGTTTGTTCCCTGCTTCATGCTGGCCGAGCGCAAATACTAGCTTTCGAAACACCAACCGAGCAATGGTCTGCGCTTGTGTTTCCCAGCCTCAACCTCGGGAGAATCTGCCAGGACAACTACAGGAATCTCAATGTTTCATCGGGTCACTGCCCCGATGTGGCATGCTTGAATTGAACGCAAACGGGATATTGGAGGAATTGCAGATGACTACGTCAGTTCATGAATTAGAAGCTGAAGTTCTTGGCCTCCCGGCACCTGATCGCGCAAGGATCCTAGAGCGCTTGATCGAGAGCTTTGACCACGATAGCAAGGTAGCCGACGCCTGGCTCGACGAAGCATTGCGCCGCGAGGCCGAGGTTGAATCTGGCAAAGTAACCATGGTTCCTGGCCGTGAAGCCGTAGCCCGAATTCGCGCCCAGCTCGCGTGACTTACGATCTCCATCCAAGCGCCGAAACGGAGCTGAGTCGCGCTGCGCTGTATTACGCCAAGGAAGCCAACGCGCGAATTGCAAGCGCGTTCGTTGTTGAATTTGAGCGAGTTGCAGAGTTGATTGAGGCGAATCAACAACTGGGAACAAAGTCGAAAGCTGGGCTTCGAGTCTTTCCGTTTCGTCGATTCCCTTACTCCATCATCTACCGCGAGATGACCGCCGGCCCTTAAATTTACGCAGTAACGCATCAACGACAAGCGCCGGACTATTGGTTGAGCCGCCTTTGATTTCGCTTGCGCCCATGCAACCGAGCTGCAGCGAACACCCCCCTCAAATCACCAAACTCCCCACACTCGTCCCGCCACACACATACAAAACCTGTCCCGTCACAAAGCTGGCTTGGCGGGCGGCGAAGTAGCTCACAGCGTGAGCTACGTCTTCTGGTTGGCCCAAGCGCTTGACCGGGATGCTGGCCGCAATCTGATCGACCTTGGGGCTGCCCTTGGGCACGACGGCATGGAACATGTCGGTCTGTATGGGGCCGGGCGCGACCACGTTGACGGTGATGCCGTGCGGTGCCAACTCCAGCGCCCAGGTGCGCGCCATGCCCAGCATGCCGGCTTTGGTGGCGGCATAGGCGGTGCGGGTGGCCAAGCCCAAGGCACCGCGTGACGACAGCAGCACGATGCGGCCAAAGCCGTTATTTTTCATGTGCGGCAAAGTGGCTTGCACCAAGGTGATGGCAGCACTGAGGTGCAAACCGACCAAGGTGTCGAGGTCGGCCAACTTCACGTCTTCAAGTAAGGCCGGGAGGATGACGCCTGCGTTGTGGATGACGGTGTCGATGCCGTGCTGGTGCGCCGCTACTGCTGCGGCTTGTGCGGTGGCGGCGCGGTCGGTGAGATCGACTTCGATGTTGTGCAGCTTGGGGTGTTGGAAGGCCGCGGCGCGACGCGACAGGTTGATGACCTCATAGCCATCGGCGAGGAACTGATGGCAGATGGCGGCACCGATGCCTGCACTGCCGCCTGTGACGATGGCGCTTCGGGTGCTTGATGCGTCAGTCATGGCGTACTTTCAGCGTCGCGGTCAGCGCGGCCCTTCGATACCTCAGGGCGAACGGGTTTTTATCTGTCCGCGCATTCACTTGGAAACTCATGACGCCACCAACGCCAACACCCGCAGCGGGCTGCCGCTGCCGTTTTCTATCTTCAGCGGCGGGCAAATCAACACCGCACCGGTCGGCGGCAACTGGTCTAGGTTGTTGAGGCACTGCAAACCGTAGCGGCCCGCGCCGTGCATGTAGTAGTGGCAGGGGTAAGGCGGGCGCTCGTGGTAGCCCTGGCCTGCGTCGGTGCCGATGGCTTCTGAGCCGAAACCCAACACGCCGCGCTCTTCCACCAAAAACTTCGCCACTGCGGCACTCGGCCCGGGGGTGTGCTGGCCGGTGGCGTCGAAGTTTTGAAACGCCTCGGGGTCGTGCGCGCGGTGCGCCCAATCGGTGCGCATCAGCACCCAAGCATTGGCGGGAATGCGGCCGTGCGTGGCCTCCCAAGTCAGCACCGCCTCGATGGTCAAGAGGTGATCGGGGTTGGCGGCGGACTCGGCCGAACAGTCGAGCACCACAGCCGGTGCCACGAAGTGCTGCACGGGGATGGTGTCGACCGCATTGCGCGGCAAATCGCGGCCTGAAATCCAATGGATGGGCGCATCGAAGTGCGTGCCGGTGTGTTCGCCGCATGAAAAATTATTCCAATACCAAGCCGGGCCGCGCTCGTCGTAACGCGACACCTCTTCAATGCGAAACGGCCAGCATTGGCCCATCTCGGGAGGCAGCGCAATGGCAGGAAATTCAGGCGTCAGCGTGTGCGTGAGGTCAATGACTTTGATTTGTTGGCTGGCCAGCGCACCGGCCAGTGCGCTCAAGATGTCTGCGGGTTTCATGCTCGCGTTCATTTTTAACTTCCTCCTGCGGCCAACTCGCGTTCCAGCACTTTGGGGTTGTCGCGAAAACGCGCTCGCCACTCGGCCGCCACGTCGCCGGGGTACACATCTTCCACGCCGTCTTTCAGCGCCTTGACCATGGCCGCGGCCAAGGCTTGGGGCGTGACTTTGGGCGGTGGCATCAACTGGTTCCAGTCGTCATCTATTGGGCCGGGAAAGAGGTTGATGACGCGTATGCCGGCCGGTCGCATCTCGGCGCGCAAGCACTGCGCCAGCGACAAGGCCGCCGCCTTCGACGCCGAAAACGTGCCGTGCGGCGGGTAGTTGGACAGCGCGTAAATTGACAGCAAATTGACCCACGCCACCGCACTGTTCTGGCCGTCGGCGGCGCGCCCTTTCAAGGCCGGGCCAAAGTCTTGCGCCAGTCGCAGCAGGCCGAAGTAGTTGATTTCCATCTCGGCGCGCGCCACATCCACGCCTTTGCGCGCTGCGATGCCAAAGCTGCGGTGCAGCTCGGCGTTGTTGACAACGATATCGACCTTGCCTGCAATTTCACCGGCCAGCTCGGTCACTGACTTTGCGTTGGTCAAATCCAGCGGCACCAATGTGACTTGCGGCAAGGCGGCCAACTCGGACAGGCCCGGCAGCTTCTTCCAAGGCTCGGCATGGCCGACCCAAACGATGTCGGCACCGGCGGCTATCAAGGCGTGCACCATGGCTTGGCCGACTTCGGTTTTGCCGTCGGTGACCAGCACCTTGCGGAACTTCGGGTCGCAGCCCATGGCTTGGAGAATTTTGTCGTCTTGCATGTCGATGCTTTCTTTTTCTGGTGAAGCGATCAGCACGGCTTGACCCGCACGGTCTAAGCGCACGTCAACGGTGATGCGTGTCGGCGCGGCGGCCACGGTATCCAACAAATGCACCATCACCGCCGGGCCGCTGTCGAGTTGCGCCAAGCCCAAGCGCCACGGCAAGCGCTCGCGGAAGAACAAATCGTTGCTGTGGTGCAGCGTGGTTTCGCTGAGCAAAGTGGCTGCGCCGCTTTGCAAAGTCCAGGGCAGTTCGTCGCTCAAACACACGTGGCAGGCCTCACGCGGCGGGTACTGCACCGCGTGGCAGCTCGCGCATTGCTGCAACTCAAACCGGCCCTCTGCGGCAGCGGCGGTCAGGCCCAAAGCCACGCGACTGCGGTTGCCAGGTGGCAGCGTGGGTTGGCGCGTGCGCAGAACCGGGTTCTTCCGCGGTGGGCGCAGTGGGCGCGAAGTCTGTTCAGGGGAAGCGCTCATGCCGCCCTCGCCAAAATGAGTGCACCGGTGCACAAACACCGGTCGTAGGTGACCATGCCGAAGC
>JANYJJ010000045.1 GCA_025358485.1 Burkholderiales bacterium | reverse complement strand
TGCGCTTGGCGGCTCATCGCATAGCCGACTTCGTGCACGAAAAATTGACCGGCGAGAAAGGCGTTTTTTCTACACGCATCGCGTATGTGACCAAAGGCGGAGGCCGCTTCACTTTGCGGGTGGCCGATGCCGACGGCGAGGGTGGTCAAGTCGCTGTCAACAGCGCAGAGCCGCTGATTTCGCCGGCCTGGTCGCCCGACGGCAAAGAGCTGGCGTATGTGAGTTTTGAAAGCCAAAAAGCCGTGGTCATTGCGCAAGATGTGAGCACCGGAAAGCGCCGCACGCTTGCGTCGTTTCGCGGCTCAAACAGCGCCCCGGCGTGGTCACCCGATGGACAGCAATTGGCGCTGACTTTGTCGCGCGACGGCGGGGCCCAGATTTACTTGATGAACCGCTTCGGTGAAGGCGTGAAGCGCTTGACCACCAGCAGCGCCATTGACACCGAACCGGTGTTTTCGGCCGACGGCAAAACGGTTTACTTCGTCAGCGACCGCGGCGGCAGTCCGCAGATTTACCGTGTGCCGGTGGCCGGTGGCACGCCCGAGCGCGTCAGCTTTTCGGGCAGCTACAACATCAGCCCCGCCATCAGCCCAAACGGCCGCGCCATGGCCTACATCACACGCCAAGGCAATGCCTTCAAATTGGCCTTGCTGGACTTGACAACGGGTGCTGCGCCGCAATTGATCAGCGACACCACCGACGACGAAAGCCCGAGCTTCTCGCCCAACGGCCGCTTGTTGATTTACGCCACCCGCAGCCAAGGCCGCGATGTCTTGATGACCACCACGCTCGATGGCAAGATCAAGGCGCGTTTGGTGTCCACCACCGCCGATGTGCGCGAGCCAGTGTGGGGGCCTTTTGGTCGATGACTGTTGGTGATCGCCGTTGATCTGGGTGTTGACCTGGTCACAGGTGTCATCGATGTGTCCGAATGGTGTTGTTGCTTTTTGAACGTTTGTTCCGCTCGCAGGTCTGTGTCCTTTTAAGGGTTTGAATCATGAACACTTTGTTTTCTTCAAAACTCCGCGCCTTGAGTTGCCTTGCGCTGGTGGCAGTCCTTGCTGGTTGCGCGTCTGGCGTCAAGCTCAATGAAGACGCGCCCATCGAGTCGCGCACAGGCAAGGCCGTGGTGCCAGGTGCGGGCGCGGTGGATGGTGCGGGCGGCGCAGGCGCGGCCAGCACCTCGCAAAGCCGCGTTGCGCCGGTCGATTTGACGGCTGCAAATCCTGCCAACGCGACCACCAATTTGGCGCGCATCATCTACTTTGACTACGACAGTTTCATCGTCAAAGACGAGTTCCGCCCGGCCGTAGAAGGTCATGCCAAGCTGCTTTCTGCTGACCGCAAAAAGAAGCTGTCGATAGAAGGTCACACCGACGAACGTGGTGGCCGCGAATACAACTTGGCCCTCGGTCAAAAGCGCGCTGAGTCTGTCGCCAAAGCGCTGACGCTGCTGGGTGTGACCGATGCGCAGGTGGAAGCGGTGAGCTTTGGCAAGGAGCGCCCCGCCGTCAACGGTGCCGATGAAGCGGCATTTGCGAAGAACCGGCGCGTTGAAATGAACAACCGTTGATGCGCCTGAAAGCCATGGCCATGCAGCGTTTTGCTTCTCGGTTTTGTCAGGCTGCGGCCTTGGGCTTTTGCTTGCTTGCCAACCCGGTGCAGGCCGGTTTGTTTGACGACGACGAAGCGCGCAAAGCCATTTTGGATTTGCGTCAAAAGCTAGAGCAAAGCGTCGACGCGCAGCGCGCGCGCCAGTCTGAGTTGAACGCGCAGGTGCTGGAGCAAATAGGGCAAATCAAACGCAGCCTGCTTGACCTCAACAGCCAGCTTGAAATGCTGCGCTCAGACAACGCCAAGCTGCGCGGCCAAAACGAAACCTTGAGCCGCGATGTTGCCGACTTGCAGCGCAAACAAAAAGACGTGCTGCAAGGCGTGGACGAACGCGTGCGCAAGCTAGAGCCGCAAAAAGTGACGGTGGACGGCAAAGAATTCTTGGCCGACGCCGAAGAAAAACGCCTTTACGAAGAAGCCATGGCCCCCATGCGCAAGGGTGAATTTGCTGCCGCCGCAAGCGGCTTGGCCGCATTCCAGCGACGCTATCCGGGCAGTGGCTACAACGATTCGGTGTTGTTTTGGCTGGGCAATGCGCAGTACGGCAAGCGCGAGTTCAAAGAAGCCATTGCCTCATTCCGCAACTTGGTGAGCAACACGCCCGACCACCCGCGCGCCGCCGAAGCGTTGCTGTCGGTGGTGAATTGCCAAATCGAGCTGAAAGACAACAAGGCTGCCAAGCGCACGGTGGACGAATTGGTCAAGGCTTATCCAGCCTCTGAAGCCGCGCAAGCAGGCAAAGAGCGCGCGATTTTGCTGAAGTGAATCTGGTGTTTCTCTGAAGCGTTCGCTGTGATTGAAGCCGATTCAGAGCGCCGATTCGGCGGCTTGCGCAGGCTCTACGGCGACGCAGGCTACGCGCGCATACGAGCTGCCCACGTGGTGGTTGTCGGTGTGGGCGGCGTGGGCTCGTGGGCTGTGGAAGCGCTGGCGCGAAGCGGCGTCGCGGCCTTGACCTTGATTGATTTGGATCAGGTGTCCGAGTCCAACATCAACCGCCAGGTGCAGGCGCTGGGTGCCACAGTCGGCCAGTCAAAAACAGGGGCCTTGCGCGAGCGCATTGCTGACATTCACCCCGGCTGCGTGGTGCACAGCGTCGAAGAATTTGTCGATGAAACCAACTGGCCGGGGTTGATGAAGTCTTCTGCGTTGGCGGTGGCGTCGGCAGCGACGTGTGCCGTGACGTTTGCAGTAATCGACGCCTGCGACCAAGTGCGCGCCAAAGCCGTGCTGGCAGCGTGGGCCATGGCCACCGGCACGCCGCTGGTCAGTGTGGGGGCCGCCGGTGGCAAGCAAGCCGCTCAGGCAGTGGAGGTGGCCGATTTGGCTGATGTCACCCACGATCCGCTGCTCGCGTCGCTGCGCCAGCGCCTGCGTCAACACCTGCGTCAACACCACGCAGCGCCGCGCAAAGGGGCGCTGGGTGTGCGATGTGTTTTCTCGCGCGAAGCGGTCGAGCTTCCCCCGGCCGGAAGCGACGCCACCCTGAATTGCCACGGCTACGGATCCAGCGTCACCGTCACCGCCACCTTCGGCATGGTTGCGGCCGGCGAGGTGTTGTCGTTTTTGGCTCACGGCGCCGATGATTTGGTGGCGTTGACCAAACGAAGCGCCGTCCGAACACAGATATAATTGGGGGCTTGATTGGGGTTGTTAGCTCAGTTGGTAGAGCAGCGGACTTTTAATCCGTAGGTCGTGGGTTCGAGTCCCGCACAACCCACCACAAAAATTAGGCAGGCGTTAAGTAGATATCAAGCAGATATCAGGCAGAAGTCAGGCAAACACACGAAGGGCTCAGCGAACATTCGCTGAGCCCTTTTTCAATAGTTGACGGGTTTGCTCGTCCAACCAAGGCGCTTGCAACACCCATGAATCAAGCCCCCGACTTCTCAGGTGCGCACGCTGTTTTGCAATCTGCGGTCGACACCCAGTTGCTGCCTGGCGCCTCGGCGTTGATTTGGCGCAACGGCGAAGTCATCGCCGACTTCTGCACAGGCCACGCCAACATCGAAAGCGGCGAGTTGTTGCGACGCGATCACATCCACCGCGCCTTTTCCAACACCAAGCTGTTGACTGCGGTGCTGGTGCTGCACCTGGTCGATCAGGGCTGCTTTGCTTTGGACGATCCCATCAAAACCTGGATCCCGGCCCTTGGCAAAGTGCGCGTTTTGCGCCCCGGTGCCACGCAACTCAGCGACACCGACGCCTTGCAAAGCGACATCACGGTGCGCCAGTTGCTGAGCCATCAAGCCGGTTTCAGCCACGGCGTGTTCGACATCGGCACGGTCATTTTCAACGGCTACCACGCGGCAGGCGTGCGCCGCTGCGACGCCGCGCTGGATGAATTGATGGCGCGCTTGGCCACGCTGCCACTGTTGCATCAACCCGGCACTGCTTGGGAATACTCCATGGCCCCCGACGTGCTCGCACGCTTGGTCGAAATCGTCACCGGTATGGGATTCAGCGATGCGCTGCAATCGCTGTTGCTGGCCCCGCTGGGCATGGCGGACACCGACTTCGTGCTGCGCGCCGATCAAGCTCCGCGCTTGTGCGCAATGTACGGTGGTGACCGACTCGACCCCACGCTGCCCGGCTTGAAACGACTCGATGACACGCCTTGGCCCCAAGCCAATTTGCGATCCGTGCCTCGCGAAGGCGGAGCCAGCGGCTTGTGCACCACGCAAGACGACATGTTGGCGCTGCTGAAGGGCTTGCTGCCCGGCCCCACCGCATGCCTGTCGGCCAGCAGTTTGGCGGAGCTGCTGCGCGACCAACTACCGCCCACGCGCTGTGTCCATTTCCCGGGCAGCGCAGCCATGCCCAACTTCGGGTTTGGCTTGGGCGGTGCTGTGACTCGCAGCGCATCAACATGGCAGAGCAATCTGTCAGTGGGCGAGCTTCAATGGGGCGGTTTGGGCGGCACGCATTGGTGGGTTTCGCCCGCCAGCGGCTGCGTGGGCGTGCTCATGACGCAGCGCTTTTTCGGATTTTGGAATCCGTTTTGGTTTGACTACAAGCAGCAGGTTTACCGTGCGCTCAGCGCAGATTGAAGCGCCCAGTCATCCAATTCGCCCCAACAGCAAATACTCCATCAGCGCCTTCTGCACGTGCAGTCGGTTTTCGGCCTCTTCCCACACCACCGATTGCGGCCCGTCGATCACCTCGGCCGCCACTTCTTCGCCGCGGTGCGCAGGCAAGCAGTGCATGAAGAGCGCGTCGGGCTGAGCCGCCGCCATCATCTCGGCATCGACGCACCAGTCGGCGAACGCCTCCATGCGCTTTTCGTTTTCGGCCTCGTAGCCCATGCTGGTCCACACATCGGTGGTCACCAAATGGGCCCCGCGACACGCGTCAAGTGGGTGCTTGAAAGTCTTCACGCAATTCGTGTTGCTCACGCCCGCCACTTTGGTGTCAATCTCGTAGCCGCTGGGCGTGCTGACGTGCAGAGCGAAACCCAAAATGTCGGCCGCTTGCAGCCAGGTATTGGCCATGTTGTTGCCGTCACCCACCCATGCCACCACCTTGCCTGCGATGGGGCCGCGCTGCTCGATGAAGGTGAACACGTCGGCCAAGATTTGACAGGGGTGGTTCTCATTCGTCAGGCCGTTGATGACGGGCACGCGCGAGTGCGCCGCAAAGGCGTCGAGCTTGGTTTGCTCGTAGGTGCGGATCATCACCAAATCGACCATCCGGCTGATGACTCGCGCGCTGTCTTCGATGGGCTCGGCGCGGCCCAATTGGCTGTCGCCGGTGGTCAGGTTGACCACCGAGCCGCCCATTTGATACATGCCCGCCTCGAAGCTCACGCGGGTGCGTGTGCTGGCTTTTTCGAAAATCATCGCCAGCGTGCGGTCAACCAGCGGCGTGTATTTTTCGTAGTTTTTGAAGCGCTGCTTGATGTTGCGTGCGCGCTCAAACAGGTAGGCGTATTCCTCGGCCCGAAAGTCTTTGAACTGCGTGTAGTGCTTCATCAGTTTGTAGCCGGGTTTCATGGCTTCATGTCTATGACTTCAAAGCAGGAGGTGTGGCCAGAAAATCCTTGATCAGCGGACACAAAATTTCCACGATGTGCTCGGCCTCGGCCACGCTCAAAATCAGCGGCGGCACCAAGCGAATCACACGATCGGCGGTCACGCTGATCAGCAAACCCGCGTCAGCAGCGCGGCCCAGCAACTCGCCGCAAGGCCGGTTCAACTCGATGCCCAGCATCAGTCCCAAACCGCGAATTTCAACAATGCCCGCGACGCCCGCTAGCTCTCGGTGCAGCGCCGCCAGCAGTGCGGCACCGGTGTGCGCGGCGTTCTCCATCACGCGGTCTTCTTCCATGATGCGCAGCGTTTCTATGCCCGCGCGCATGGCCAGCGGGTTGCCACCAAACGTGGTGCCGTGATTGCCAGGCTTCAGCACCTGCGCGGCTTTCGGGCCGCAGACCACCGCGCCCACCGGCACGCCGGAACCCAAGCCCTTGGCCAGTGGCATCACGTCCGGTTGTATGCCCGCCCACTGGTGCGCAAACCATTTGCCGGTGCGGCCTATGCCGCACTGCACTTCGTCCAGCATCAGCAGCCAGCCGTGTTCGTCGCAGATGCGGCGCACGGCTTGCAAGTATTCGACCTTCGCCGGGTTCACGCCGCCTTCGCCTTGAATCACTTCTAAAAACACCGCCACCACATTCGGGTGCGTCAAAGCCACTTCTTCAATGGCCGCCACATCGTTCAGCGGCACCCGCACAAAACCCTGCACCAATGGGCCGAAGCCTTCGTGGATTTTGGGGTTGCCGGTGGCCGACAGCGTGGCAATTGAGCGGCCGTGAAATGCCTTCTCGTAGACGATGACTTCGGGGAAGTCGATGCCTTGGTCGTGGCCGAATTTGCGTGCTATTTTCAATGCGCCTTCATTGGCTTCCAGCCCGCTGTTGCAGAAGAAAACATTGGTCATGCCCGACAGCTGGCACAGCTTGGCGGCCAACTGTTCTTGCATCGGCGCGGCGTAGTAATTCGAGGTGTGGATTAAGCGGCCAATTTGCTCTTGCAGGGCGGGCACCAGCTTGGGGTGGGCGTGGCCCAGCGTGTTCACCGCGATGCCGCCCAAACCGTCGAGGTACTTTTTGCCTTCGGTGTCCCAGACCCAGCAGCCTCGGCCATGCGACATTGCCATCGGCA
>JANYJJ010000033.1 GCA_025358485.1 Burkholderiales bacterium | reverse complement strand
TGGAAAGCACCGAGGCGGTGTTGGCCGGCAAGACCGATGCGCATGCCGCTTGGTTTGCCAACGCCAAGTATTTGCTCAGCGATCCGCAAGGCCAAAGCCGCGTCAAGCTGCAAGAAAAAATCATGCTGTCGCCGATTGCGGTGGGCGTGAATGAATCGGCGGCGCGCGCGCTCGGATGGAACGACCCGGCCGTGGCCGCCACCGTCACCTGGAAAGCGCTGACCGAAGCATCGCGCAGCGGCAAACTTCGCTACGCCCTGTCCAACCCCGCCACCTCCAACCAAGGCTTCATGGCGCTGATGGGCGTGGTGGCGGCGGCCAGCGACAAAGCCGAAGCACTGACAGCGGCCGACGTTGACCGCAGCGCGATTGCCAGTTTTTTGAAGGGCTACAAACTGCCCGGCGACAACTCGACTTATTTGTCTGAAAAGTTCATCGAACAACAAGGCAATCAAGCCAATCAGCTCAATGCTTTCATCAACTACGAAAGCTGGTTGCTCAGCTTGAACAACAGCGGCAAGCTGCGCGAAAAACTCACCCTGGTGTATCCGCACGAGGGCGTTTCCACCGCCGACTACCCGCTGATGTTGCTTGCCGACGCGCGTCGCGACGACTATCAAAAAGTGGTGGCGTATTTGAAAAGTGCGCCCGCACAAACCTGGTTGGCTCAGCAAACTTTGCGTCGTCCCATCAACCGCGAAGTGGCGGCCACGGTGGCGAATTTGTTTCCCAGCGGTGACATGCGCGTCGAGCTGCCTTTCTCACCCAGCCGCGAATTGGCCGACGGTTTGATTGACGCCTACCTCAACGAATTTCGACGCCCGATTGCCAGCACTTTTGTGTTGGACACCAGCGGCAGCATGGCCGGGGCGCGGCGCAAACAATTGGTCGAAGCCATGCACTACATCGCAGGTGGCGACGCGTCGTTGACCGGCCGCTTGGCGAAGCTCACCAACCGCGAACGCGTGTGGATGCTGCCGTTCGCCAGCCGGCCCGGCGACATCACCGCATTCGAGATTCCAGCAGGTCGTGTTGCGGCCAAAGGCGTGCAGCTGCAAGAAGATTCTGAAGCCAAACAGCAAGTGCTGGCCGACGTGCGTGCTTATGCCGACGGCTTGAACATGACAGGCGGCACCGCGCTGTACGACAGCGTGCTGGCGGCCCTGCAACACAGCCTGGAGCAGCGCAAAAAGTCACCCAACTACCAGTACTCGGTGGTCGCTTTCACCGACGGCGAAAACACCGAAGGCCGCGGCTTGGAATCATTCAAAGCGGCCTACGCCCAGCTGCCCGAAGACGTGCGCGCCGTGCCAGTGTTCATGGTGCTGTTTGGTGAAGCCAAAGAAGCCGACCTGAAGCAACTGGTCAGCATCACCGGCGGCCGCGTGTTTGATGCGCGCAAAACGCCGCTGTATGCGGTGTTCAAAGACATTCGGGCTTATCAGTGAGGGGTCGAGACGAAGGCAAGCCCTCCCTACGAGACCTCAGGGCAGTCGGAAGGGCCACCTCAGCCCGAACGGGATCTGTTTGTGTTTTGCGTGAAGCGAACAGGATTGACACAAGATTGCCAGCAAGACCCAACCCATGATCGACAAACTCCAACGCTTCCTCACCAGCCCTGCCAATTGGTGCGGCTTGGGCTTGGCCACCATCGTCTTGATGCTGCAAGTCTTCGGCCTGTTGGGCCTGGCAGGCTTGGGCGTGGCCGCCACCGGCTATGCCGCAGGCTTCGCCGCTGGCGGCTTGTGGCTGGGCTTTCCCAAGCTCAGCGGCACGCCGTGGGATGACCTGGAATTTACCGACGAAGGCGATGCCCGCGAAGCCATGGGCCGCGCCCTTGGCGGTGTGCGCGGCTTGGTCAACTACAACCCGGAAAAGCGCCTGCCCGCGTCGCTGCAAAGCAAAGTGATTGAGCTGTGCACCGCGCTCGAGGGGCTGCTGGCGCAGTGGGAGCGCAGCAAGGGTTCGCTGTCGCTGCAAGAGAGTTTTCATGCGCGCCACATTGCCATTTCTTACCTGCCGGACGCCCTGAAAACCTACCTGTCCATCCCCGTTCAATACGCCACCACCCGCGTGCTGGAAAACGGCAAAACCGCGCAAGACACCTTTCGCGACACACTCACCGAGCTTGAAGTGAAAGTCAAACAACTGGGCGACGATTTGGCCAGCCAAGATGCCCACGCCTTCTTGGTTCACTCACGCTTTTTGCAAGATAAATTTGGCACCACCAATTTGCTGGAAGCGCCCGCCATGGACGCCACCCTCGACCTTTCCGCACTGAACCGCATCCAGGAGACGCAAGATGTCAAACGATAAAACCACCGCCGCAGTGACCACCGACACCACGGCCCTGTCTCTGTCTCTGTCTGTCCCCAGCTTCATCCTCGAAGCCCCCGAAGTCATCACCCCCATCGCCGTGCAAGCCTCGCAAACGGCGGTCCCGCTCAAGCCCGAAGTCAAGGCGGCGGTTGACGACCAAGTGGCGCGCTTTGTCGATGCGCTGTTGAAAGAAGACGTGCACACCGACGCCTTCAAATCCAAGCTCGACTCGGCCTTTGCGCTGGGCAAGGAAGAGGTGTCCACCGCCGCCAGCCTGATGCAAGGCCGCTTCATGCAGCGCAACATGGTGGGTGTGGAAACCAGCCCCGCCTTCAAAGCCATGGGCGACATTCGTTCGCAGTTGGACGACCTCAATCCCGGCAAAGACGGCGACTTGCTGCAACCCAACAAGCTGCTCGGCATCATCCCGTTCGGCAACAAGCTTCAGGCCTATTTCCGCAAGTTCGAGTCGGCGGGCGATCAGCTCAAAAAGGCCATGACGCAGCTCTACGCCGCGCGCGACGAAGTGCAAATGGACATCGCCGACATCGAAGCCACGCGCGGTAAGTTGTGGGAGGCCATGCAAAAGCTCGCCGCGGCAGCTCACTTTTCAGAAAGTCTGGACACCAAGCTCGCTGCCAAAGTGGCGTCGATTGAAGCCACCGACCCGCAACGCGCTCAAGCGCTGCGCCAAGAGGTGCTGTTTTACGCCCGCCAAAACTTGACTGACATCTTGACCCAGCAAGCCGTGTGCGTTAACGGCTACTTGGCCTTGGACGTGCTGAAAAAAACCGGCCGCGAAATGATGAACGGCTGCACCCGTGTGGCCACCACCGGCATGAGCGCGCTGGCCGTGGCGCAAACCGTGGCACGCGCCACCGGCAATCAAATTGCGGTGATGGACATGCTGCAAGGCGTCAACAGCACCATCGGCGATTTGATTTCACAGAGTGGCAAGCAGCTCAACCAACACGTCGACGCCACCGCACAGTTTGCAAGCAACCCCATGATCGGCATCGAGAAGATGCAAGAGATGTTCGATCAAACCTACAAAGCCATGGACGCCATGGACAGCTTCCGCGCCAAGGCCATCGACACCATGGGCCAAAACAACGCCATCATGAAAGCGCAGATCGCCAAGAGCGATCAGTATGTAGACCGCGTGAGGCAGCAGCAGGCAAGGGCGGTGGTGGCATCTGGTGCGGTGGTGGATGGGCCGGTGAAGCTTTGAGCTTGGCGCAAACAGCCTGATCTCGTTCGCACAAAAAACCGTTCGCCGCAACCAAAATCCCGTTCGCACAAACCGAAATCCCGTTCGCCCTGAGGTGTAGAAAGTCCAGCGCCCGAACCAAAGTCCCGTTCGCCCTGAGGTATCGAAGTGCCAGCGCCAGACAAACGCCTGACCTGTTCGCGTCGACGTGTCGGTGAGCCAGCGCCCGACAAACCTCACCCGTTCGCCCTGAGGTGTCGAAGGGCCAGCGCCGCATCGCACCATTGATACGCATGGCCGTTTTCGGCGCAAGCCAACGTCAGCTTGACGTGCTCAGCCAGGAATTTCGGGCTCGACCAACCGGGCCAAATGACGCAGCGATTCCTGCCAACCCAAGTAGCACGCTTCCACCGGAATGGCGGCTGGTATGCCCTCTTGTCGTGCGGTGAGTTCAGTGCCCACCGCCACTTTTTTGAAGGTCACTGTGACGGTCATCACGCCGGGAAGATGGGGGTCATCAAACACATCGGTATAGCGCAATCGTTCGCCGGGCACCAGCTCCAAATACTCCCCGCCAAACCCGATGCTGGTTCCGCTGCCAAAGTTGGTGAACGACATTTTGAAGCTGCCACCCACGCGGGCATCCATGTGATGCACCTTGGCGGTGAAGCCGTTGGGCGGCAGCCACCGCGCCAAGGCGTCGGGTTCAACAAAGGCGCGGAAAACGCGCTCGGGCGGGGCGGTCAAAACGCGGTGCAGGGTGACTGAATTTGTGGTGTTCATGGCTTTATTTCAAAACTAGAAAGGTGCGCCAGCCAACTCGGCCGCGTGCATTATTTTGCCCCTGCACTGCCGCTGTGGGGCGCGGCGTGCGTCGCGAACAACGGGACTTCACCGCTGACCATGCCTCGGTGCAACAGACGGTTTTGCGTCAGGTTGTCATGGTCTGCTTTGTGCATGCTGACGCGGTTGTCCCACATCAACACATCGCCCGGCTTCCATTCGTGTCGGTACTGCGCGCTGGCCCGCGTGCTGTGCCTGTACAGCGCCGCAATGATGCGTTCACTGGTCGGAGCATCAACACCTTGCAGCTCAGTGCAACGCTTGCGGGTGGACAAGTACAGCGACACCTCATCGGTCACAGGATGGCGCCGAAGCAGAGGTTGGCGCGTGGTTTGCTCTTGTCCGTCGAGACCAGCAGCCCCGTGCAACACGGTTCGGCCCATCAAGAAGCGGCGTGCTTTTTCCGGCAACCGTGCAGCAGCGCGAACCTGATCGGTGAACAGCGTGTCACCGCCTGAGGACGGCAACAGCACCGGACGCAACGCAGAGAAAGCGGGCGGCTTGGCCACGTAGCTGGTGTCGGTGTGAAACGAGCTGCGCGCAGGCGTGGTTCTGCCAATGTTGGTGACGACGTTCAAGTCGGGCGCACCCAGCACTGGCGTTTCGCCGTCGGTGAAAGTCAAGTCGCCAAAGCCGTTCAAAAACTGCACAAAGTCAGCGTCGTCCAGGGCTTGGCCGCGAAACACCACCACGCGCGATGTGGCCACCAGCCGCGTCAGATCAGTGAACTGCGGCGAGGCACATGGGATGTCTTTGATCTGCAAACCACTGACGGCCATGCCGAACGGAGAAAGAGGTGTTCTCTGCATCGTCAATCCCCTCGCATCAGCAAATTCAACACGCGGGCGTCAATGTTTGCGCTGTCGTCCAACAAGCTGTGGCACACCAAATCTGCCTGCCAAAAATCCTGACCCGCAGAAATGTCACCGGGCGTGGCCACCACCTGCAATCCCGCGCGCTTCGCCGACATCAAGCTAACGGCTGTGTCTTCAATCGCCAGTGCCTCGTGAGGCGCAGTGCGAAGAAGTTTCAGCGCGTTCAAATAAGGATCAGGCCAAGGCTTGCCTTGCGCGACCTGTGTGTTCGAGCCGATGTAGTCGAAATCGCTTTTCAACAGCGCGTCACCAGCAGACTCAAATATGGCGTCGATGTTTGCCTGGTTGGTGCTGGTCACAAAACCAAGCTTCATCTTGCGTGCTTTTGCCCACTTCAACAGCGCTCCCACACCTGGGCGCAGCGCCGTGCGAGTTGCCGCCAGCTCAGCGCACGCGACGGCTGTTTTTCTGGCATGAATGGACTCTATTTGTTCCTGCGACAGCGCAGTGCCAGTGGCGGCGGCAAGCATTCTCAAGCGGTCTTGGCCGCCCGATTGGTTGAGCAGCTCGGCATAAATTTCGCGCCCCCATGCCCAATTCAACCCCGCCTCTTTCAAAGCTTGGTTGTAAGCGCGGCGCTGCACGTCAGAGGTCTCCATCAGAACGCCGATGGAGCCAAAAAGCAAAGTGGTTTTGTGCATGGTTTGAAGTTCGAAAATAAAAAGTGGCGGCGCTGTTTGAAGGGTTCAAGCGAGCCGTCGGCCAGCGGATCGTGAAACAACTTTGGAAGTGTTTACCGACAGCCGTGGTCAGCGGCATCGCTTTTAGCGCAACACATATCTTCAGGGCGTTGCAAGGTTTTGGGCCGTTGTCCGCCTCGAATGTTTTGTACGGCGACGCACTCTATTTGTTGCGCGATGTAATTTCGAATCACTTGATGCGACTGGCCCAAAGCGTGTGCCAAAACCGCGCTCCACGTCTGTATGACGGCGCACATGTCTCAAACCCAGCTAAATTCAAAGCGCATTAGATGCCGTGTTGCGAGCGGCGATGTTTGTGCCCATCCTCAATTCAGGTTTCGAAGGCCGTGTCGGCTTCGGCAGAAAACCGCCAACTGCCTCGTGCTGGCATCAGAAAAATCGGCGCTTCGGTGCAGGACGCGCTCCACTGTCCGCATGCCTGAGCCGCAAAGCCTCACGCCCTGTGTGAAATCTTGCACGCCGCTTTTCCACACGGCTGTTGAGCGCTCTACACTCAAAAGCGTCATGCCTCCACACGCCGACCAACCCGACATCACCGAATGGTTGAATGATTTGGTGCTGGAAGACGCTGCACATGCGCCCTCAGCCGGAAGCAATTTGTTTGTGTGGCTGTACGCGGAACTGCACCGGGTTGCGCGTCACCACATGCACCGCGAAAACCAGGGCCACACACTCAGCGCCACGGGCTTGACGCACGAAGCGTGGTTTCAAATGAATGCGCAAACACGCACCCAGTGGCAAAGCAGGTCGCACTTTTTGGCCGTCGCGTCTACCGCCATGCGCCGCATTTTGGTGAAGCATGCGCTGGCCAAACGCACCGAAAAACGCCATGCCGTTCGCATGTCACTGACCGCTGCCGAGCACCTGCCCGTGGCTCCGCTTGGCGATGATGTTGTGGCGGTGCACAGTGCCTTGGAAGCCTTCGAGCGCGTTGATTTGCGCGCAGCGAAAGTGGTGGAGCTGAAGTTTTTTGGCGGCATGGAAAACACCGAAGTCGCCGAAGCGCTGGACATTTCGGTGGCCACCGTCAAACGCGATTGGGGCTTGGCCCGCGCTTGGCTGCTGCGTGAATTGGCAAACCAAGCGTGAGCCTTTGATGACCGAGGCAGATTGGACTGAGGTCAAGCGCCTGTACGACGCTGTGGTCGGGCTGTCTTCGGCAGAAGGTGAAGCTGCAATTTCATCGGCTCGTGTGTCTGATTCAGTGCGAGCTGAAGTGCGCTCGCTGCTGCATCACGACCCCGACGGCACCGGCTTTGGTGGCGACGGTTTTCTCAACAGACCCGCCGCCTCGCCATTCACTGACGCACTCGATTTGAGCGAAGGCAGCGCCAACGACCGCGCATTTGAATCACGCTTGGGTGAGCGCTTCGGGCCGTGGCAAATCGTCGCCCCTTTGGGCACCGGCGGCATGGGCGACGTGTTTGAAGCCGAACGTGCCGACGGCAGCTACCAAGGCCGGGCGGCCATCAAAGTCATCCGTCGGGGCATGGACAGCGCGGCCGTGCTGCAACGCTTCGCGCTGGAGCGCCAGGCGTTGGCGCGCCTGAACCACCCGCATATTGCTTCGTTGCTCGACGCCGGTGTCAACGCCGACGGCTTGCCCTACTTTGTGATGGAACTGGTGACTGGCGTGGCCATAGACCTTGCGGCGCGCAGCCTGAGTCTTGAGCAGCGCCTGAACTTATTTTTGCAACTGACAGACGCCGTGGCGCATGCCCACCGCAACCTCTTGGTGCACCGTGATTTGAAGCCGGGCAATGTGATGGTCACCGCAGCCGGGGAAGTGAAGTTGCTCGACTTCGGCATTTCCAAAGCACTCGACCCGACCGACTCAAGCGCGCAAGGTTTGAACGCCACCACGGCCTTGGGCATGGCACGCCCCTTCACCCCCAACTACGCCAGCCCCGAGCAAGTGCGCGGCGAACCGGTGAGCACCGCAACCGACATTTACTCATTGGGCGTGTTGCTGTACCAACTGCTTACCGGCGTGCGGCCCACAGGCCGCGCGGCCACCACACCCGCCGACGCCGCACGCAGCGTGCTGGAAGAACAACCCACGCGGCCCAGCAGCCTGAGCGCCGACCTGACCGCCGATCCGCAGTGGCTGCAAACACGCAAGCGCTTGGCAGGTGACTTGGACAATATTTTGTTGAAGGCGCTGGAAAAAACCGCAGACAGGCGCTACCCCAGCGTTGACGCATTTGCCGCCGACGTTCGGAATTTCCTGAGCGGTCATCCGGTTGCTGCACGCGCGCCAAACGCGACTTACCTGATAGCTAAATTCGTGTCGCGCAACAAGGTGTCGGTTGCGTTGGCCGGGTTGGCGTTCTGCGCTGGCGCGCTGGGCTTTGCCGCCACCGCATGGCAGGGTCGAGAGGCCCGCCTGGCCCGTGACGAAGCGCAGGCGCGCCTGGCCGACATCCGCAGCATCACGCGCGATTTGGTGTTTCGATTTGGCGACTCCATCGGCTACCTTCCAGGCGGCATGAAGATCAAGGCCGATCTGCTGCAAAACGCGCTGGGCAGCTTAGACCGCTTGGTGAGCAGCAGCAAAGGTGCAGACCGCGACCCAGCTTTGCTGGCCGACGTGGCAAACACTTACGCGCGCTTGGCGCAAATACAAGGTGCGGATCAGAGCCTGTCGTTGAACCAACCCGACGCCGCAAAAATCAACGCCGACAAAGCCATCGCTCTCGCCGCCGAATTGCTGCCAAGTCGGCGCGACGACTGGCGCTTGGCCTGGTGGACATCGCAGGCTCACCAAACGCAGGCCAACCTTTTGCGCTCGCAAAACAAACCGGAGCTGGCGCTGTTGGCCATTCCCCCTGCTCTGGAAATGCTGGCGCTGACAGACCTGAGCAAGGCCGAGGCCTTGGGCAAAGCCAGCGTCACAGCGCAGCGCGCCACCCTGCTGCTCTTGCAGGGGCAACTTCAAAATTCGGTCGCCCTGCAAAAGGGCCTTGCGTCCGACACTGCGCTGGCGTCTTTGGCGCAGGCTGAGCTTGTTTTTCGTGGGCTCATCAACGACAGGGCCCTGATTCAACGGCTCGATGCCGAAGCGCGCCCTGAAGAGCCGAAGGCGTATTCGCAGATGCGCCAAATGACGGCGGTTGTTTTGGGCGAACGCTCACGCATCCATTCGCGCCTGGACTTTTTGGACCTGGCTTTGAAGGAAGAAGAAGAGGCTGTGGCGTGGCTGCAAGACGCCATCGCGCACGACCCGCAAACTGTGCTTTGGCAAGACGGCCTGGCCACCGAGGCCAACAACCTCGCGGTGGTGTGCTTGAAGTTGGGCGATGGCGCAGGCGGCCTGAACGCCGCCACGCTCAGCCGAAACGCGGCGCTGGCGCTGATCAAATCAGAAGGGCCCGACAGCAAATGGGCACGCCAATTGCCACGCCTCGGGGCGCAATACGGGCGGGCGTTGGCAGCAATGGGCCGCCACGCCGAAGCCTTGGCGGTGTTTGACGACAGCTTGATTTTCTTCAGCGCGCAAGCGGCCAAAGCCGCGCCCGATGCCAGCGGCAACAACGCGCGGCGCAGCGCAGCCTGGCTGCAAACCCAGCGCGCGGCTTCATTGGCTGCGCTGGGTCGCAGCGAGCAAGCGCTGATTGAAGTGGCCGCTTCAAGCGCTGTGCTGAACACCTTGGCGCAAGCTGCGCCGCCGTCGCGCGACGCGATGCTGAACCATGCAGAAGCGCTGCTTTTGACGAGCCGTCTGGTGCCATCAAATGCAACCGCCCTGCGCGCCGTGGCGCGCGAACGGCTGGTCGCGGCGAATGCCATCACGCCGCTGGCGGGCGTGAACGCCACCCTGCTTCAAAATCTGAACTGAAGCGCGTCAAAAAAATATTTCATGGCCCGTGAGCCTTCTGGCCGCTTCGCGGGGCGTAGGCCTTGGACTGACAACCGCGTGCAATTCGCATGCGCCCTCCAAGGAACTTCACCATGAAAACGCTGACCTCGCCTTCACGCAACTGCACTGCGCGCCGCGCCAAGTTGTTGCCGCTTTTTCCCACCCTGGTCGCCACGCTGATCGCCGCCAGCGTCATGACCGCTTGCGGCGGTGGCGATGACGCTGTGACTCCTCCAGCGGCGGCCGCCCCGACGCCCGTGGCCCCGGCCCCTGTCGCTCCTGTCGCACCCGCAGACCCTGTGGCACCCAGCCCTGTCGTCCCTGCTGCGTTCACACTCACCGGCACCGCCGCCACCGGCGCGGCCATTGCGGGCGGTGCTGTCACGGCCAATTGCACGGTGGGCAGCGCCAGCGCAACCACGGCGGCCGATGGCAGCTTTACGCTGACCTTGGACAAAGGCCAAGTGGCACCGTGTTTGCTGCGTGTGACCAAAGCGGCCGCGCCGCCTGCTGCTGCGGTCGAGCTGTACGGCTTTGCCGCTTCGGCAGGCCGCGCCAACATCACCACCTTGACCGATTCGGCCCTGACCCGCGCCCTGGCGGCCAGCCCGGCCGATGTGTTCGCCACCTTCGATGCCGCCCGCGCCACGGCCATCAACACCGCCCTGCCGGCTGCCATCGGCTATTTGCAGGCGCAATTCACCGCCACCAATTTGGGCAGCTTGCCGGCCAACCTGATGACGGTGAACTTTGTGGTGGGTGACAGCTTCGACAAACTGCTCGACAACATGGCAGTGGTGTTTTTGGGTGCGGGCAAGACCTACGCCGACTGGGTCGCCATCGTTAAAAAAGCGGGCGATCTGATCACCGTGACCACACCCATCGCCACAGCGGCGGCGGACATCACGGTCCCAGCGTCCATCCTCGCCTTGCCTCTCACCGGCAAAGTCACCTACCTGAAAACACCGGCCGACGTGGTCGGTTTTTCGGGCTCGCATTTTTTTGGCCGTGGCTACCGCTCAAACATCCAAACGCTCAGCGACCTGTATCCAGCCTACTCAGACGTCAGCGATTGCAAGCTCAGTGTGGAAGGCAGTGACTTTGTTTTCACAAATAACAAACAGACCACGCGCATCACATCAACGCCTCGCTTCGAGCTCAATTACCAAGGTGTGGACTACTACAGCGTCTACGCTAGCGTTTTTCCGACCATTGCCTACGGAACGAGCCTCTCCTTGACCTTCGTAGGCACACCCAACGCTGCGGGCAAGGCCGACTTGATTTTGATGATCATCAGCAACGGCGTGATCACCGACGTGACCGTGAACGACTCCACCAGCAACGCGGTCGCAACCACCACGTCGTGCGGCGGTGGCACCGGCGGCAACCTGAACACCGATCGCAGCAAAGACGTGCTGACCCTGCCCACCGACTGGGTTGCCAAAGCCCGAGTCGATGCCGTTGCCAAAGGCTCAATTGCGTCGGTCGACAAGCTCGTCACGCCCGCAGACTTGACCGGTTTTGCAGCCAACGTGTCTTTTGGTCGCGGCACTTACACGACTTTCAACGCCGACCTTTCGGTGAAAGAAGTCACTCGCATCAGCGACTGCATGGCCGAGGTGAAAGACGGCAAATTGCGCCTCTCATCGGTGCAAGCGGCGTTTGACCGCAGCTTCACATTCACCCTGGGAACCTACGCCACCATCCCCAATGGAGACAAGCTGTTTTTCCTGGGTCGCGAGAGCGTCGCCGACCTGACATCGCGAGATGGCCGCATCTTCGTCGACCTGCGCACCGGATCGCCCTTCGTCATCAGTGTCGACAGCAGCAATCTGATCGGCGCGGGAAAAGACTTGCTGTCTTGCCCCAGAGGTTGAATTTTCAAAGCCAGCGCGGCCGACAAGCCAGTCTGCTGACGCGGCCGCGCTGGTTAACTTCTTAAAAACACG
>JANYJJ010000208.1 GCA_025358485.1 Burkholderiales bacterium | reverse complement strand
GCCGCCGCGCCGCCCAGGCGGGGCATGCCCCGCCTGGGCGAAAGGCTCGCTCAACCACTTAGTCAATGAAATTCATTCCCCGCTTCCACCGGCCAGGATAGTTGTCGCCGTGCGGTCAAGATAGTTGACGCCAGCCACACGGCTTTGCTCCAACTTGCCCGTTGCCGTGAGGGCTCGGTGCGACTCGTGACAACCAATTTCGACCGCGTTTTTGAACGAGCGGCTCGACGTTCCAAGCAGCGTTTTAATGCTTATGCAGCACCGATGCTTCCCATCCCTAAGAGCAGCCGCTGGAACGGTGTGGTGTATCTGCATGGGCTGCTGCCTGAAAGCGAGGATGAAAGCGCGCTTCATCGATTGGTGCTCACCAGCGGCGACTTTGGGCTGGCGTACCTGACTGAACGTTGGGCTTCACGTTTCGTCAGCGAGTTGTTTCGCAACTATGTGGTTTGTTTTGTCGGCTACAGCATCAACGACCCTGTGCTGCGCTACATGATGGACGCGCTGGCCGCCGACCGGATGCTAGGCGAGGACACCCCAAAGGCGTACGCTTTGGGCGAATGCGAGCTGGGCCAAGAAGCCGAAAAAATCGACGAGTGGGAAGCCAAGGGAGTGATCCCCATCCTTTATGAAGTTCCTAAAAACGGCCGCGATCACTCCAAGCTGCACACGACCTTGGCGGCTTGGGCAGACACTTACCGCGACGGTATTTATGGCAAGGAGCGCATCGTCGCGGACTACGCGCTAGCGCGCCCATCCGCGAGCACACAACAGGATGACTTCGTGGGGCGGATGCTTTGGGCGGTGTCGCATGAATCAGGACTGCCAGCAAAGCGGTTTGCGGAATTCAACCCGGTGCCACCAATTGAATGGTTAAAGGCGTTCGCCGAGGATCGCTACCAGCACGCTGACTTGTATCGCTTCAACGTTCCACCGCGAGCAGAGGTGGATGACGACCTGCGGTTCAGCTTGATGAGGCGACCCGCGCCATATGGGCGAGCTCCTCCGATGTCCCTCGTGTCAGCTGGCGTTGCTTTCACTCAATGGGACAACGTGATGTCTCACTTGGCCCGTTGGCTAATGCGGCATCTGAACGACCCTGTGCTGATTTTTTGGCTGGCGAAGCAGGGAGGTCAATTGCACGCCCCTTGGTCGCGGCTCATTGAGCAAGAGTTAGACCGCTTTGCTCTCTTTGAGCGCGAAGGCAGGACCGCCGAACTGGATGAAATCCGTACCCACTCACCCAGTGCGATCCCCAGCGCGCAAATGCAAGTGCTTTGGCGGCTGTTGCTTACCGGCCGAGTGAAGTCGCCGTGGTTTGGGAGTGACCTTTACCGCTGGGAAAATCGATTGGTGCGCGATGGATTGACCGCGACCGTGAGGCTGGAACTGCGCGAGCTGCTGTCCCCCAAAGTGAAGTTGAAAGAACCGTTTCGGTGGGATAACGAAGACGAAGCTGCTGAAGCGCCCGCGCAACTGGAGAACCCAGTGACTTGGGAGTTGGCGCTGGCGACCGACCATGTGAGTTCGTCGCTGCGCGGGCTCGCTGACGCGCGTTGGTGCGCGGGGTTGCCAGCACTGCTCGGTGACTTCCAGCTACTGCTGCGCGATGCTCTGGATTTGTTGAACGAGCTGGGCGAAGCGGATGAACACGTTGACCGTTCGCATTGGGATATGCCCTCCGTCAGCCCGCATCGGCAGAACCATGGTTTTCGCGATTGGGTAGCGCTGATTGAGCTTCTGCGTGATGCGTGGCTTGCCACGCTTGGCAGCGATCGGCCCCGCGCCCGCCGCATTGCGTTGGCCTGGTTTGAGATGCCGTATCCGACGTTCAAACGACTGGCGCTGTTTGCTGCCAGCCAGGACGGCGGTGTTGGCCCGGAGCAATGGAGCGAGTGGCTTGTCTCAGACAAAGGTTGGTGGTTGTGGGCTGACGACACCAAAAGGGAAACTTCGCGTTTGCTGGTCCTCCAAGGGGCAAGCCTCTTGCCCGCCGCGCGCGCTCGGCTAGAGGCTGCGATCCTTATTGGCCCGCCGCCGCATAAATACCGCGATGACATCGAACCTGAGCGGCTGCAGCGCTTTGTGGATTACGCAACTTGGCTGCGGCTCGCCAAGCTGCGCATGGGAGGGGGCCAACTCGGTGCCGCCGCAGCCCAGCGCCTCGACGAGTTGTTAACGGCAAATCCCGGATTGCAATTGGCGACCAATGAGTCCGACGAGTTTTCTACTTGGATGAGCGGGACTGGCGACCCGGACTTTGAGGCAAGCCGCGACATCGAGATCGCGCCGCGTAAACGAAACGAAATTGTTGCTTGGCTTCAAAGGGCCGCGCCAATCGGGCGCCCGTTCTATGAAGACACCTGGGGCGAGACATGTCGCACCCGGTTTTTTCATAGCTTCCTTGCCTTGTCTGACTTGTCCCAAGAAGGAGTTTGGCCGGCCGAACGCTGGCGAGAAGCTCTACAAGCTTGGGGTGATGAAGGCACGTTAGGTCGGTCGTGGCGATTTGCGGCACCGTTGGTAGTGAGCATGCCCTCCTCCGTCCTGCTGGAAATCGTTGACGGCGTTACTTGGTGGATGGACAAGGCTTCCAATTTGATCGGCCGCAACGAAGCAATCATGTTTCAGCTTTGCGCTCGCGTGATGGCGCTGCCCCTGGAGCCACGCACCGGAATTTTTCAGAACGGACAGCCGATCAGTCGACCCGTTAGTGAAGCCATCAATCATCCGATTGGTCACGTCACACAAGCGTTGCTAAATATTTGGCTCGCTCGCAAGCCCGCCGACAACGATTCGATACCTCCTGTCATTGAGCCTTTTTTAACGCAACTTTGCGATGTTGAGGTCGCGAAATTTCGTCACGGTCGCGTCTGGCTGGCGTCGCGGTTGATCTCGCTGTTCCGTGTAGATCGCGCATGGACGAAAGCGCACCTTTTGCCCTGTTTCGATTGGGCCCGCGGCCCGGTTGAGGCCAACGCAGTTTGGGCAGGATTTCTATGGTCGCCGAGGCTATACCCTGCGTTGTTTATCGCTTTTAAATCGCAATTTCTTTCAACTGCGCGGTACTACAACGACCTGACCGAGCACAGCAGTCAATTCGCTGCGATCCTTACCCACGCTGCCTTGGAAATCGTCGCAGGATATTCGCCGGAGGAATACCAAACAGCCGTCGGCGCCCTGCCGCAACAGGGATTGAACGAAGTCGCGCAAGCACTCTTGCAAGTCCTCGAAAGCGCTGGATCACAGAGAGAGGAGTATTGGAAAAATCGGGTGCAGCCGTTTTGGCAAAACGTTTGGCCGAAGTCGCTAAAACTCGCGTCAAACGGCATTGCGGAATCACTGGCTCGTTTGTGCATTGCTGCTGGACAAGAGTTTCCAAATGCGCTCGCAGTAGTTTTTCATTGGCTACGGCCGATTGAACATCCTGACTATGTTGTGCACCTGCTACACGATTCAGGGTTGTGCGGTCAGTTTCCCGACGCTTCATTGCGCTTGCTCAATGCGATCTTGAAAGATCAACCGTCGGTGCCCAGTGAACTCAAGCAGTGCCTCGACGCCATTGCGCAGGCGATGCCCGGCTTGCGCCAAGATTCTCGATTTCAAAGCTTGGCTGGCTGCGCGCGGCGGGGGAGTTGAGATGCTTGATGGCTGCTTAGCAAAACCGCTGGCACGATGTTGAAAGCAGCGTCCGAAAATTTCCGATTCGGTGCGGATTTGAAAGCCAGCAGCGCTCTGCCGCTCGCCACATCGGAAACCATGCGGGCCGCGTCGCAGACCGCGTCAAGAAAAACTCAGATCGAACACAACCCCATGGCGACCAAGAAAGCGAATCCTTCGTGGAGCGACGTCAAGGCCAAGCTGATCGACTTAGACCGCGATGACCTGCTCGAGCTTGTGCACGACATCTACGCCGCCAGCAAAGACAACCGAGCCTTTCTGCATGCCCGGCTGCGCCTTGATGTGGATGTGCTCAAGCCCTACAAGGCCAAGATTGACCGCTGGCTTTGGCCCGACGTGCTTCAGCAGCAAGACACCTCGGTGGCAAAAGCCAAGAAGGCGATTGCAGACTATCGACGGGCCGATGGAACAGGTGATGGGTCGGCCGAATTGATGGTGTTCTATTGCGAGCAAGCTGCAGGTTTCAGTGCCGATGTCTGCCTGGACGACGAAAACTACTTTGCTGCGCTGGTTTGGGTGTTCGGCCAGGCGCTGAAGACCATCGCCGAGTTGCCGTCGGCGCAGAGGTCGGCACTGCGAGTGCGACTGGATGCGGTTCACGATGCCTGCGACGGCATGGGCTACGGTGTGTACGAAGACGTGGCCGATTTGCTTGCCAAGCATTGGTTCCATGACTGAACGCGAAGACTTCGTCGCACTGCAAGCCGAGAACGCGCGGCTTGTCGCGCTGTTGAAATCCTACGGCATCAAATTACCCGCGCCGCCGGCGACGGCATCGCCACCCGTGCCGCTTTCCCATGTGCAAATGCAAGTGCAACAGCACGATCCCGTCATACCGCGCACCGGCCTGACCACCGCCGAAAAAGTGGTCATATTTCGCCGACTATTTCGTGGTCGCACGGATGTGTACCCGGTGCGCTGGGAAAGCAAAAGCTCGGGCAAAGCAGGCTACACGCCAGCCTGCGCCAACGAGTGGAAGGCGGGCGTCTGCGAGAAGCCGCGCATCAAGTGCGGTGATTGTGGTGAGCGTTTGCTGATCCCGCTGTCCGATGCCGTGATCTATGGCCATCTAGCTGGTGAGCACACGGTGGGGGTCTACCCCCTGATGGAGGATGACGGTTGCTATTTTCTAGCGGTCGATTTTGATGAAGCCGAATGGCGGCAAGACGCCCAAGCGTTCATGGCGTCCTGCAACGAGCTGGCGGTACCCGCCGCGCTCGAGATTTCACGTTCTGGGCGCGGCGCACATGTCTGGATTTTCTTCGCCTCACGCGTTTCAGCGCGCGATGCTCGACGGCTGGGAACGGCCGTCATCAGCCACACCTGCTCGCGAACCCGGCAGCTCAAGCTGACGTCTTACGACCGTTTGTTTCCCAACCAAGATGTGATGCCAAAGGGAGGCTTCGGCAACCTGATCGCTCTGCCTCTGCAAAAGGCTGCGCGCGAAAACGGTTGCAGCGTTTTCGTAGATTGCGCGCTGAAACCTCACCGCGATCAGTGGGCCTTCCTCGCGTCCATCCTGCTTATGGCACCGCACGATATAGAGCCGACCATACTGCGCGCCACCGGCGGCATTCACCCGCTGGACGTAACCTTCGTCGACGACGAAGACCTCGCCACGCCTTGGAGGCGCGAGACTCGGGCGACTGCGAAGCTGGCGTGCGCGATGCCCCAGGCGCTGAACGTGACATTGGCCAATATGATTTACTTTGAGAAGAGCGCGCTGCCCCAAGCGCTGGCCAATCGCCTGATCCGGTTGGCGGCCTTTCAGAACCCTGAGTTTTATAAAGCGCAGGCCATGCGCATGTCGGTGTGGGACAAACCGCGTGTGATCTGCAGCGCAGTGAACTACCCGCTGCACATCGCGTTGCCGCGTGGATGCCTTGACGCCGCGCTAGCACTGTTGAAGGACAACGACATCAGATGCGATCTAGCGGACGAGCGGCAGGGCGGTGAGGCCATTGAAGTCGGTTTCGCCGGCACCTTGCGGGCTGACCAAGAGCTGGCTGTCAAAGCCATGTTGCAGCACGACGCCGGGGTGCTGTGCGCACCCACCGCGTTCGGCAAGACGGTGATGGCCGCCGCCCTGATCGCCCGGCGTAGCGTGAACACTTTGGTACTGGTGCATCGCACCGAGTTGTTGAAGCAGTGGCAGGAGCGGCTGCAAGCTTTTCTTGTCACCGGCAGCGGAGCAGGGAACGGCGTGGTGGGCACCATCGGTGGTGGCAAAGCCAAACCCACCGGCAAGATCGACATCGCCGTGATGCAGTCGCTGTATCGGCATGGCGAGGTCAATGCGCTGGTCGAGAACTATGGGCAAGTAATTGTTGACGAATGCCACCACGTGGGCGCTGTGTCATTTGATGCCATCCTCAAACGAACCAAGGCGAAATTTGTGCTTGGCCTGACAGCCACGCCGATTCGTCGCGACGGCCTTCAGCCGATCATCTTCATCCAATGCGGGCCGACTCGCCACACAGCGGTCAGACCGGCCAGCGCGCCGCACGATCTGGAAGTGGTTCCGCGTTCATGGCCTTTTCGCATCGACCTGCCGACGACGGCCGGCATTCAAGATGTGTTCAGGCACATCGCCAATGACTTGGCCCGCACTGAAGCCATCGCCGCAGAAATCACTTCTGCCTTTGCGCAAGGCCGCAAAGTATTGGTGCTGACTGAGCGCGTCGAACATCTTGATGCCATTCACTTGGCGCTGGCAGGGCGGGTGTCTGCGCCGTTTGTACTGCACGGTCGGATGTCAAAGAAGCAACGAGCTGCTTGCATTGAAGAACTTGATGCGCTGGCACCCGGTGCGCCACGCATCCTGCTGGCCACCGGCAAACTCGTCGGAGAAGGTTTCGACCATCCGCCTCTGGACACCTTGGTGCTGGCCATGCCGGTTTCGTGGAAAGGCACGCTGCAGCAATACGCTGGCCGATTGCACCGCGAGCACGTTAGCAAGATCGATGTGCGAATCATCGACTTCGTCGACACCGGCCATCCGGCATTGCTGCGGATGTGGGACAAACGGCAACGGGGATATGCCGCGATGGGGTACCGGATCGGGGCAGACTCGCGTGGTGCTTACGGTTAGTCGACGCAGGACTTCCACCAACCCTCGCTCAGGTCGGAAAATCCCCCACAAGGTGCATTCTTCCCATCAGTGGAACAAACCTGACCGCATCGACCGCTTACTGCCGATTGCTACCACCTGCCTACCAGCCCGAAACCGGGTGTTGTTGCCTAGTGAACGGTGGTTTCTTCAACCCGTCAAGTCGAGTCACCGCCCATGCTTCAAGTCCTCGGTCGTTCAAGTTCTATCAATGTCCGCAAAGTACTTTGGACTTGTGCCGAAATCGGTTTGCAGCGCGATCAAGTTGAATGGGGCACGGGCGAGCTGTCGCTCGCTTCGGCTGAGTTCTTTGCGCTCAATCCGAATGGCTTAGTGCCCGCGATTCGCGATGGTGATTTCACGCTGTGTGAGTCGAATTCGATTTGCCGCTACTTGGCATCTAAGCATGAAAGAACCGATCTGTTGCCAGCGTCGGTGGCAGACCGAGCGCAGGTAGAGCAGTGGATGGACTGGCAAGCCACCGAGTTGAACAATGCGTGGCGTTACGCGTTCATGGGTTTGGTTCGGCGGAGCGTGCAATATCAAGACGCTTTGCAGATCGAAGCCAGCGCAACAGCTTGGAATCGACAAATGGGCATCGTCGAAGCAAGGCTTGCATCAGGCGGCCCTTTTCTGCTGGGCTTGGTGTTCACACTCGCTGATGTGGTGGTCGGTTTGGCAACTCACCGTTGGTATTCAACGCCGATCACAAGGCCTGACTGTCCCGCCGTGGCGGCGTACTACGAACGCTTGTCGCAGCGGCCGGCCTTCATGGCCTATGGTCGCAACGGAGTTCCCTGAGTCGGCGAAAACTTGGACTTGCTGCGCGTCGCTCCACGTCTCTGCTGCCGTTTGCAAACCAGCAAAGCCCATAAGTTCACTGCGGGCTCAGCGTCCTCAAAAAAGCTGCCAAATCCGCCACCTCTTGCGATGTGAGTTTCAGCGGGCGCAGCAGTTGTGCGCCGCCGGTATGCAGGCGCTCAGGATTGAGCTCAGAGTAATGCCGCACCACGTCTTCGATGCTGGCAGCGCTGCCGTCATGGAAGTAAGGGGCCGTTTTGTTGAGGCCGCGCAGGCTGGGCACTTTGAATTCGCCGTAGTGGCGCGGCTCTTGGATGACGTGACGCGTGGCGCTTGCGCTTGGATCGTCTGGTTCAGTGTCTGAATACCCGCCCAAGCGGTTGAAGGCGCTGGCCCGCAATTTTTGCAAGCCTCCCCAGCGGCCAGGATCAACGCCTGCCTCGGTGAAAAAGGGGCGGCCTATGTCGGCGAATTCGCCGTTGCTGAAGGACGGCCCGCTGTGGCACGAGACGCAGCGGGCTTCGCCGACGAACAGCTTGAGGCCGCGTTGTGCGTCTTGCGGATACCGCGCTGCTTGGGCGGTGTCGTTACGGGCCAAGGCGTCGGCGAAGTCGTCGAAGTCGGTGCGTGGCGAGACGAGGGTGGCTTGGTAAGTGGCCAGCGCTTTGGCGGTGTTGACCAGCAACCATGCATTTGTTTTTGGCGGGCCAAAGACCTGTTGGTATTTCAGCTTCAACGCGCGGTCGCGTTGCATCAAGGCCATCACCGATTTCGGTGTCGCGGCCATTTCATGCCGCGCTGTGAGCGGTGCAAGTGATGCGGCCCAGAGTGAGTCGCTGGCACCGTCCCAACCGAACCAGCGGCGCTGAGCGGCGTCTAACAAACTCGGTGTGTTGCGGCCGTGGGTGCCCGCTGTTTTGCCGTCTTGAAACGCGCGTTGGGGATCGTGGCAGCTTGCGCAAGCCAGCTTGTTGTTGGCGGACAGGCGTTTGTCGATGAACAGGCGTCGGCCCAGTTCGATGGCGTCAGGCTGAGCGTCTGCGCGGTTGCTCGCATCGACGCTGCGCGGCATGGGCCAAGGGCCGTGCGCCGCGATGCGGGCGCGTTCTTCGGCGCTGAATTCGACTGCAAGGGGTGCGGCTTGTGCGGCTTGTGCGGTTTGGGCGGTTTGTGCTTGTGTTGCACTGACTGCCAACAGCGCCAAACACGCCGTCCAAATCCAGCGCAGTTTCATCGCAGCAGTACCGTGTCAGTGAGACGTTCAATGCGACCGTCGGCTTGAATATCAAAGCGCAATTCCCATCGCCCTGGCATGTGAAACATCAACCCATCGGCGCGCCAGCGGCCGTCTTGGGTGGCGCCAATGCGTTGGATGCTGGGGCGGTAGTTCATGCCGTGTTGGTGCTCGGGCATGGTCGCGTCCACTCGGGTGATCACGGCGCTGGCAGGGCACACGCGCACTTCGATGGCGAAGAGTTTTCCGTTTTCGATCACCCCGGCGGGTGTTGCGCCCTCTACTTTCCAAACAGCCTGCACCGCTCCTCGTTGCAAAGCAGGAGAAGGGAGCGGGCAGGCTGTTGTTGTTGAAGCAGCCGTAGCAATGGCTGCACTCAACGCAGCGATTGCCGCTGCACCACAGCTTCGTCTCATGGCCGATTCAACATGCGGCCAAACAGCGCGTCGCCGTTTTTGAATGCTATGCGCTCGGCCACGTCAGCGGGCAAGTCGGCCAGCCACAGGCGCGACCAGTTGGCATGCTCCACCACAAAGTGCCAGCGCTCGGGTGTGTAGGTGTCGCTGCCGACCATGAAGCGGTCAGGAAACTCCATGAACGCGGCGCGCCATGCGGGGTCAACTTTTCCGTTGACGGCGTGGTCACTTCGAAACGCCAAATCGCACCACAGGTTTTTGTGTTGACGCAGCATGTCGCGCACTTTGTCGGGGGCATCAAAGCCAGCATGCGCCCACAAAATTCGCGCGTTCGGGTCTTGTTTGAATTGGCGCTCTATCGCGTCAGCGTCGGAATGTGAATGCAAGAAAAGTTTGTAGTCGCGCGCCAGTTCCACCACGCGCCGCACCACAGGCAAATCGGCGTCAGCACCGTAGACGTGGTACTCGCCCAGCGCCGCGTAGCGATGCGCCTTTAGGCGCGCTTCCATGTGGCTGATGACGCTGGGGTCGCGCACCCAAGTGCTCAGTTCGCCGCGCGTGCGGTAGGGCCGAAGCACTGGGATCACGAGGTCGGGCGCTTCGGCGTAGAGCTTCTGTGTGCCTTCGTCGCTGCTGCTCGACACCATGGCCGCTTTGACCCCGGCCTTGCGCAAAATGGCGATGGCGGCCTTGGGCGGCAGCTGCTCCCAAGCGTCGTGGCTGTAGTGCAAATGCGAGTCGAAAATGGGCAAGGGCGCGGCTTGCGTGTTGAGTGCAAAGCACAGCGATGCGACGGCGAAAAGAAAGTTCTTCATGGGGCGGCTCCTGCTGCGCAAAGCAGCTTAGGCGATGGCAGCGATTGCCGACTCAATCGCTGAACAAGTCTTGTTGAGTTGACGCAACCTCCGAGGTTTTCACGGTGCGTCGTTTGCCCACCGTCGGCGTCAAGCCGCTCTTGCGTGAGCCATGTTTGGCCTGCACTTCATTGGCTTGAACCTTTGCCTCGGCCGTGGCGCGCAGGCCGTACATGCGGTCTTTGGCGTGCTTCATGGCAGCGCGCTCGTCAACGATGGGGGCTGGGTAAGCGTCGGTGCCAAATTCAGGAATCCAGCGGCGCACAAATTCACCGGCGGGGTCTTGGTCGAGCGCCTGTTTGGTCGGCGAATAAATGCGCAAGGTGTTGATGCCGGTGGTGCCGCTTTGCATTTGCATTTGGCTCCAGTGAATGCCAGGTTCGAAGTCTAGAAACTGGCGCGCCAAGAAGATGCCGGTGCTGCGCCAATGCAGCCACAGGTGGTAAGACGCAAAGCTCACCAGCATCGCGCGCATGCGAAAGTTGAGCCAGCCCGTGGCTCGCAAACTGCGCATGCAGGCGTCGACCATGGGGAAGCCGGTGACACCGGCGCACCACGCTTCGAAGTTGCGTTGATCTTGTTCAGAGGGCGCTGCTGATTTGCTCCCATCGCCTGGACGAAGGCCGTCACACACTCGGGCGAAATTGCGAAATTCGATGTTCGGCTGGTCTTCCAATTTCTGCATGAAGTGGCAATGCCACCGCAAGCGGCTGCTGAAGCTGCGCACGGCTTGCGCGCGGTGCGTGTCGCCGTCAGAACGTGCCTGCAGGAAGGCAGTTTCAGCGGCGTGATGCACGCTGCGCATGGAGATGGTGCCAAAGGCAAAGTGCGCGCTGAGGCGGCTGCAACTGTCCGGTGCGCTGAGTGGACTGGACATGGCACGGCGGTAGTCGCGGCCGCGTTCTTGCAAAAAACTGCCCAGGGTTTGCCACGCGTCGGCTTCGCCTGCGGCTTGCATCTGCCTTGAGTTCGCTGCGACTTTGAGCTGACCCAAGTTCGGCAGGTCAGGCAAGTTGTGTAACGCAAGTGGGCCGGTCGTTGGTTTGAAGGCGCCCTCCAAAACCGCAGGCTCGGTGTCCATGCGCGCCGACCAATTACGGGCCCAACCGAAGCGCGATTTCAAACGTCGCACCACGCCGGTTTGCTTCCACTCGTGCCACACCACATTGCGCTGCTTGCACCAAGCGGCCACGGCCAAATCTCGCATGTAAGTCCAACCAGAGCCGGTCTCTTCGTGGCTGAGCAGATGGGTGAAAGCGAACTGAGCGTGCATCTGCGTCAACGCGCTGGTCGCGTCGCCCACATGCACCCACAAAGGCAAACCGAGCTCGGCCAAGCTTGCGCGCAGCTCGCGCAGGCAATCCAGGGTGAACGCCACATGCTGTGGGTCGCATTCGGGGCTGGCGAGCCACTCTGGTTCGATCACGAAAAGTGCCACCGCGTTGCCCAAGCCTTGCGCAGCGGCCAGCGGCGCATGGTCGCGAATGCGCAAGTCGCGCTTGAACCAGACTAGGGATGTGGCGGTCACGATGTTCGCTGGATTCCTGGGTTCGCGGCCCGGCCAGTCAATGTTTTCAGGCCGATGCGGTGTCCTGCACTTTACGCGTGTCGGCTTCGTCGTCCATGAGTGCGGCGATGGTGTCGGCCAACTCGTCGCCCGAGCGCCAAGCGGCTTCCACGTTGCCTGCGCCCATGAAATCACCGCAGACGCCAAGGTTCTGCGTGGCGTCCCACCAGCACTCATCGCGACTCAGCAGCGTGGGCTGGGCATAGCGCCACCGGTGCGCGCTGCTGTGCAGCCAGTTGATTTGTGCGCCGCTTTTTTCACAACCAGGCAGCTCGCGCGCCAGGGCTGCTTTGAGGGCCTGCAACACAGCGGATGAATCGTCTTCAAGATGGGCCACGCTCCAATCGGCCGACGCATGAGCCACCCAACTGGCGTGACCCAGAGGCACTTCGCGTCCTGGTTTGCGGTCGTTGCGTGCCACCCAGGCCAGCGGCCCGTTGGCGGGCTCGCAGGCGTCCCAAGGCCAGTCGAGGTCTTGTGTGATGGCCATCAACGTCCAGCAGGCTTGCATGGGGACGGCCGTCAAGTTGTTGGCCCAATCGTCGTGATGACCGGCCAACAACACCGCCGCTTGAGCTGGTGGCAAGGCCAACATCACATGGTCGAAGGGGCCCACGGTTTCGCCGCCTTGCACCACCAAGTGCCAACCGTCAGCCGTGCGTTGCAGGCGTTGCACTTGTTCGCCCATGTGCATCGGCAAACCCGCCAACAAGTGGCGTGTCAAGGCGGGCATGTGCGGCACTGCCACAAAACTGTTGATGGCGGTTGCTCCCGGCCACACGGCATGAACCTGTGGTTGCCATTCGGCCACGCAACCCACGCTGATGGCGCGTTTCAACACCGACAAAAAGCGTGGATGTTTGGCAGCAAAGTGCTGCGTGCCGTGGTCGAACTCAGAGGTTTGTTCAGCGCCGCTGACGTCAGTCCAAGAAGCTCGCCGGGTTGACATGCGCCCGCCCACGCCGCGCGACTTGTCGAACACTGTCACCTGCATACCTGCGCGTTGCAGGCTCACGGCGCAGGCTGCACCGGCAATGCCTGCGCCTATGACGGCGGCACGTTGTGGCTGGAGTTGCATAGAGGTTTTGTTCATCGTGATGTCCCTTTCAAGATGTCTCGGCAAAACTCAGATCCGCCGAGCCAAGGCGACTGCACCGGCTGAACCGCGTCCGACCAGGCTAGCCCACGCATTGACGAAAAACCCGTTGGCTGCACCGGCGTTCAACGCTTCTTCGCGGTGCTGCAATTCATCGAGACGACAGCGTTCCAGGTCGTCGCGAAGAATGACCAAACGTGCACGCTCGCTGTCTGACGGCGTTTGCGAAGCTGCGGTTTTCAGCAGTTCGTCGATCAGCTTGATTTGATCGGCGTAGTGTTGGTTGACAAAGCTTTCCACCGCAGCCACCGTGGCATAAACGTGGCGCGCGCCGAACACGGCGGGCAGGGCACCTGTGAGCCAACCGGCAATTCGCCAAGCTGACAGCAGGCGGCTGTGGTGGGCCGCCGGCAGATGCGATTCGATGGTCAGTAAATGCGCTTGTTCGGTTGCCAGGTGGTGCTGCGCGAACGCGCGCAGTTCTGGGTTGCGGCTGACGGCCAAGATGCCTCGGTAAATTTGCACCGCGCCCACTTCACCCGCGTGGTCGCTGCGCAGTTCTTTGACGATGGCTGCGGGCCAGGGGAGTGCTGTGACCACGGGCTGTGCCTTGCGCCTCCAAAGCGGTCGCACCAGCAAAAAGATGCGGTAGGCCTGATCCAACAAAAACGGCATGGGCGGGATGGCCGCGACGCGTCCCAGCCCAGCGGTTTTTGGCAGCACTTGCCACAGCGCGGCAAAACCGGCCATGCCGCTGGTCAAGCTGCCGTCTGGACGGCGAACATGGAAGCGAGCCAAGGCCGCTTGACGCGTCAATCCGGGGCCCAAGGTGGATTCATCGCAGCTTGACGCATCGATCCACTCGCACGACTGCGCGCCCGCTTGGTCCCGGTAGTAGGCAATTTCTTTCGAGCAGACGGGACAAGCTCCGTCGAAGTACACCGTCAGGTCTCTGGCGGGAGCGGCAGTCATCGTCGAACCGGTGGTTGAGGGGGTCATTGAACTGAGAGTGAATTGGTTTCGAAACCGGATAGTAATGTTTGAACTGACAATGAACAGGAATGTCCTGGAAAAATAGAGGCATAAACGAACAATAACCGTTTCATTTTGAAGTCAATCGACTACAGTCCAGGCTGGACTGCATTCAGGTACGCATATGACTTCACTTCTTCTCGACGATCTGTCTGACACCGCACGCATGCGCAGCGGCACTGCCGCGCGACTGGCCGGGCTGCCCGTGACGACCTTGCGTGTTTGGGAGCGACGCTACGGCGTGGTGGCGGCCCCCAAAACTGCCACTGGGCAACGGCTTTACAGCGCGCTGGATGTGCAGCGCTTGCGCATGCTGAAGCGGCTGACCGACTGCGGTCACGCCATTGGCAGCGTGGCTGGACTGAGCGCGCAAGCATTGGAGGCATTGATGGCGCAAGAGCCGTCCACCACCTCGCCCCCAGCCCCGGCGGGTTTGATCTCGCCGGCCCCGCCCAGCGCCGAAATGAGCGTTTGGGTCGTGGGCCGAGGAGCGGCACAAAAATTGGAGTCGGTGCACGGCTGCAAACTGACGGCAGTCCACGACGATTTGGATGCGGCGGAAGCGGCGTGCATGGCCGCATCGAAGGCAAACACAGCCCGCCACACGGCGACGCCGCCCGACGTTCTGTTGATCCACACCGCTTCACTGCAAGCGGCAGAAGTTGACCGAATGTTGGCCCTGGCCGCGCTGCTGCACGCGCCCAGTTTGGTGGTGTTGTACGGATTTGGTCGCGAGTCTTTGGCCGACACCTTGCGCTCAGCGGGAGCCAGCGTGCGGCGGGATCCTTTGAGCGCGCGCGAGCTCGGCTCGCTGATCACCGCGTTGGTGCGGCAGCGCCGTCCTGGCTCGGTGTCTGATCATTCCGAGCGCGCTTTCCGGGTGAATTCACAAGCTGTTCGCGCGCGTCAATTTGACGACGCGACTTTGGCTTTTTTGATGGACATTTCCACCAACGTGGCATGCGAATGCCCGCACCACGTTGCAGAAATCGTCATGCAGTTGGCGAGTTTCGAGCGCTACAGCCAAGACTGCATGTCGCGCACCCCGGCCGATGCAGATTTGCACGCGCACTTGACGGCTGTGGCCGCTGCGGCGCGCACCAGCTTCGAGCAGGCCTTGCAGCGCGTGATTGCGGCTGAGGGCATCGTGTTGCCTGTGCCTGTGCGCGTGGCTGCAGCGCAATAACGCAGCGAACACAAAGAAAAAAAAGCGGCGCTGACTGAGTCAGGGCCGCCTTCTAAAAGCTACGAAGTCCGCAGACTACGAAGCCCGCAGGTTTACTGCAAGCTCACATCAACGCGACGCGCCTCGGCGGGGTTGCTGGCACCCACCAAAACTTCGGGCTTCTTCAGCTCAATTTTGTCTTCGGCCACACCAGCCGCTTTGAGTGCGTCACGCACATTCATCGCGCGCTGTTTTGCCAACTCGGCATTGCTGGCCGCGTTGCCGGTTTCATCATGAAAACCGCTGACCACCGCGCGTTTGCCTGCGGCCACAGCTGCCGCCACATCTTTCAGCGCGTCAGCACTGCCTGCTGCGACATCGGCCTTGGCGGTGGCAAAGTAAAACTTCACCACGCCGCCTTCGACCTTGATCATCGACGCGTCAACCGCTGCTTGTAGTGACGCTGGAGCGGCTGTCTTGTCGGTTGATACCGCCGTACCCGCAGGTACTGGCAACAGCGGCACGATCAACAAAGCCACGATGTTGATGATCTTGATGAGCGGGTTCACCGCGGGGCCTGCCGTGTCTTTGTAGGGGTCGCCCACGGTGTCGCCAGTCACCGCGGCTTTGTGCGCGTCTGAACCTTTGCCGCCGTGGTGGCCGTCTTCGATGTACTTCTTGGCGTTGTCCCACGCACCGCCGCCGGTGCACATGGAAATGGCCACGAACAATCCAGTGACGATGGTGCCCATCAACAGGCCGCCCAAGGCTGCTGCTCCCAATGTCAGGCCCACCACGATGGGCACAACCACTGGCAACAAGCTCGGCACGATCATCTCTTTGATGGCCGCTGAAGTGAGCATGTCCACTGCCGCGCTGTAGTCGGGCTTGCGTTTGCCAGCCATGATCGCGCCGTCTTGAAACTGACGCCGCACTTCCACCACCACTGCACCGGCGGCGCGGCCCACGGCTTCCATCGCCATCGCACCAAACAGGTAAGGGATCAGGCCGCCAATGATCAGACCGACGATGACTTTCGGGTCGCTCAAGTCAAACGCCACCGACATGCCTCGACCTTCCAGCGAATGGGTGTAGTCGGCAAACAGCACCAACGCCGCCAAGCCCGCCGAGCCAATCGCATAGCCCTTGGTGACGGCTTTGGTGGTGTTGCCTACTGCGTCCAGCGGGTCGGTCACGTCGCGCACGCTCTTGGGCAATTCGGCCATTTCGGCAATGCCGCCCGCGTTGTCGGTGATGGGGCCGTAAGCGTCGAGTGCCACCACGATTCCAGCCATGCTGAGCATGGACGTGGCAGCCACGGCAATGCCGTACAAACCGGCCAGTTGGTAGGCCGACAAAATCGCGGCGCACACAAACAAAACCGGCCAGGCGGTGGAGCGCATCGACACGCCCAAACCGGCAATGATGTTGGTGCCGTGGCCGGTGGTGGAAGCCTGTGCAATGTGCTGAACCGGTGCGTATTGCGTGCCGGTGTAGTACTCGGTGATCCACACCATGGCGGCCGTCAGCACCAAGCCCACCACGCACGCGCCGAACAAGCGCATTTGCGTGCCCGCGCCCAAGGCGTCGTCGGGCATGGCGAATTTGGTGATGAAGAAGAAGCCGATGAGCGAGATGACACCCGCCACCGCCAAACCTTTGTACAGCGCAGGCATCACGTTTTTCATGCCCGGAGAAGCCTTCACCGCACTGCAACCAATGATGGACGCGATGATGGAAAAGCCGCCCAACACCAGCGGATAAATCACCGCGGCCATCGGCGCTGCGGTGACCACAATCGCGCCCAACGCCATGGTGGCAATCAGCGTGACGGCGTAGGTCTCAAACAAGTCGGCGGCCATGCCTGCGCAGTCGCCCACGTTGTCGCCCACGTTGTCGGCAATCACGGCGGGATTGCGCGGGTCGTCCTCGGGAATTCCGGCTTCTACTTTGCCCACCAAGTCGGCACCGACGTCAGCGCCTTTGGTGAAAATGCCGCCGCCCAAGCGCGCAAAGATGGAGATGAGCGACGCGCCAAACGCAAAGCCCAGCAAGGGCTTCAGGCTGGCGCTCAGGCCGGTGCCAGTTTTGGCGGTGCCAGTCAGGTACATCAAAAACAAGCTCACACCGAGCAAGCCCAAGCCCACCACCAACATGCCCGTGATGGCACCGCCTTTGAAGGCCACGTCCAACGCCGGGCCGATGCCTTTGGTGGCAGCTTGCGCGGTGCGCACGTTGGCTTTGACTGACACGTTCATGCCGATGAAGCCGCAGGCACCTGACAAAAACGCGCCGAGCACAAAGCCCACCGCGCTGGTCAAGTCAAGGAACACGCCAATCAAAATGGCCAGCACGACGCCCACGATGGCGATGGTTTTGTACTGTCTTGCCAAGTAGGCAGCGGCACCTTGTTGAATCGCCGTCGCGATTTCCTGCATGCGCGCGTTACCCGCGTCTTGGCTGAGGATCCAACTTCGTTGAACGAATCCGTAGATGACTGCGGCAAGACCGCAGGCGAGAGCAAAGTACAGCGCAACTTGGGTTGAGATCAACGGTGGCTCCTCAATTGTTTTTGTGTGAAAAGGCTGACCGCAAGCACCGCCTCAAAGAGCATCCGTGATGCTCTCAAGTTGATGTTCGTTCTTGCGACTGGTTCGGTGCCGCATGCTAAGTGAAGGGTCGCTCAGAGGCAACGAATGCAGCATGGTGTTTTCCATCGGTTGACATGTGCCCGCGGCGGCTGAGCCCACCCTTCGTGAGCACCGCTAAAATTCGGGTTATCCCTCGCGGTGGCGCCAGGGCCAACACGAGGATTTCATGAGTCTGCAAAAAGTCACCCCGGGCAAAAACGCCCCTGAACAGTTCAACGTCATCATCGAAATCCCGATGAACGCCGACCCCATCAAATACGAAGTTGACAAGGCCACTGGCGCTTTGTTTGTCGACCGCTTCATGACCACTGCCATGCACTACCCGTGCAACTACGGTTACATCCCGCAGACGCTGTCTGACGACGGCGACCCGGTCGATGTGTTGGTCATCACGCCGTTCCCGTTGACCCCCGGTGTGGTGGTGACCTGCCGCGCCATCGGTGTGTTGAAGATGGAAGACGAGGCCGGTGGTGACAGCAAATTGTTGGCCGTGCCCATCGACAAAATCCTGTCCATCTACACCCACTGGCAGAAGCCCGAAGACATGAACGCCCTGCGCCTGAAAACCATTCAGCACTTCTTTGAGCACTACAAAGATTTGGAGCCCAACAAGTGGGTCAAGGTCAAAGGATGGGAAGGACCCGAAGAAGCCAAACGCGAAATCGCAGCAGGCATCGCGGCCTACGTGCCAACCAGCGACGATTGATCAACACTTGCCTTGACTGAAGGGAGCGCGAGCTCCCTTTTTACTTTGGAACCTTGATGTCTTTGCCCACCACGCTAGAGGCCTGGCTCGCACGTTGCGAGCAAATGCACCCTTCTGAGATTGAGATGGGTTTAGGGCGCGTGCGTGAGGTCAAAGACCGCATGGCATTGCACTTCAGAGTGCCCGTGGTCATCGTGGCGGGCACCAACGGCAAGGGTTCGACTTGCGCAATGTTGGAATCGATTGCGCTGCAAGCGGGCTATCGCGTAGGGCTGTATTCCAAGCCGCACTTGGTGCACTTTGAAGAGCGCTGCCGCGTGAATGGCGCGATGGTGAACGGTGCTGATTTGTTGCCCCACTTCGCCGCCGTGGAAGCCGCACGCTGTGATGTCAACCCCAGCACCAGCCTGACCTATTTTGAGTTCACCTTGCTGGCGATTGCGCGGCTGTTGTCTTTGGCTGAACTCGACATGGTGATCTTGGAAGTGGGCTTGGGCGGGCGCTTGGACGCGGTGAATATTTTTGACGGCGACTGCGCCGTGATCACCAGCATCGACATCGACCACGTCGAGTATTTGGGCGGCACACGCGAGCTCATCGGTTTTGAGAAAGCCGGCATCATGCGGCCCGGCAAACCGGTGGTCATCAGTGATCCGGTGCCGCCGCAAACAGTGCTTGACCACGCCGCGCAAATCGGCGCGCAGCCGTGGTGTTTTGGTCGAGATTTCAACTACACCGGCGACCCGCAGCAATGGAGCTGGGCCGGTCGCGCCAAGCGCTACAACGGCTTGGCCTATCCGGCTTTGCGCGGTGCCAATCAGCTGATCAACGCGTCGGGCGTGCTGGCGGTGTTTGAAGCGCTGCGCGAACAGCTGCCCATCACGGCGCAGGCCGTGCGCAGCGGCCTGGGCATGGTCGAGCTGCCGGGGCGTTTTCAAATCGTGCCGGGTCAGCCGACCTTGGTGTTGGACGTGGCGCACAACCCGCACGCCGTGGCGGCGTTGGCGCAAAACCTCGACAACATGGGTTTTCATCCGCGCACACATGTGGTGTTTGGGGCGATGCGCGACAAAGCGATTGCCGAAATGTTTCAGCGCATGGCACCCATCGCAGACACCTGGCACTTTTGTGATTTGCCCACGGCCCGGGCCGCCACCGCTGCCGAGCTGCGCGAGTTGCATGCGAGCCTCGGGTTGAAAGGCCCCGGCCCGGTGACGGTGTTGTGCCACGCCGACCCCGCGCAAGCCCTGAGTGCAGCGGTCGCGGCGGCAGACCCCGCTGATAGACTCGTTGTCTTCGGGTCTTTCTACGCGGTCGGTGGTGTTTTGAAAAACGGCACGCCCAAATTGACCGCAAAACACGCACCGAACTGAGTGCCAAACAGCACCCCTGAAAACCACTTGAACGCGCAGCGCAGCCTTGGTTTTTCGACCAATGAGACGGCGGCGTTTCAAGCTTGATGCCACGCTGAAACGGAACACGCAGACATGGGTTGGTTCTCGAACGCAATTGCAACATTCACACGCGCGGCTTCTGATGCATCGGCTTCTTCTGCCCCCGCAGCCGATGCAGACACCGTCCAAGAAGCGCGCATCCGTTCACGGCGCCGCTTGATCGGTGCGGTGGTGTTGGTGGTGATCGGGGTGATCGGTTTTCCGTTGGTGTTTGAAACCCAGCCGCGCCCGATACCGGTTGACATTCCTATTGAGATCCCTCGCAAGGAAAGCTTGTCGCCGTTGGCGATGCCGTCACCCAAAGTGGTTGTACCTGCGGCATCGGCTGCCGTACCAGCGCCTGCGCCGTCAGCACCCGCCAAGGCCGCAGCAGCGCAAGCCGTCGAAGAAGTCCTCGCACCGGGGCGTGCACCGGCTGCGGTGTCAACGCTGCCTGTGCTCACGCCTGCGCCTGGAATGACGACGGCAGACAAGACCGCAGAGAAGGTCGCAGAGAAGGCCGCTTCCGCGCCCGTGAAGACGACTGCAAAGCCCGTCGCTCCAGCGGAAAGTGATCGCGCCAAAGCTTTGCTGGAAGGCTCGGAAAGCTCGTCATCCGCGAAACCCGAAGGCCCCAAAGAAGCTGGTCGCTTTGTGGTTCAAGTGGGGGCCTTTGCCGAAAACGACGCGGCTCGCACCACACGTTTGAAGGTTGAAAAGTTGGGCTTGAAAACTTATGTGCAAGTTGCTGAAACGCCGGCCGGCAAACGCATACGCGTTCGGGTGGGCCCGTTTGTCAGCAAAGAAGAAGCCGAGCAAGCCAAGACCAAACTGACGGCCGGTGGCTTTCCCGCCGTTTTGTTGACGTTGTGAACGCCACCGCGTCGCTGGCCGCATGGGGATGGGTTGACTGGGCCTTGCTGGTCTTGGTTGGCTTGTCGGTGTTGATCGGCCTGTGGCGCGGCTTGGTGTTTGAAGTGTTGTCGGCAGCCGGTTGGATTGCGGCCTACTTTGCCGCGCAGTGGTTCACGCCGCAGTGGTCGGCTTATGTGCCCTTCAACATTCCGATAGGCACGCCCGGATCGGCCTTGAACCATGCGGCCACTTTCGGCGTGAGCTTCATTGCCTTTTTGGTGCTGTGGGGCATCGCGGCAAAGCTGGTGCGCATGGTGGTGCGCGCAGTGCCCGGCATCAGCGCGGCCGACCGCATGATGGGCGGCGTGTTCGGTCTGGTGCGCGCCATGGTGTTGATGTTGGCGGTTACCACGGTGATAGGTTTGACGCCCCTGGCCAAGGCCACGGCCTGGCAGCAATCGCACGTGGCGCAGTGGACGCAAGACTTGTTGGTTGGATTGAAGGGCGTGCTGCCCACTGATTTTTTTGAACGCTTTTCCAAAGTGGGCAAGCCCGCTTGACGCGTCTGAGTTGTTTTTTTTGAGCTGTTGAATCGCGTTTTGAACCAAGGATGAATTCATGTGCGGCATCGTCGGAGTCATCTCCAAAGCCCCCGTCAACCAGTTGATCTACGACGCACTGTTGCTGCTGCAACACCGTGGTCAAGACGCCACGGGCATCGTCACGATGGAAGGCACCAAGTGCTTCATGCACAAAGCGCGCGGCATGGTGCGAGACGTGTTTCGAACCCGCAATATGCGCGGTCTGCCCGGCAAAGTGGGCTTGGGTCAAGTGCGCTACCCCACGGCTGGCAACGCCTACAGCGAAGAAGAGGCCCAGCCCTTTTACGTGAACGCGCCATTCGGCATCGTGCTGGTTCACAACGGCAACCTTACCAACACACCCGCGCTGCGCAAAGAACTGTTCGACGTAGACCGCCGCCATATCAACACCGACAGCGACACCGAAGTGCTGCTCAACATCCTGGCGCACGAGTTGGACATGGCCGCTCGGGACCTTTCTCTTTCGCCCGATCCTCTTTCTCCCGAAGAAGTTTTCAACGCGGTGCGCGCGGTACACAAACGCTTGAAGGGTTCCTACGCCGTGGTGGCCTTGATTGCGGGCTACGGCTTGCTTGCTTTTCGCGATCCCTACGGCATCCGCCCACTGTGTTTTGGCGTCGGGTCTGCTGAAGACGGTGACGCGGTGATGGTGGCCAGCGAGTCGGTCGCCATCGAAGGCACGGGCCACAAAGTGTCTCGCGATGTGGCACCCGGTGAAGCCATTTTTGTGGACATGCAAGGCGTGCTTCATGCCCAACAATGTGCTGACAACCCTAGCCTCAACCCCTGCATGTTCGAGTTCGTTTATTTGGCCCGACCCGACTCGGTGATGGACGGCGTGTCGGTCTATCAAGCTCGCTTGAACATGGGCGAAACCTTGGCGCAGCGCTTGATTTCCACCATGCCGCCGAACGAGATCGATGTGGTCATCCCCATACCTGAATCGAGCCGCCCGTCGGCGATGCAGTTGGCGCAAAAAATCGGCAAACCCTACCGCGAAGGCTTTGTGAAAAACCGCTATGTGGGCCGCACTTTCATCATGCCGGGGCAGGGCGTTCGCAAAAAATCAGTGCGACAAAAGCTCAATGCCATCGGCGTGGAATTCAAAGGCCGCAACGTGCTGTTGGTCGATGATTCCATCGTGCGCGGCACCACGTCAAAAGAGATCGTGCAAATGGCACGCGACGCCGGTGCGCGCAAGGTCTACATGGCGTCGGCCGCACCACCTGTGCGCTTTCCAAATGTGTACGGCATTGACATGCCCACCAACGCCGAGCTGATTGCCCACAACCGCAGCATTGAAGAGATACGCAAGTTCATCGGTGCCGATGCGTTGATCTACCAAGACGTGGCCGCCATGAAGCGCGTGGTCGGTGCCCTGAACCCGTTGATCAAAAGCTTCGAGGCCTCCTGCTTCGATGGTCACTACATCACGGGCGACGTGAGCGCCGCCGACTTTGACGCCATCGCCACGCAGCGCAAAACGCAGTCGAGTCAAGCCGAAGAAGAAGACTCTCCCGACCGCTCGCGTTTGGCTTTGCAGGGCCAGGAGACGCCATGAGCGCTGGTGACGAAGAAGCTGCAAGATTGGCCCGCGCAGAACTGCCCAGCGGCTTGCGCCCCGAGACGCTGGCGGTGCGCACGGCCATGGCACCCAGCCAACACGGCGAAAACTCGGAAGGCTTGTTTCTCACCAGCACCTATGTTCAACCCGACGCGGCCACCTCGGCGCGGCGGTTCTCAGAGATGCAAGACTTCACCTACTCGCGCACCAGCAACCCCACGGTGCGCAGCTTCGAGATGCGCTTGGCCGCCATGGAAGGCGGCGAAGCGGCAGTGGCCACGTCCACCGGCATGAGCGCCATCTTGTTGCTGATCATGGGCCTGTTAAAAAGTGGCGACCATGTGATTTGCTCGCGCTCAGTGTTTGGTTCCACGCTCAGCTTGTTCGGCAAAGAGTTCGCTAAGTTTGGCGTTGAAACGACCTTTGTTTCGCAAACTGACTTGGCCGAGTGGCGCGCCGCTTTGCGGCCCGCCACCAAGTTGCTGTTCGCCGAAACACCAACGAACCCGCTCACCGATGTGTGCGACATCGCCGCGCTGGCCGATTTGGCCCATGGCGCAGGCGCGCTGCTCACGGTCGACAACACCTACTGCTCGCCCGCCTTGCAGCGGCCGCTCGCGCTCGGTGCCGACCTGGTGATGCACGCTGGCACCAAGTTCTTGGACGGTCAAGGCCGCGTCATGGCCGGTGCTTTGTGCGGCTCACGCAGCTTGATCGTCGATGTGTTCGGCCCGGCTTTGCGCACCGCAGGCATGACGTTGGCACCCTTCAATGCCTGGGTCGTGCTGAAGGGTCTGGAGACGCTGAACATCCGCATGAAAGCGCAAAGCGAATCGACGCTGACGGTGGCGCGTTGGCTAGAGCGTCACCCTGCTGTGGCACGCGTCCATTACCCGGCGCTGGCTTCACACCCGCAGCACGATTTGGCGATGCGCCAGCAGTCAGGGCAGGGCGGTGCTGTGCTGTCTTTCGATGTGCGCGGCGACACGCCCGACCAGGCCCGTGAGGCCGCGTTCCGCGTCATCGACAGCACCCGCGTGCTCAGCATCGCCACCAATTTGGGCGACACCAAAAGCATCATCACCCACCCAGCCACCACGTCGCATGGCCGCCTGACTGAAGTGCAGCGTCAGCAAGTGGGCATCGGCCAAGGCTTGGTGAGGCTGGCCGTCGGGTTGGAGCACGTCGACGACATCACCGACGACCTCCAGCGCGGTTTGCTAAGTTGAAACCAGCGTTGAAACCGGCGTTGAAACCAGCGCACTGGACAAGAACATGACTCGAAAAATCCGCACCCGCATCGCGCCATCACCCACCGGTTTTTTGCACCTGGGCACGGCCCGCACCGCGCTGTATTCCTGGGCTTACGCGCGCCACTTTGGCGGCGAGTTTGTGCTGCGCATCGAAGACACCGATGTGGCCCGCTCCACACAAGATTCTGTCGACCAAATTTTGGCGTCCATGCGCTGGCTGGGCTTGAACTTCGACGAGGGCCCCATCTACCAAATGCAGCGTCTGGATCGCTACCAAACGGTGGTCAATCAAATGATTGCCAGCGGCAACGCCTACCGCTGCTACAGCACACCGCAAGAGCTGGACGCCGAGCGCGAAGCGCAGCGCGCACGCGGTGAAAAAACCCACTACAACGGCCGTTGGCGGCCCGAGCCCGGCAAGGTTTTGCCAGCCGTTCCGCCAAGCGTTCCCTTCGTTGTGCGCTTCGCCAACCCACAGGGCGGCATCGTCACCTGGGACGACTTGGTCAAAGGCCCCATCAGCATTGCCAACCGCGAAATCGACGACCTCATCATCGTGCGCGCCGACGGGATCCCCACGTACAACTTTTGCGTCGTGGTTGACGACTGGGACATGAACATCAGCCACGTTTTTCGGGGCGACGAGCACGTCAACAACACGCCTTGGCAAATCAACATCTTCAACGCCTTGGGCGCGCCGCTGCCGCTGTTTGGCCACATACCAGTCATCCTGGGCGATGACGGACAGAAGCTGTCAAAGCGGCGCGGTGCGGTCAGCGTCACGGCCTACGAAGACGCTGGTTATTTGCCCGAAGCCATGCTGAATTATTTGGCGCGTTTGGGCTGGAGCCACGGCGACGAAGAGCTGTTTTCGCGCCAGCAGTTGGTGAGTTGGTTTGATGGCACGCACTTGTCGAAAAGCCCGGCGCAGTGGGATCCAGCCAAGCTCGACTGGGTCAATACACACTATTTGAAAACCTTGGACGAGGCGGCGCTTGCCAACTTGGTGACGACTCAGTTGCACAAGCTTGGACATGCAGCAGCCACAAACGCCAACGTGCAGCCACTGTGCGCACTGTTCAAAGACCGTTGCACCACGACGGTCGATTTGGCGCTCTGGTTGAGCATGTACTTCGGCCCCGTTCAAGCCAGCGCAGAAGACATGGCTACACACGTGACCGACGCCATACGGCCGGCCGTCAAAGGCTTGGCCGCCAAGCTGTCCACCACACCGTGGAACAAGGTTGCCATCGGCGCGGCTATCAAAGAATGCCTGGCCGAGCACAGCTTGAAGATGCCGCAATTGGCCCCGGCCGTGCGTGTGTTGTTGTGCGGGCGTGCGCAAACGCCGTCGGTCGATGCGGTGCTCGAGCTCTTCCCACAAGAAGTCGCGGTCGAGCGTTTGCAAGCCGGGTAATTTCACAGCTATACTCGCGGGCTAGCTTGAACAGCGGATTTGCGAGGTTGCTCCATAAAAGCAGCCAAAAAAATCGGGGGTATAGCTCAGCTGGGAGAGC
>JANYJJ010000123.1 GCA_025358485.1 Burkholderiales bacterium | reverse complement strand
CCCAAACCCAAACCCAAACCCACACCTAAACCCACACCCGTTCGCGCTGATGTGGTGTTTCCGACTGTCGTGAGGTAGCGAAGGAAGCCACGCTTGACACAAGGCTTCGATACCTCAGCCCGAACAGCTGGGGGCGGTCCGGCGAAGTTTGCAAACCTCGCTGAGGTGCAGCATCAACGCTTCCCCAAGCGCATCATCCAAAGTGACAAACGTAATGCACCGCTTGCGTCACTTCAATCTCGAACGATGTGTTCGCGCCGACTGAAAAACTCTGACCGCCCGCACAGGCCACCCAAGTGTCGCTGCCCGCCAATTTCACGCGGCATGCACCTTCCACCAGCTCCATGACCTCGGGCGCGCCGGTGTTGAATTTCAAGCTCGACGGCAAAATCACGCCCAAGCTTTTTTTGCTGCCGTCCGCCAACACAATGCTGTGCGAAACGCATTTGCCGTCGAAGTAAACATTGGCTTTGGTGGTGACGCTGACGCTGTCAAATTGCGTGGTGCTCATGGCTTGCTTTGGGTGTGAGTGGTTGAGCCGATGGTAGGCAGTGCTGCAGTATTTCCCAGCGACAGCAAGCCCGCTTTCGCGTAAATCGCCAGCTTGTCACGTGTGTCGATGATGTCCAAATTGCGCATCGTCAATTGGCCAATGCGGTCGGCCGGTGAGAAGCTCGATTCGCCTTTTTCCATGGTCAAGCGCTCAGGCTGATAGGTCAAATTTTCAGACGCCGTGTTGAGGATGGAGTAGTCGTTTCCGCGACGCAGCTCTACCGTCACTTCGCCGGTAATGGCGCGCGCCACCCAGCGCTGTGCGGCCTCGCGCAGCATGATGGCTTGCGGGTCAAACCATCTCCCTTGGTACAGCAACCGGCCGAGCTTGCGCCCGTTGTCGCGGTACTGCTCTATCGTGTCCTCGTTGTGGATGCCGGTGACCAAACGCTCGTAGGCGATAAACAGCAACGCCAAACCTGGCGCTTCGTAAATGCCGCGGCTCTTCGCTTCGATGATGCGGTTTTCTATCTGGTCGCTCATGCCCAAACCGTGTCGCCCGCCGATGCGGTTGGCCTCCATCAGCAAGTCCACCGTGCTGGCAAACGCGGTGCCGTTCAGCGCCACCGGTTGGCCTTCTTCAAAGCGCACGGTCACGGTTTCGCGCTTCACTTCCACGTCGTCACGCCAAAACGCCACGCCCATGATGGGTTGCACGATTTGCATGCCGCTGCTCAAGTGCTCCAGGTCCTTCGCTTCGTGCGTGGCACCCAGCATGTTCGAGTCGGTGGAGTAGGCCTTCTCGGCCGACATCTTGTAGCTGAATCCGGCTTTGCTCATGAAGGCCGACATTTCGGCTCGGCCGCCCAGCTCGTCGATGAAGGCTTGGTCTAACCAGGGCTTGTAGATTTTCAGCGTCGGGTTGGCGAGCAGGCCGTAACGGTAAAAGCGCTCAATGTCGTTGCCTTTGTAGGTACTGCCGTCGCCCCAAATGTTGACGTCGTCTTCTTTCATCGCTGCCACCAACATCGTGCCTGTGACGGCGCGGCCCAGTGGTGTGGTGTTGAAGTAAGTCACGCCGGCGGTGGAGATGTGAAACGCGCCGCTTTGCAGCGCCGCGATGCCTTCGTTTACCAATTGCGTGCGGCAGTCGACCAAGCGCGCCAACTCGGCACCGTATTGCATGGCCTTGCGCGGAATTTCGTCGTAGTCAGGCTCGTCAGGCTGGCCCAAATTGGCGGTGTAGGCATAAGGAATTGCGCCCTTGTTGCGCATCCAGTGCAGTGCGGCGCTGGTGTCGAGTCCGCCTGAAAAAGCGATGCCAACTTTTTGCCCGGCGGGCAGGTGTTGAAGGATGGTGGCCATGGTGATGAACGTAAAAGTGGCTGAAAACGGGCACGGCAAATCGCGGTGCGAAGGCCCTATTGTCGCCTTGGGTGGTCAGGGTGAAGGCGCGCACAGCAATCGACAAAACAATCGACACAGCAATCTACACAGCGCTTGGCATCACCAAATAGCCCATCACCGCGCGGTAGATCCTGTCCTCCAAATCAACGGGCGGATCACGCCTGCCGTCAGCATCTTTTTCCATCAAGGCCTTGGCAATGTCGATCACGTCGCGCGCGATCACGGTGAGGTCGCCTGGTGCAATGCTGTGCCGGTGTTCATGCAGCAAATCGAGCAGCGACTCGTCGATGGCTTGGTGCGATGCGCGCAGCAATTTTTCAACCGGCAGGCGGCGCTCTTCGTGGTCGAGTGCAGCTGCCAATCTAGGTTGCTCCCACTGGCCGCGCATGGCGAGCTTGACGAGCGCGCGCACGGCGGTGGGCAGAGGTTGGCCGCGCATGGCCAGCGCCAGCGCTTTCAATTGCTCGGCCTGCGCCTCGTGGCTGCGCAGCAGCAGGGCGGCAGTCAGCGCTTCTTTGTTGGGAAAGTATTGGTAGAGCGAACCGATGCTGATGCCCGCCACCGCAGCCACGCGGTTGGTGTTGAAACCGTCGAGCGAATCTTTGGTCAGGATGCGAGCAGCTGCTTCCAGGATGGTGTCAATCGTGGCTTGCGAGCGTTGCTGGCGGGCCGGTTTACGGGGCTTGAGGGCTGATGCCTTGAGGGTGCTCATGCGATTGAAGAATGCGAGTTTGGAAAACGAGTAAATACTCGCAAAATTTCAGACGTCGGTCAAGCATCTGATGTCCAGGGCTTCCACACCTCTTATCCCCAGGAGATCCAATGTCCACAAAATTCACCTACTTCATGCTGGTGCGCACCACGCCGCAATGGTTGTCGCTGTCGCGTGAAGCGCGCATGGGCTTCGCAGACAAAGTGTTCAAGCCGGTGGTCGGAAAATTTCCAGCGGTCAGCTTGCGCTACTTTGATGCCGAGGCTTTCAACGCGCGCTGCACCGACGTGTTGATGTGGGAGACCACCGAGCCCGCGCAATACAACTTCATGGTGGACGCGCTTCGCGACACAGCGATGTACAGCGTGCCCTATTTTGAGATCGTTGACATCATCGGCGCGGTTGAAGACGGCTATGCGGCTTATGACGAGCAGGTTCTCGGCAAGACCGACGCGGTGCGCGTGAATACTTCTGCTGCGTCGTCGAAGATGGCAAGAGCCGCTTCATGAATCGCAAAGCTGCTCTGACGCGCGGCAATGCGGCCGATTGCAAACAAGCCCCTGGCGTGCTCATGCCCGTTGTCGACACGCATCGCTGCGAGGGTGCCGGTCCGTGCTTGCAAGTGTGTCCGGTGAATGTCTTCGACCTGCGCCGCCTCACGCGTGCCGAGCGCAGCGCGCTGCCGCTGAAGGCGCGCGTGAAGGTGTGGGTGCACGGCGGCAGCCAGGCGCTTGCTGTGCGCGCTGATGCGTGTCAGGGTTGCGGGCTGTGCGTTTCGGCTTGTCCTGAAAAGGCCATCACCTTGGCGCGCAACCCGCGCTCTGTTGCTGAAGTGACAGCGCGCATGGCGGTTGTCACCGGCTGACGACACAGACTGATATTGCGGGTTGATTCCATGTTCATTCGCGACCGGCTGGGCTACAACATCAGCCATCGTTCCCGGAGCCTCGCATGACCACTGCCACCACCTTTGTTTCACCGCCCACCACGCGCCCTCACTTCAAGTTTTGGCCCGCGCGCTTGCCGCGCGAAGTTGAGATTCCGCAAACTTCGCTGTGGTTCAACTTGGCGGTCACGGCCACGCGCTTTCCCGACAAAGCGGCTTATCTGTTTTTTGGAAAACCGCTGACCTACCGCGAGCTGCACGCGCAAGCCGAAGCGGTGGCCGGATGGCTGCAAAGCGTGGGCGTCAAGGCCGGTGACCGCGTGTCGCTTTACATGCAGAACTGCCCGCAGTTTGTGGCGGCCTACTACGGCATCTTGCGGGCCAATGCGGTGGTGGTGCCGGTGAACCCGATGAACAAGGCCGAGGAGTTCAAGCACTACATTTCCGATCCCCAGGCGCGGGTGGTGATTTGCAGTGCCGACCTGGCTTCCTTTGTGGCCGCCGCGAATGCCGATGTGCCTGAAGCTGATCGGTTGCACAGCGTGCTGGTCACGCGCTTCACTGACGCCATGCCGAGCGGTGAGTTGGCCGCCGCCGACCTGCCGTCGCCCGCCGTTGAAGCCTGGCTGCGCAGCGACCCCGCTCTGCCCTCAAGGCAAGACACAAGACCAGGCACGACACAAGGCACGACACCAAGCACATCACCAGGCACAAGCTACACCCGTTGGACGGATGTGTTGGCGCAAAAACTGGTGCCCGGCCCGCACACCGCGCAGCCCGACGACTTGGCCATGCTGCCCTACACCTCGGGCACCACGGGCTTGCCCAAAGGCTGTATGCACACCCACCGCACGCTCATGGCCAACACCGTGGCCGGGCAGTGGGGCCACGCGGGAGCCGAGAACATCAGCTTGGGCGTGGTGCCCATGTTTCACATCACTGGCATGTTGTACGGCGTGTTGGGCGCGGTGTACGGTGGCGGCACCGTGGTGATCTTGCCGCGCTGGGATCGTGAGTTGGCGGGGCGTTTGATTTCGCATTACAAGGTTTCGCACTGGACCTGCATCCCCACCATGGTGATCGACCTGTTCGCCAGCCCCAACTACAAGAGCTTCGACCTGACCAGCTTGCGCTACATCAGCGGCGGCGGCGCGGCCATGCCAGCGGCGGTTGCCGAGCGTTTGCTGACAGAGTTTGGTTTGACCTTTGCCGAGGGCTACGGCCTGACCGAAACCGCCGCGCCCAGCCACGCCAACCCGCCCGAGCGCGCCAAGTTGCAGTGCTTGGGCATGCCGATATTCGGCGTTGATTCACGCGTGGTGGACCCGGTCACGCTGGTGGAAATGCCCATCGGAGAAGTCGGCGAAATCATCACGCGCGGGCCCATGGTCTTCAAAGGCTATTGGCGTCACCCAGAGGCCACGGCCGCATCGTTTGTAGATTTTGAACGCCAGAGCTTCTTCCGCACCGGTGACCTGGGGCGCATGGACGAAGAAGGCTATTTCTTCATCACCGACCGCTTGAAACGCATGATCAACGCCAGCGGTTTCAAGGTCTGGCCAGCCGAGGTGGAGGCTCTGCTGTTTCGCAACGCCGCTGTGCAAGAGGCTTGCATCATCGCCTCGCGCGACGCCTATCGCGGCGAGACGGTCAAGGCCGTGGTCGTGCTGCGCGCCGAGGCCAAAGGCAAGACGACAGAGCAAGACATCATCGATTGGGCCAAAGAACACATGGCAGCCTACAAAGTGCCGAAGTTGGTGGAGTTTGTGGACGCGCTGCCCAAATCGGGTTCGGGCAAAGTCATGTGGCGCTTGTTGCAGGATGAAGAGGCGAAGCGCGCAGGCGCTTGAACGCGGTTTTTGCAGGCGACTGCTGCGTCGCCCGTGCTAGCGTCACCTCATGGCCAAACCAGTTCCCCGTCTGTCCCCTGCTGACATCGCCCGCGTGCTTGAAATTGCGTGGGCCGACCCCGACCCGCTGAACCGTTTGCTGTTCAGTCACGGCCTGACTGAAGGCCAAATCATTCAACTGATGAAGCGTGAGTTGAGCTCACCGGCGTACAAGTTATGGAGCCAGCAAAAACTCAAACAACCCGGTGGCAAGCCGGTGGCGCGCGGGGGAACGAAGGGCTTGAATGCGGGGGTGTTCAGCCGGACGGGGGCTAAGTCGGGTGGGCGTTGACGCCTCGCGCCGTTTGCTGAGCACCTGCGCTTGTGTTTGTTGACTGCGAACAGAATCCCGTTCGGGCTGAGCTATCGAAGTCCCGCGCGAACCCTTCGATACCTCAGGGCGAACGGGCATTTTTTCAGTGAAGCGAGCCATCGCAGTGCTTCGATACCGCAACCCGAACGGGATGGGGTTTTGTTCGTTGTGTTGACTTTTCGGCTCACCCCAACGCCGTCTCATCCAGCAGCGTGCTCAGCTCCAACCAGCGCGCCTCACTCGTCTCGATCTCCAGCAACACCTGCTTCAAGCGCTTGCCGTTGTCGGCCATGTCTGAAGGTGCGCGAGCCGGTTCGCTCAAGCGTTTTTCCAAAGCATCGCGCTCTCCGAACAGCACGCCCATGCGCGCGTCAATGGCGTTCAATTCCTTGCGCAGAGGCTTGGCTTGCTCACTGCGTTGAATGCGCGCCTGGCTGGCGGCTTTGCGGTCTTCCGGTGGCTTGACGGCGTCGACGACAACGGCCTTCGACGCCACCACCGCTTTAGAACTGCCCCCCGTCTTTTGCGCCTTGGCCGCATCACGCGATTGCTCTAGCAGCCACTTCTGGTAGTCGTCCAAATCGCCGTCAAAGGGCTGCACGCCGCCGCCTGTGACCAACCAAAACTCATCGCACACTTCGCGCAACAAAGCGCGGTCGTGGCTGACCAACAGCACCGTGCCCTCAAACTCATTCAGTGCCATCGACAAGGCTTCGCGCGTGGTCAAGTCGAGGTGGTTGGTGGGCTCGTCAAGCAGCAACAAATTCGGGCGCTGCCATACCAACATCGCCAACACCAAGCGCGCTTTTTCACCGCCGCTGAGCGAACCCACGGCCTGGTTCACCATCTCGCCCACAAAGCGAAACGATCCCAAAAAATCGCGCAGTTCTTGCTCGCGTCCGGGCGGGCCGACGTCGCGCGCCAAGCGCACCATGTGCATCAAGGGGCCGTCGCCCAGCGACAGCACATCCAGCTCTTGCTGCGCAAAGTAACCAATGGACAAACCTTTGCCTTCGGTGATCTCGCCGGCCAGTTGCTTTAGCTCGCCAGAGATGGTTTTCACCAGGGTGGACTTGCCCTGACCGTTGGCACCCAAAATGCCAATGCGCTGCCCGGCCAGGACTGAACGGTTGATACCGCCAATGATTTTTTTGGCGGGCGTGCCGTCTTCCAAAGCTGGGTATCCGCAGGCCATGCCCGAGAACGCCAGCATCGGGTTGGGCAAGCTGGTGGGCTCGCGAAACTCAAACTGAAAGTCGGCGCTGGTCAACACCGGCCCCAACTTTTCCATGCGCGCCAAAGCCTTCACGCGGCTTTGCGCCTGCTTGGCTTTGCTGGCCTTGGCCTTGAAGCGGTCGATGAACTTTTGCAGGTGCGCCATGCGCTCGCGCTGCTTCTCGAAGCTGGCTTGCGCCTGCATCATTCGCTCGGCGCGCATCTCTTCAAACGCGGTGTAGTTGCCGGTGTAGCGGGTGAGTTTGGTCTCGTCCAAGTGCACCGTGACTTTGGTGATGGCGTCCAAAAATTCGCGGTCGTGACTGATCACGATCATCGTGCCCTCGAAGCGCTTGAGCCACGCTTCCAGCCACACCAAAGCGTCGAGGTCCAAGTGGTTGGTGGGCTCGTCAAGCAGCATCAAATCGGCAGGGCACATCAGCGCGCGCGCCAGCTGCAGCCTCATCCGCCAGCCGCCTGAAAAGCTGTTCACTGGGTTGTCGACTTCGTCACCGCGAAAACCTAAGCCCATCAACAAAGCTTGCGCGCGCGGGCGGGCTTCAAAGCCACCGGCCTCGCTGATTTCTTGGTGCGCTTCGCCCATGGCGTGGCCGTCGTCGGCGGCTTCGGCGGCGGCCAGCGCGGCGTTGGCTTCCATCAAACGCGTGTCGCCTTGCAGCACGTAATCGGTGGCCGAGTCTTCGGTCTCGGGCATGTCCTGGGCCACTTCGCCGATGCGCCAGCGCGGCGGCATGGCCACGTCGCCGCCGTCGGTTTGCAAACGGTGCGTGAGCAGCGAAAACAAGCTTGATTTGCCCGCCCCGTTGCGACCGACCAAGCCAATTTTTTCGCCCGGCTGCAAGGTGACGCTGGTTTTTTCCAGAACAATTTTCACGCCGCGCCGCAGAGTGACTTCGCGCAGCGTGATCATGCTTTTGCTCCTTGATTCGCAGCAGCTTTGGCGGCGGATGCATTCCACTTGGTCAGTGACTCGCGGGTGACCAACAGCACCTGATCGTCGCCCGCGCTGGTGTCCAGCCACACCACTTCGAGCTTGCGAAACGCGTGCTCGAAATGTGCGCGTTCATTGCCGATTTCCAGCAACAGCACACCCATTTCGCTGAGCTTGGAGGCCGCGTCTTTGATAATGCGTCGCACCAAGTCCATGCCGTCGTCGCCACCGGCCAGCGCCATCACAGGCTCGAATTGATACTCGGTCGGCAGCTTGGCCATGCTTTGCGCATTGACGTAGGGCGGGTTGCAGATGATGAGGTCGTAGGGGCCCTTCACATCGTTCAGCAAGTCAGACTTCAGCACCGTGATGCGCGAAGTCAAGCTGTGCTTTTCCACGTTGATGTGGGCCACGGCCAGCGCATCCTCAGAAATGTCGGTGGCGTCCACCGTCACTTCGGGGTAGGCCATGCAGGCGATCACCGCCAAGCTGCCGTTGCCGGTGCACAGGTCGAGCACGCGTTGGGTTTTGTCGCTCAGCCAGGTGTCGAGTTCGCCGGTGTTTTCACCGTCGGCCAGCAGCTCGGCTATGAAGCTGCGCGGCACGATGCTGCGCTCGTCCACGTAGAAGGGCACGTTTTGCAACCACGCTTCTTTGGTCAGGTAAGCAGCAGGTTTGCGGCTGGAAATGCGCAGTGCGATCAGCGCTTCGGCCTTGCGTGCTTCTTCGGCACTGAGTTCGCGCTGGGCTTGAAATTCCAGCGCGCCCATGTCCAGCCCCACGCTCCACAGCACCAGCCAGGCGGCTTCGTCAAAGGCGTTGGTCGTGCCGTGCCCAAATGAAACGCCCGCCTGTTTGAGGCGGGCGGCTTGTGCCGTGATGAGTTCAATCAGCTTCATGTCAACAGTGCTTCCAAGGTTCTTCGGTAAATATTTTTGAGCGGCTCAATGCTGGCCACGGCCACGTGCTCGTCGATCTTGTGGATGCTGGCGTTGAGCGGCCCAAACTCCAGCACCTGCGGGCAAATTTTGGCAATGAAGCGGCCGTCTGAGGTGCCGCCCGTGGTCGACAGCTCGGTCTTCACGCCGGTTTCATCATGGATGGCTTTTGTGACCGCAGCGCTGAGTGAGCCCACATCCGTGATGAATGGTTCGCCGCCCAAAGTCCACACCACCTCGGCGTCCAACTGGTGTTTTTCCAGCACCGCGTGCAAACGTGTTTTCAGCGAATCGGCGGTCGATTGGGTGCTGAAGCGGAAGTTGAAATCAATCACCACCTCGCCCGGAATCACATTGCCCGCACCGGTGCCGCCGTGGATGTTTGACATCTGCCAACTGGTCGGTTGGAAGTGCGCGTTGCCTTGGTCCCAGCGCGTGGTGGTGAGCTCGGTCAGCGCGGGCATGGCCAAGTGAATCGGGTTTTTTGCGAGGTGCGGGTAGGCGATGTGGCCCTGCACGCCCATGACTTTGAGCTTGCCCGACAGCGTGCCGCGTCGGCCGTTTTTGATCATGTCGCCCAGCGTGTTCACCGAGGTGGGTTCGCCGACGATGCAGTAGTCGAGCTTTTCACCTTGCGCAGTGAGCCACTCACACAACTTGATGGTGCCGTCGAGTGCCGGGCCTTCTTCGTCGCTGGTGAACATCACCGCCAATGAATGGGCATGCTTTTCATGCGCCAACACAAACTCTTCAATAGCCACCACCATGGCCGCCAGCGATGTTTTCATGTCGGCCGCACCGCGTCCATACAGCTTGCCGTCTTTGTGCGTGGGCACAAAAGGCTCGCTGTGCCACGCATTCAGCGGGCCGGTGGGTACCACGTCGGTGTGGCCTGCGAAGGCCAGCAATTTCGGCTGCGCTGCGCTGCCGCGTTTGATGGCCCACAGGTTGGTGACACGAAAGCTGTCGGGCCCGCTCATCAGGCTGTGGCACTCGAAACCCACAGCGCGCAAGCGGTCGGCAATCAGCGCCTGGCAGCCGCCGTCGGTCGGTGTGACGGAGGCTCGTGCGATCAGTTGTTCGGTCAGACGCAGCGCGGTGGACATGTCAAAACAACGGGTTCAAAGTTAGGCCGAATCAAAGCTGACCGAAGGAGCTGCGCAGGGTGGACGGCGAATCGGGCCGCACGTCGAGCAAGATTTCGGTGAACGTGGGCTGGTCTTCTTCTTCGTCTTTCTTGGGCGACAAGCGCGACACCGGCGTCATGTCGTTTTGCAAACGCCACATCAAGTTGGTGGGTGAGTCGGCGTAAGCCAAGCCTTCGTCGCGCGTGATGACGTCGGCGTTGATCATGCGGGCCAAGTCTTGCTCAAAGGTTTGCGAGCCTTCAGCAATGGACTTTTCCATGGCTTCGCGCACGCCGCTGAAGTCACCTTGATCGATCAGCTCTGACATCAGTTTGGTGTTCAGCATCACCTCGACCGCGGGCACGCGGCCGCCGCCTTTGGCGCGTATCAAGCGCTGCGACACGATGGAGCGCAGGCCCGACGACAAGTCGCTCAACAGCGCAGGACGCGCTTCGGGCGCGTAAAAAGACAAGATGCGGCCCAGCGCGTGGTAGCTGTTGTTGGCGTGCAATGTAGATAACACCAAGTGGCCCGACAGCGCATACGAGATGGCCGCGGTCATGGTTTCGCGGTCGCGAATTTCGCCGATCAAGATGCAGTCGGGGGCTTGGCGCAGCGCGTTTTTCAAGCCCACTTGCAGCGACTGCGTGTCGCGCCCCACCTCACGCTGATTCACCAGAGACTTTTTGTGGCTGAACAAAAATTCGATCGGGTCTTCGATCGTCAAAATGTGCCCGGCCATTTGCTGGTTGCGGTGCTCCAACATCGCCGCCAGCGTGGTGCTTTTGCCCGAACCTGTGGCACCCACCAACAAAATCAAACCGCGCTTTTCCAACACCATGGTGTTGAGCAGCGTAGGCACCTTCAAGCTGTCCAGCGAAGGGATGTTGATGGGGATGCAGCGAAAAACCGCCGCCACCGAGCCGCGCTGTTTGAAGCCGCTGATGCGAAAGCTGCCCACGCCTGTCAAGCCAATGCCGACGTTCAATTCGCCGGTGTCGTCCAACTCTTCCAACTGCTGCGGTGTGAGCACCTCGGCCAACAACTGGCGCGGCTGGCTGGGCGTGAGCGCTTGGTCGCTGAGGTGCAGCACCTGGCCATTGATTTTGATGAGGATGGGCGTGTTGGCCGACAGGTAAACGTCAGACGCGCCTTTCTCAGCCATAAGGCGCAGAACCCGTTCCATGTTGCTCATGTTGGCCCCCAAGAGCAGGATGTTGACCCCCAAGGTCGCTTCGCGCCCGCCCCCCCACGGGGGAGCCCGCTGGGCTCGGGGCGGCCCAGCGCCTCGCGGTGGCTTGATCGAACGCTTCGCTTCGCTTGCTGATTTTTTTGCATGTGCGGTTCGGGTCGGAGGCTGTGCTGGTTTTTAGGCGCGGAGCAGGTCGTTGATGCTGGTTTTGGCGCGGGTTTGGGCGTCGACGCGTTTGACTATGACGGCGCAGGTCAGGCTGTATTTGCCGCCGTCTCGGGGCAGGCTGCCGGCCACGACCACTGAGCCTGCGGGCACGCGGCCGTAGGTGACTTCGCCGGTGGCGCGGTCGTAGATGGGTGTGCTTTGGCCGATGAACACGCCCATCGACAACACCGAGTTCTCCTCGACGATCACGCCTTCCACCACTTCGCTGCGCGCGCCAATAAAGCAGTTGTCTTCGATGATGGTGGGGTTGGCTTGCAACGGTTCCAGCACGCCGCCGATTCCCACGCCGCCGCTCAAGTGCACGTTCTTGCCGATCTGCGCGCATGAGCCCACGGTGGCCCACGCATCCACCATGGTGCCTTCGTCAACATAGGCGCCGATGTTCACAAAGCTCGGCATCAGCACCACGTTCTTGGCCAAGTAGCTGCCGCGACGCGCTACGGCTGGCGGCACGATGCGCACGCCGCTGGCGCGAACTGTGGCCTCATCAACGTGCGAAAACTTGGTTTTCACTTTGTCGAAAAACTTGAGGTCTCCGGCGTGCATGAGTTGGTTGTCGTTCAAGCGGAAGCTCAGCAACACCGCTTTTTTCAACCACTGGTTCACCGTCCAGTGGCCCACGCCTTGGCGCTCGGCCACGCGCATGCTGCCGTTGTTCAAGCCCGAGATGGCTTCTTCAACCGCTTCGCGAATTTTTGGGCTGTTCAACGGCGTCAGGTCGGCGCGCGCTTCCCAAGCGAGTTCGATGGTGCTTTGCAGTTCTGTGGTCATGGCGTTTCTGTGGTGACGGTACGAAGAGAGGTGACCTGCGCCGCGCCTTTTTGAAGGTCAGCGCAATAGGAGACGATGCGTTTGGCGGCTTCAAGGCATTCGGGCGCGTCGGCCACCAAGGCCAATCGAATGCGGCCTGCGCCGGGGTTCACGCCGTGGGCATCTCGCGCCAACAGGCTGCCCGGCAGCACCGCCACATTGTATTGATGCAGCAAGCCACGGGCGAAGGCAATGTCATCGCCCTCAGCCGTGACCTGCGAAACATCGGCCCACAAATAAAAGCCCGCGTCGGGCAATTGAACGTCCATCACTTCGGCCAACAGCGGCGTGACTTGCTCGAACTTGCGGCGGTATTGCGCGCGGTTGTCCACCACGTGCGCTTCGTCGTTCCACGCCGCGATGCTGGCTTGCTGCACGGTGGGGCTCATCGCGCTGCCGTGATAAGTGCGGTAGAGCAAAAATTGCTTCAGCACCGACGCATCACCCGCCACAAAACCGCTGCGCATGCCGGGCACGTTAGACCGTTTGGACAAGCTGGTGAAGGCCACCAAATTTTTGAAATCAGCGCGGCCCAATTGCGCTGCAGCTTGCAGCGATCCCAGCGGCGGCTCGTCGCGGAAATAAATCTCTGAGTAGCACTCATCAGACGCGATCACAAAGCCGTGGTGGTCGCTCAAATCAAACAGCAGCTTCCATTCTGAAAGCGGCATCACCGCGCCGGTCGGATTGCCCGGCGAGCACACAAACAGCAACTGGGTTTTGGCCCAGGTGGCTTCGGGCACCGACAACCAGTCAGACGCGAAATTGCGCGCCGGGTCGCTGTTCACAAACGCGGTTTGCGCACCCGCCAACAGCGCCGCACCTTCGTAGATTTGATAAAACGGATTGGGGCACACCACCACTGCACCGTGGCGGGTTGGATCAATCACCGTTTGCGCCAACGCAAACAAGGCTTCGCGCGAGCCGTTCACAGGCAGCACCTGCGTGGCCGCGTTCAGGCTCAAACCGTAGCGCCTGTGCATCCAGCGTGTGATGGCTTCGCGCAGCGCGGGCTCGCCAGCGGTGGCCGGGTAACTGGCCAAGCCGCCCAGGTTGTCCATCAAGGCTTGTTTCACCAAAGGCGGCGTCGCGTGCTTGGGTTCACCCATGCCCAAGCTGATGGGCCGGTACGCCGGGTTGGGCGTTAGGTTTTGCATCAAAGCGCGCAGGCGCTCAAATGGGTAAGGGTGGAGGCTGGACAAGAGCGGATTCATGCACAGATTATCGATGAGGCTTGCTGCCGAGAGCCGCTGAAAGCCACTTGAGCGCCGCCAAGCGTTGACGCTGCGCGGCCGTTCGCGGCATGATCACGAGATGCTGTCGTCCTCAACCCTCAATTCCGCACCGTCATCGGGCGCGTCCGTTCACGCGTGGCGCTTCGCTCTTGCCTGGTTGTTCCCAATCAGCGTGGGCGTTGCCGCGTTCAACTCACCCTGGTGGGGCTATGCCGTGGGCACCGCCATTCAAATTGGCATGGCCTTGGTCGAGCTGCTGCCTACGGGTCGCAACTCACCGCCTTCGGCCAAATGGTCACCTTGGTTTGCCTGGTGTGTGCGCCTGCACGTGCCGCTGCAAGCCGCTTTGTTGGGCATTGGTGTGTGGATGGCGCAACAGCAGGCCTCCACTGGTTTGGGTTTGTTGGCCGTCGTGGCTTTGGGCATAGGCGTGGGCAGCGTCACCGGTGGTCAAGGCATCACCTTTGCGCACGAACTGGGGCACTCCAAATCCAAACTCGACCGCGTGTTGGGTTGGTGCCTGATGGGCAGCGTCAATTACGGCCACTTCATGGTCGAACACTTTCGCGGCCACCACCCGCGCGCCGCCACGCACGCCGACCCGGCATCGGCCCGCCGCGGCGAAACCTTGTGGCGCTTTTTGCCACGCACTTTGAGCGGTGGCTTGCGCAGCGCCTGGAAGTTGGAAAGCCAGCAACTGCGCACCCTGCGCCGTCCCTGGAGCAAGAGCCCCTTGCTGTGGGTGACGGCCGCTCAAGTGGTGTGGCTGGTCTTTTTGGGTGCCGCCTTCGGCCCGCTGGCCGTGGTGTTTTGGCTGGTGCAATCGGCCTACGCCGTGTTTTTGTTGGAGACCATCAACTACATCGAGCACTACGGCTTGGTGCGCAGTGACGCCAACGGCAAACGCGAACCCTTTGGCATGCATCACGCCTGGAACGCCGACCACTGGCTCACCAACAGCCTCATCGCCAACTTGCAGCGTCACTCCGACCACCACATGCACGCCTGGAAGCCCTACGCGACGTTAGAACCACTTCCAGGCCCGCAACTGCCCACCGGTTACGCCGGTTGCATCTGGCTGGCCGCCGTGCCGCCACTGTGGTTCAAGGTGATGCACGCGCGCTTGGAGAAGCTGGCGGTTTGATTGTTGGGCTGTCCTTGCTGTTACGAGCCACAGTTCTCGGGCGCAAGTGAATCGGCGCTTGCGCGTGTCGGGAAATACCCTATTCACTCGCGAACGTGATTCATGAATCGCTGCGCCTTCAGCGGCACCGTCATGGTTTGAACGCCTGGCCGCACGCCGCTGCGCAATGGGCTCGAATTGATTGGGTGTACCCGCCCTTGAGATGGCGCATCAGCCGTGACAGCTTGACTTGGCGGGTGTGCAGCACCAATTGAAGGTGATTGCTCAGCAGGCAGTCAGCCAGCAATTGCGCATCAAAGCGGGCCCGTGTCCAGCCACCACAGCCAACAAGTGCATACGTTGACGTGGTGTGTCGCGTGGGGTGATTCGATACGAAGGGGGCGAGGATTTTGGTCACCCCTTCGATGCAGGGGCTAGGCAGCGCTCCGGGATACCAGCGGAAAACTCTCTGGCTTGCGGATAGATTCAACTGAAAGGTCTACGTCCAGCTGCGGCCAGTACAGGTGATCTTCAGTAGGCCGCTGAACTTCCGAGAGTTGTTCGATCGTGGCTTTCTTGAACCACGGAAAATCAGCGAATGGCACGGCCAGTTCCTCGTCTCCGAGCAACAGCCAAAAGCAGTGCGTCGAGACATTGGTGACCTCAGCCCCCGAAGTGGCGGTTCCATGCATCTTGAATCTCCTGGACATGAGCTTCGACCACCGCCTGAGCTTGGCGTATTTGTATGCCCGACAGGCCCACATTCTTTGCCAAGTCTACCGATGGCGTGAGCCAGAACTTTGCTTCACCTTCTGGGTGTGCGACGTGGACGTGAATCCGTGCTTCTTCGCGGGAAAAGAAGAACAGTCGGAACTGGCCGTCGCGGACGATGGTGGGTGCCATGCGCAGACTGTAGCCGTCGGCAGTTTCAACACGCGACCTCTGGGCCCGCACAACGCACTGCAAAGCATGTGCAACAAGGCCGTCTTTCGAGGAGCAGTCTGCTTCCTCGTTCATGCACTTCAACGGCAAGCCTGCGCTTCAATCGACCGCAAAATCAAATGGAGGTCATGAATATGAAAGCCGATTCATCAACACGAAATCAGATTGACAGAGTGGAAGATCCCGTTAACGGGCCTCACTGCGCTCAGGCGAGTGCTTCGCGCACGACCTCAGGGTGCTTTCGAGCAATACGGATGAGCGCTTGCGCTGCGCCAGACGGAGCCCGCCGACCTTGTTCCCACTCTTGAAGGGTGCGCTTCGAGATGCTGAGCGCAGAGGCGAACTCTGATTGCGAGAGGCCAGTGCTTTGCCGGGCTTGGACCACCTCGTTGACTTCGACTTCGGTAACACGCGCGAACTTGCGCGCCTTCATCTCCCGAACCGACTGCAAGAGTTTGAGGCCCAGTTCCTCGCCAGTCGACGTGGCTGTCTTGGTCTTACGAGCGGTCATCTTCTTTTTGCTTCGCTTTTGTTCGACACTTTCGCTTCTCCATTTGCTGAATTGAACCATCAGCTAAGAGATACGTTTTTGAGGGACAAGGTCAACTCTCAGTTGCCGGTGTCAGACCAATGAGGTCTGTCAGTTCCGCTCCTGTTGTAATTGATGACGCCGTGAGAAGCTCCGACTGTGTGCTAGTCCGACTTTCGAGACGCAGTCTGTTTCCTCGTTCATGCCATTCAACCGAATCGCCTGCATTTTTATCAACCGTAAAACCAAACGGAGATCGTCATGAAAACCAATTCATAAACCCGACTCGTAGTCCGCTGGACAGCGTGGCAAGTCCCTCTAAGGTGTCAGGCGTCATTTTCCCGCTGCAACCGAGGGGTTTTGCTCGATAAACGCGGGTTCTATGCAGGGAGGATGAAAGCCATACTTTCCACTTTGAAACATGCTCAGTATCCTTGGCATGTGCTCCCTATGCCAACTGTTGATGATTCTCGAAATCTCAGGGATAGCAAGAAAGTCTTTAGCGTGAAATGTTGGAGCTTGACCTTCTTTATTCGGTTCATACTTTTCGAGCTTAAGTTGAGAAGCTAGGTGTCGCATCCCGGACGATCATAAGGACGTCGGTGGAAC
>JANYJJ010000096.1 GCA_025358485.1 Burkholderiales bacterium | reverse complement strand
CGATACCTCAGTGCGAACGGCTGCGGTTTGTGTGCTGATGTGCTGGCCTAGTGGCAGTGGCTCGGTACTTCAATACCTCAGTGCGAATGGAATATTTTGGGTGTCTTGAGCGCGCTCAGTCTCGGCACTCGGATTCCAAATTGCAAAATCTCACTCATTCGCGCTCGGGCGCAATTTGCTCTGCGTAGTCATACAGCGCCGACAAAATTTCTTGCCCACGCTCATCGCCACGCTCTTCGGCGGCTTCGTTCAGCGCGTCAATTTGGTCAAAGAAAGTTTGCAAGGTGGTGCTGCCGCCAGCGCCGTCATGCAAGCGGTGGGCGCAATGCTCTCGCCACAGCGCTTGTTCTGGGTCTGTCAGCGTGTCGGGGAAGTTGCGGGCACGATAACGGAACAGCAATTCGTTCAAGCGCGGGTCTGCGAAGGCGGGACGTTTGTCGGCCAGTTGTGCAGGGCTGAGGGTGCGCAGGCGTTGCAGGCTGCGGCGGTCGTCGTTGCCGATGAAGCCGCCGTACAGGTCTTCGTCCACGTCGGCCTTGGCCATGGTGGGACGCTCGAACACCGCCTGCCACATGCCCGACAGCTCGTGGCCTTTCGCGGCCAAGGTTTCGGCGTGGCGCAGGCCTTGGTCAACGTCGATGCCCCACTTGCTTGCGGTGGCTGCGTTCAAGGTTTTCAAGTTGCCAATCACGATGGGCGACTTGTTGATGTGGATGGTCTTGAGCGGCAACCGCGTCACGCCTTCGGGCAACTCGTCGCGCTTGCTGAACATGCGCTGGCGTATGGCGTCCACGCCCAGGGTGAACAGCTCGGCGGGGTCGGTGTCCAAGTCCCAAACAATGACCTCGTTTTTGTTGGTGGGGTGCGGTGCCACGGGCCACACCAAGGCCATGCAACCGTGCTCGGTGCTGTACATGCCCGACACATGCAAAAACGGCTTGCCCACACCCATTTCTTTCACCACTTCGTCTTTGCGGCGCAGCTTCAGGCAGAAGTCCCAGAGCTTGGGGTTCACCGTTTTGATGCGCCGCGCCAAAGCCACGGTGGCGCGTACATCTGACAGCGCGTCGTGCGCTGCGTCGTGGCTCAGGCCGTTGGCGGCCGTCAGGTGTTCCAGCTTGAACGACGGCTTGCCGTCTTCGTGCAGCGGCCACTGCATGCCTTCAGGGCGCAGCGCCCAAGTGACGCGCACGACGTCCAGCAAATCCCAGCGACCGCATTGGTTTTGCAACTCGCGGGCGTAGGGGTCAATCAAGTTGCGCCAGAACAAATAGCGCGTGACTTCGTCATCAAAGCGTATCGAGTTGTAGCCCACGCCGACCGTGCCGGGCAGCGCCAGCTGCGCTTCAATCGCGTCAGCAAATGCGTGTTCTGCAACGCCGCGTTCCAAGCACATTTGCGGCGTGATGCCGGTGAGCAAACAGGCCTCGGGGTCGGGCAGGCTGTCGGGCGCGGGTTGGCAAAACACGTTCACCGGGTCGCCGATCTCATTCAGGTTGGCGTCGGTGCGCACGCCCGCAAACTGGGCCGGACGGTCGCGGCGCGGCACGCGGCCAAAGGTTTCATAGTCGTGCCAGAAAAAAGTGTGATCGCTCATGCGAAGAAGATAACGCAAGCCCAGCGCCAAACGGAAAGCTGCATCCAAGTAATCCCCAATGTCCCGGCCAGCCCAAGCCCGCGACCATCCGCGCTGTCGCAACCACAGAGTGAACCTCATGAAAAACACACAACGCCATTTGCAATTCACCGTGATCGCTTCTGCCGCTTTCTTGGCGGCTTGCGGTGGGTCTGAAGATGCTGGCTCCAATCGCGGCGCACTCATCGACACGCCGGTGGTTCTGGCCACACTCACCGCAGCGCAAATAGATGCGAGCACAGCGTCCAGCGGCTTGCAAGCCATCAGCGGCAAAGCCGTGTGCGACGTGAAAGTGGTGTCGCTGAACTACCTCACGCCTGGCGTTAAAAACGACACCACCAACGCATCAGGCGTGTTGCTGATTCCTAGCGGCACAGCCGCCGCCTGCACCGCACCGAGCGCCCTGGTGGCCTACGCCAAAGGCACCGATGTGCAAAAGCCCCGCACCCTGGCCAACCCGGCAGATGGGGAGACCTTCTTGCTGACCGCTATTTACGCAGCGCAGGGCTACAGCGTGGTCGCCACCGACTACATCGGCTATGCCAAGTCTGGCTACAGCTTCCACCCATATTTGCACGCCGACTCTGAAGCCAGCTCAGTGCTCGACTCGGTGCGCGCGGCGCGTTCAGCGTCTAAGTTTTTGGGCTACAACCTGTCTGGAAAAACCATGTTGACCGGCTACTCGCAGGGCGGCCACTCCTCCATGGCCGCACACCGTGCGGCTGAAGCAGAAGCAGCGGCCGAGATGAACGTCGTGGCCGGTGCGCACTTGGCGGGGCCATACAACCTGTCGGGCTCGTTGTCCAGCCCCGGTGTCATCGCGGGCTACCAGTTCTTCATACCGCTGCTCATCACGTCGTGGCAAAAGGTTTACGGCACGGTTTACAGCGATGTGAAGTCGGTGTTCAAAGCGCCGTACTCTGATTACATCGAAACCCTGCTGCCCAACCCGACGCTTGACTACACCACGCTGATCACCTCCGGCAAGTTGCCAGCAGGCCCTTCGCCCACGCAAGCCCGTGACGCACTCATGCAAGCGGCTTTCGTGGCGGATGTGGCCACCAGCAAAACCAACGGTGTTTACGTTGCTGCGCTGAAGAACGACTTGTTGGGCTGGACCCCAAAAGCGAAAACTTTGCTCTGCGGCGGAGCCGGTGACCCCACCGTGCCGCCTGCGCTGCATCAAACCGTCATCAAGGCCGACTTCGACAAACGCGGCGTGACCACAGTGACGTCGGTGGATGTTGACGCGACCATACAAGCCGTCTACGGCGTGGGCACACCGAAAGCAGCGCCCACCGACCCAACGTCGGCCGCTTTTGCGACCTACTACGGCAACTACCACGGTGCCTACGAGCCACCGTTCTGCCATCAGCGCGCCAAGCTGTTGTTTGACTCGGTGTTGCTTGGGAAGTAATCAGCAGTTGTAAAAACCTCTTCAGAGAAACGAAGAGGCGCAGAGGCATACAGGCGCAGAGAGAACGCAAAAGACACGCAGAGGAAAATTTTTCTCTGCGTTTTTTTTCGCGAGCTGCGGCTTTGCGCTGAAGCTTGCGGAGCGAACCAAAGGCGTTTGCAGAATGGCATCGGCTAAGCTCATACGCTCAGCATGCAACTCACTCTGCGGAGCCCCTTTTAATGACTCGCGTTTTCAATTTCAGCGCAGGCCCGGCGGCCTTGCCCGAGCCAGTTTTGCGCCAAGCCGCAGAAGAAATGTTGGACTGGCGCGGCAGCGGCATGTCGGTGATGGAGATGAGTCACCGCGGCAAAGAATTCATGTCCATCCACGCACAGGCCGAGGCCGATTTGCGTGAGCTGATGGCCATACCGAACAACTACAAAGTTTTGTTTTTGCAGGGTGGCGGCATGGGCGAAAACGCCATCGTGCCGATGAACTTGCTGGGCGGAAAACATTGCGCAAAGGACGGCGCACTGAACGGCACAAGCCGCAATGTGGATTTCATCAACACCGGCGAGTGGAGCTCGCGTTCCATCAAAGAAGCCAGCAAATACGCAGCGGTGAACGTGGCCGCAAGTTCTGAGATGAATGGCTACACCCACGTGCCCAAGCAAAGCAGTTGGCGGCTCGACCCCAACGCCGCCTACGTTCACATTTGCTGCAACGAAACCATAGGTGGCGTGGAATACCACTGGACGCCCGACACCGCCGGCGTGCCCTTGGTCGCAGACATGTCGTCCAGCATCTTGTCGCGACCGGTGGACGTGAGCCGCTACGGGTTGATTTACGGCGGTGCTCAAAAAAATATCGGCCCCGCAGGCTTGACCATCGTCATCGTGCGCGAAGACTTGTTGGGCCGCGCCTTGCCCATCACGCCGTCGGCCTTTGACTACAGCCTGCAAGCGGCCAATGACTCGATGCTGAACACGCCGCCCACTTACGGCATCTACATCGCGGGTTTGGTGTTTCAGTGGCTCAAAGCGCAAGGCGGTTTGCCCGCCATGGAAGCGCGCAACCGAGCCAAGGCGGCGCTGCTGTACGGCTGCCTGGACGCGTCTGAGCTGTACACCAACCCGGTGGCCGTCGAGGACCGCTCGCTGATGAACGTGCCCTTCTTTTTTAAAGATACGTTTTTCAAAGATACGTTTTTAAAGGAGGCGTCGCTCAACGAAGCTTTCTTGAAAGGCGCTGAAGCGCGCGGCTTGTATCAGCTCAAAGGCCACCGCATCGTCGGCGGCATGCGGGCTTCCATCTACAACGCCATGCCGCTGGATGGCGTGCAAGCGCTGGTGGCGTATTTGAAAGATTTCGAAGCCAGCCACGTGTAAGTAGGTCTGCGCACAGAACCACGCGGCACAGGTCGATGGGCCTCGTGGTCACGTCAGCCAACGGCAAACAACGCCCCGTTGATTTGCTGTTGCGCGTGGACATGCCGATTGAGGTGGATTACTACCGACACGACGGGCTGTCGCGGTTTGTGTTGAGGCAGTTGGTGGCGGCTTGAATGACCCCAAATTACTCTCTATGACGGGGAAAAGGTGTTACCCCCTCCCCAAGGGTTACGAAGGAGCCCTTTCATGTCTCGGGGAAGGGTTGGGGAGAGATGAGGGCTTAAAAGTAAGTCCGCTTGTGTTCGGCGTTTTCACCTCCTCCCCTGCCCTCCTCCGTCAAGGAGGAGGGAGTAACCCCAGAAATTGCCGCTCGTTGAACCCCAAGGTCACCACGCCCGCACCCCACTCGACCACCGGCCGCTTGATGCAACTCGGGTGGGCCACCATCACCGCAGCCGCTGAATCAGCGTCCACCACCGACGCTTTCACAGCCTCAGGCAACTGCCGCCAGGTGCTGCCTTGTCGGTTCAGCAAACGCTCCCAACCCACCGCAGCCATCCACACCGCCAACTTGCCCGCGGGCACGCTGGCCTTCTTGAAGTCCACAAAATCGCAGGCCACGCCGCGATCTTTCAAAAAGGCGCGCGCCTTCTTGACGGTGTCGCAATTCGGAATGCCGTAGAGCGTGATGGTCATGCTCAGTTCCTAATTTCCAAAGCCCTGCGGCTCGCACATCGGATCGGGCAAATAGCCGGTGTCCATCACCCGACCTGCGGCGTTCAACCCCACTTGAAACCACACGCAAAACGGCCCTTCAAAGCGATACGACCACACCGTTTGCTTTTGAAAAGCAATCACCGACTGCTCAGACGGGTGCCCCAAACGCAGCAGCACTTCGTCTTGCGACATGCCCGCCAAGACTTGATTGAAGCGGCCTTCGGTCAGCACCTGAGTGCTGCGCGTCAAGTTGCCAGCCGCGTTGAAATCCAACATCCATGTGTGTTTGCCGTAGGTGCCCCCGGCGTACTCCAAACGCTTGGCTGCATCGGGCAAGGCGTATTCAAACGCTGCCGGACCCAAGCCGCGAACCACGTCAGTCATCGGCGTTCCGGCGGTCAGGCGGCTGGGCGTGACCGAGGCGCAAGCGCTCAAGACGCACGCGGCGGCGATGATGCTCAAGCTGCTGCATTGCCTTGAAAAAATTGATGTCATGTCATCTCCTTGGTCTGGACGTGACGCATCTTCGCGTTGATCGCGACCGAATGGGCGACCAGGGTTTTTGGCGTGACCGCGTCACTACACTGAAACCATCACCGCAGCCGATCACCGCCCTCCTCCAGTGCCATGAAAACCCCCGCATCCCAAGCCGTCGATTTCAAACTGCAAGGCCGTGTGGCCATCGTCACTGGCGCGTCACAGGGCATAGGCGCTGCATGCGCGCAGCGCTTGTGCCGTGACGGCGCGGCGGTGGCTTTGTGGGATGTGATTGATGCGCGCGGCGCGACGCTGGTCACAAGTCTGGTGGCGCAAGGCCATCAGGCCGCTTACTTCCACTGCGATGTTGCGCTCAAAGCCGATGTTGATGCCGCTTTGGCCGACACGCTGCAACGCTTCGGCCATGTTGACGCTTTGGTCAACAACGCGGGCATCTTCAAAGCGGCCGACTTTTTGGACATCACGGAGGCCGACTGGGACGCCGTCATCAATGTCAACTTGAAAGGCGCGTTTTTGGTCGGCCAAGCGGTCGCACGCGCCATGACTGAAACGGGTGGCGGCAGCATCGTGAACATGAGCTCAGTGAATGCGGTGATGGCCATTCCGAGCATCGCCAGCTACAACGCCAGCAAGGGCGGCGTGAACCAACTCACACGCGTGATGGCGCTGGCTTTGGCCGACCACGGCATCCGCGTGAACGCAGTGGCACCCGGCACCATCGCCACCGAATTGGCGCAAAAAGCAGTGCTGACCAGCGACGCTGCCCGCGACCGCATCATGAGCCGCACACCCCTGCGCCGCTTGGGCGAGCCCAGTGAAATCGCCGATGTGGTGGCGTTTTTGGTGAGCAGCGCGTCGAGTTACATGACGGGTGAAATCGTCTACGTCGACGGCGGGCGCTTGACTTTGAATTACACGATGCCCTGAGTCGGCGGCGAAGCTCACGACACCTTAAATCCAAACGCAAATCCAAGCTCAAATCCAAGCACAAATCGAAACATGAACTCAGCCACATCAGCAAGCCAAAGCTTGGCGCTCACCTTGCAAACCTGGGAAGCCGACGAAGCCCGCGTCCGCGCGCGCTTGGCACCCGTGGGCGTTGCGCGGCCCGATCAGGTGATGGGCAAAACGGGCCAAGCGTTTTTTGACGCCATCTTCAGCGGCGAGCTGCCGTCCATCAGCATTGGGGACACGCTGGACTTCTTGCCCATAGAAATCAAAGACGGCCGCGCCGTGTTTCAAGGCCGACCCTCACCGCGTCACTTCAACCCCATGGGCACGGTGCACGGCGGCTGGTTTTCGACCTTGCTCGACTCGGCACTGGGCTGCGCGGTGCATTGCACTTTGGCAGCGGGCAAAGCCTTCACCACGGCGGAATTGAAGGTCAACATCGTGCGACCGTTGACTGAGAAAATCACGCTGGTGCGGGCCGAAGGGCAAGTCATACACCTCGGCAAACGCATGGCCACAGCCGACGGCCGCTTGATCGGCGCCGACGGCAAGTTGTACGCTCACGCGTCCACCACCTGCTTCATATTTGACGCTCAAAACTGATTAACCCGGAACACATCACATGCGACTTCTTCACACCATGCTGCGCGTTGGCGACCTGCCCCGCTCTGTCGAGTTCTATACCCAGGTGATGGGCATGACGCTGCTGCGCCAGTCTGAAAACACCTCGCAAAAGTACAGCTTGGCCTTCTTGGGTTACGGCCCCAACCCGGAACACGCCGAGTTGGAACTCACCTACAACCACGGTGTCACGTCCTACGACATGGGCACGGCTTACGGCCACTTGGCGGTGGCCGTGCCAGACGCCTACGCGGCTTGTGATCGCATTCGCTCGGCCGGTGGAGCCGTCACGCGCGAAGCGGGGCCGGTCAAAGGCGGCACCACGGTGATTGCCTTTGTGACCGACCCGGATGGCTACAAGATTGAGTTGATACAGCGGGCGGCTTGAACCCGCGCTGCGGCGTGCGCTGAACCCAATTCAGCCAAATTCAAGCAAACAAAATCGACGCCTCACGCGCCAATTCGGTGATGCGTTTCCAATCACCGGCCTCGACCGCATCAGGCGGTGTCAACCACGAGCCGCCGCACACCTTGACGTTGGGCAGCGCCAAAAACTGAGGCGCGGTTTGCACGGTGATGCCGCCGGTCGGGCAAAACACCACATCCGGGAATGGGCCGTGCAAGGCTTTCAACATTGCAATACCACCTGCGGCCGTGGCCGGAAAAAACTTCAAGAAGTTCAAGCCGTCGGCGTTGGCGGCCATGACTTCGCTGGCGGTGGCCACGCCGGGCAACAGCGGCAAACCCAAGTCGCGACAGGCGCGGCCAATGGCTTCCGTGTAGCCAGGGCTCACCGCGAAACGACAGCCCGCATCGAAAGCGACTTTGGCGTCATTCACCGTGCGCACGGTGCCCGCGCCAACGATGGCCTGCGGCACGGCTGCCGTGATGGCGGCCATGCACTTCAGCGCGACGGGTGTGCGCAAGGTGATCTCCAGCACGCGCACCCCGCCGTCAACCAAGGCCTGCGCCATCGGTACGGCGTCTTCCAAGCGGTGAATCACGATGACGGGAATGACGGGGCCGTGCGAGGCCAGTTGAATCAGGTTCATGGAGGTTCCAGAAGGGTTCAAAACAAATGCCCGTGAAGCTAAGGTGGAAGGCCGCGCAGCACGCAGCCCTAGATCGTGGTGCTTGACTGTCAAGCTGCAACTCCAGCGGTCACAACCGAGGTCAAAACCAAAGTCACAGCCACAGTCAAAGCCAAGTGATGGCCCCTTCTTCCGCCGTGAGCACATGGCGGCGCATGCCGCCAAACAGCTCGCGGCCCAGGCCGTGGGCATTGGTGTCCAGCTGCTCAGGCGTCATGGAAATTTGCGATCGCCGCGACCACACCGCCGCGTCAACCAGCGCATCCAGCGTGCCAGCCACCGCATCAAGCCGAATCACGTCGCCGGTGCGCACTTTGCCCAATGGCCCGTCGGCCAACACCTCGGGGCTGACGTGAATGGCAGACGGTACTTTGCCTGATGCACCGCTCATGCGGCCGTCAGTCACCAGCGCCACTTTGTAGCCTTTGCCTTGCAGCACGGCCAGCGGCGACGTGAGTTTGTGCAGCTCAGGCATGCCGCAAGCGCGCGGGCCTTGGTGAACCACGACGGCGATGAAGTCGCGCTCCAACTCTCCCGCTTTGAAGGCGGCCAGCAATTCTTCTTGGGTGTGAAAAACAATGGCCGGGGCTTCGACGATGTGGCGGTCTTCGGGCACGGCCGACACTTTGATCACGCTGCGGCCCAAGTTGCCGGTGAGCAAGCTCAAGCCGCCGTGGTCGCTGAAGGGTTGTGCCGCTGTGCGCACGACGGTGTCGTCGCCGCTTTGTGCGGGCAAAGTTTTCCAAACCAGTGTGTCATTTGGTGTGTCATTTAGTGTGTCATTCGACCGCTCCGGCACGGTGCCGTAAGCCGCCAAGCCACCCGAAGAAACGGTCATCACATCGCCGTGCATATTGCCGTTGTCGATCAGCTCGCGAATCACAAAACCCGGCCCGCCCGCGTCTTGAAACTGGTTCACATCGGCACTGCCGTTCGGATAGACGCGCGACAGCAAAGGCGTGGCGTGAGACAGGTCAGAAAAATCTGTCCAGTCGATGCTGATGCCTGCAGCACGCGCCACCGCCACCCAATGGATCAAGTGGTTGGTGCTGCCGCCCGTGGCCAGCAGCGCGACCATGGCGTTGACGATGACACGCTCGTCCACCAAGCGGCCTATGGGCGCAAAACGGGCTTTCTGGGTGATGCCCAGCGCCGTGCGCACCGCTTCGCGCGTGAGCGCTTCACGCAGGTCGGCATGCGGATGAATGAAAGCCGCGCCCGGCACGTGCAAGCCCATGGCTTCCAACAACATTTGATTGCTGTTGGCCGTGCCGTAAAAAGTGCAGGTGCCTGCTCCGTGGTAGGCGGCCGACTCGGCTTGAAGCAACTCGTCGCGGCCCACCAAACCTTGCGCGAACTGCTCACGCACTTTGGCTTTGGCATTGTTCGACAGGCCGGTGCTCATCGGCCCGGCAGGCACGAACACGCAAGGCAAGTGGCCGAAGTGCAAGGCACCAATCAACAAGCCCGGCACGATCTTGTCGCACACGCCCAGCAGCAATGCGGCGTCAAACACGTCGTGCGTCAGCGCCACCGCCGTGCTCATGGCGATGGTGTCTCGCGAGAACAAGCTCAACTCCATACCGGGCAGACCTTGCGTCACGCCGTCGCACATGGCCGGCACGCCGCCGGCCACTTGCACGGTGGCACCGAGCTTGCGCGCTTCATCGCGAATGATGTTTGGGAAGGTCTCGTAAGGCTGGTGCGCCGACAACATGTCGTTGTAGGCCGTGACCACTGCGATGTGCGGTGCGCGCTCGGCCACCACGCGGAATTTGTCGTTGGCAGGAAGTGCCGCAAAGGCATGCGCCACGTTTGCGCAACCCATGCGGTCCGCGCCACGCGGGCGGTTGATGGCGGCGTCAACTCGCCGCAAGTAGGCCGCACGCTGGACAGCGCTGCGTTTGCGGATGCGTTCGGTGACTTCGGTGATGGCGGCTTTCATGCGAATCTCCGTGATGTAACTCAGCCCCAATTATTGAGTAACTAAGTTACATCGTCAACCCGCAACTTCAACCCGCCAGCACGCCAATCAATGCAAACGCATTTCCACGCGGCGAGCTTCTTTCGGGTCTGTGCCGCCCGTGGTTTCAACCGGCTTGCTCATTTGCAATCGGTCGGGGGCCACGCCGTTGGCCTCCAGCGCATGACGAACCGCCACAGCGCGCAACTTTGCGAGTTCGGCGTTCTTCGCAGCGCTGCCAGTGGCGTCGTGGTAGCCGGATATCAACACCGACGTGCCTGTATTGGCACGCGCGGCATCGGCAACTCGCGCGAGTTTTTCACTGGCGTCAGCGGGCAAATCTGCCGAGCCCACCGCAAAGTAAAGGTTTTCAGCCGCATTGGATGGAGCAACAGCCGCTGGCGCCGCAGCGACAGCTTCGACCACCGGTGCAACGGCTGCAACATTAGCAATAGCAGCAACTGGCGCTGCGGGTTCCATGGCAGTTTTGGGCTTGGCAAACACTGCCACCGCGATCACGCCTGCGATCACCGCAGCCGCCACACCCGCCGCCAAAAAAAGCGCCAAGGGAACTGCATCGTCGTTGTCTGTGCTCATTTCTACTCCGTGTTTGTGTTGATTCATTCTAAAGTCTGGGCATGACTTCAAGCCGACGCGCAGAGCCGCTTCCACACGTCCCCAACTTGCAGGAGCGCAACGCCGCTGAGATGCTGCGTCAAGCGCATAAAACCTGGGGCGGCAAAGAAGACTTGTGGGTGTTTGGATATGCCTCGCTCATTTGGAAGCCAGAGTTCGAAGCCGACGAACAACGCCACGCTCGTGTGCACGGATGGCACCGTGCCCTCAAGATGCAAAGCCGAGCACATCGCGGCACGCCTGAGACACCCGGTTTGGTGTTTGCGTTGATGGCAGGTGGCTGTTGCCGGGGCATGGTTTACAGAGTGGCGAAAGAACGCGCCGCTGCCGAACTCAACCGGCTCTGGGAACGCGAAATGCCCTTTTCGGTTTACGACCCCAAATGGCTGCGATGCCAAACGCCGCAGGGCAAAGTGAAAGCGCTGGCCTTTACGCTGAGCCGTCGCAGCCCGCAATTTGTAGGCCACTTGCCTGACCACGCGCTGGTGTCAATTTTGCAAACTGCCAAAGGCAATTTCGGCAGCTCGCTGGACTACCTTTTGGACACCGCCAACTCGCTTAAAAATTGCGGCATTCGTGACCGCGAAATCGAGCGCATGGTGGCCTTGGTTCGCGACCAACCTGCTCACACCGCAGACGCTATATTTCCGCAGGCGTAGGCCATCTTCTTTGGTCAGCCGCTACTGAACTACAAAGTGCGAGGTGCAAAAAAATCGTGGAAAAAATAATCAAACGCGCAATTGATTCAACTGAAAAAGTATTCCTGGTCTTGATCGCGATGTTCACCGTGGTGGCCATGGGTCAAGAAATCATGTTGCTGATAGAGAACCGCAAAGTAGCGCTGCAAGACCTGCTGCTGATGTTCATCTACGCCGA
>JANYJJ010000055.1 GCA_025358485.1 Burkholderiales bacterium | reverse complement strand
TAACTTCGCGCGACCGAGCCGGTGTTGTCGATCACCACCGAAAACGGCAGTTGTCTGCGCTGCGCAAAATCGACCACAAAAGCCGGTGGGTCGTAACTCATGGCCACCGCCAGCGTGTGCAGGCCACGAGCGCGAAACATGTTGTGCGTGGCCACCAGTTGCGGCATTTCTTGGATGCACACCGCGCAAGTGGTGGCCCAAAAATTCACCATCACCACCTGACCTTGCAAAGCTGCCGTGTTGGCGGGCGTGCCGTCCAAGAGCGTGTAGGCCACATGCGGTGCTGGCGCGTTGACAGTCTCGGGCGCGCTCAGGTGGTGGGCACCCAAGCCTAAACTCAAGCAGATTGCCAAGCCCAGCGCGGCACCGGCAACCCACACAACGGTTTTCATAGGAGACATTTCATGCAGCGCAGAAAGTTTACGTCAGGCCTTTTTTCCATCGGCGGGCTTTGGGCGGTTGCAGCGGCTGTGCGCGCCCAGGTCACCGAAGTCACCGAGGTTGACGCGGCCTCGGGCATACGCGCTGCGCTGCAGCGAGGTGCCGAGTCGGCTGTGGGTTTGTTGGGCAAGGCCGACGGCTTTGCAGGCAACCCGAAAGTGCGCATACCGCTGCCGGGCTTTTTGAACGAGGTGGCCAAGGTTGCCAAGTACACCGGCCAACAAGCCAAGGTCGATGAACTGGTCACGGCCATGAACCGCGCTGCCGAAGCGGCCGTGCCTGAGGCGAAAACGCTGCTGGTGAATGCCGTTAAAAGTATGAGCGTCAGTGACGCCAAGCGCGTGCTCACGGGCGGCGAAGGCTCAGTGACGGCGTTCTTTGCTGAAAAAACCCGCGCGGCTTTGAGCACCAAGTTTTTGCCCATCGTCACCAAAGCCACCGACAAAGTGGCGCTGGCCGAGAAGTACAACGCCTTGGCGGGCAAGGCATCGGGCATGGGCTTGCTCAAAAAAGAAGACGCCAACATTCAGCAGTACGTGACCGGCAAAACGCTGGACGGTTTGTATTTGATGATTGGCGAAGAGGAAAAGAAAATCCGCCAAGACCCCATAGGCACGGGCAGCGCCATTCTCAAGAAGGTGTTTGGCTCGCTGAAGTGATGACAAGACGCTTTGACTGGCGGCTGACTCGCAGCTCAAAGCGTCTTCGACAATTCGAACGTCAGCACCGAAGTCAATGCGCTGTCAATCGCAGCGCGGCCCACGCGGGCCATGTTGCCTTCGCCGAAAGTCGACATCTCAAACGTGTTGCCTTCTTCGACGATTTCGATGAAGGCAAAGCCCGGCACCTCGCCGCAAATTTCTGCTCTGAGTTGATCCAAGCGCGCGCCCGCCAGCACGCTTTCCACAACGATGGCATGCGGCAAGCCGTCGCGGCAGAAATCCACCGCTTCTTCCACTGAAGCCACCAAATCGACGATCAAGCCCATGTGCTTGATGGCATCGCGAATTTGCACCCGCACGTCGCGCCGTGATGCCACCACCAACACATGACTGCCCGCCAAAGGCTTGGAGTTCATGGCCGATGCCGCGCCAAAGCCGTCGTCCATTTCCACCGTGCTGACGCCTTCTATGTCTTCGCCTGCGGTGCGTGGGAATTCGTAGCTGAGCGTGGTGACGCCTTGTTCTTGGCTGTGTGTCAGCAGCAAACCCATGGTGATGGCGGTTTGCTCAATCAAGCGCCAGTTCAACGAGCGGGTGGAGCTGTCAATTTCTGGCGTCGAAGATTTGCTGTTGCTGTTGCTGCTGCCTTGGCTGGCGTCTTGGGCGCGCTGTGTGAAGCGGCAGGTCACCCGGCCGTGCGCGGGCCACACTTTGGTGTCCACGTTGAACGCAATTTGCGACTCTGCTTGCGCCAAGGCCCAGTCCAGGGTCACGTTGAGCAGGCTGAACAACAGCGACGCGTCAACGATCACGTCCACCGGCTTCAAAGTGGGCTGCAAAACGATGCCACGCGCCTGCGTCTCGCGCGAGCGGTGGGTCAACATGGTGCTCACCGTGGCCGCCAGCGGCACGCGTTCGTGCGACTGACGCAGACGGCCCGATCCGAAGCGAATCAGCTGTTGCGCGTTGAGGCCCACTTGACGGGCCGCCGCAATCTCGTCGCCCAACGCACGCAGCCCGGCTTTGTCGATGCGCCCACTGGTGGTCAGTGCATGAATGCGCTCAAGGGCTGATGTCAAAGGCGACGCGATTTCAGAGCCTATGTCTGACACCAAGTCGCGCCAATTCTCTTCAAGCGACGCTGGCGTGCGTGGCGCTGATTCGGCAACTTTCGCAGTGGCAGCGGGGGTTTGCGGTGACTTCATCGTGATTCCTGTTGCGTTCTCTGGTGTTCCGCTTTGGTGTTCCGCTCTGGTGGCGCGTTTCGGTGGTCTGTTAAACCAGTGCGCTGGTGACTTGTTTGCCCTGTCGCTTTATGGTGGCAACCAACACCGTCAGACCCCCGACGCGCAGCCCACTAATTTTCATCGTTCGGGCCTGAACTTCCACAGGTCGAATCGCATTTCACCCAAGACCGGGGGGTGAAAACCGCACGAAAACCGCACGGTTTGTTTCTTTCACGGCACGCGTCGGCTCGCGAAGCTCAAATCACCTTGCGATTTCGCAGATCCGCCAAGCGCTCGGCGCTCCAGCCCGCCGCGCTCAGCACCTCGTCAGTGTGCTGGCCCAGCAGTGGCGGCGCGCTTCGGTATTGCACCGGCGTGCGCGACAACTTCATCGGACTGGCCACCACGCGCAGGGTGTCGGTGAGCGGATGCGGCAGAGCCGCCGTCATGCCGCGCGCCACAACTTGTGGGTCGGCAAATACTTCTTGCAGGTTGTTGATGGCACCGCAGGGCACTTTGGCGGCCTCCAGTGAGGTCAACCAGTCTGACTTGCTGCGCAGTCTCATCCACTGGGCCAACTGCGGCACCAAGACATCGCGATTCTTGACGCGCTCAGCATTTCGCGTGAAGCGCGCGTCCAGCGCCAACTCGGCATGACCTGCGACGGCGCAAAACTTGGCGAACTGACCATCGTTGCCGACCGCCAAAATCAAGTGCCCATCGGCCACTTCAAACACTTGGTAAGGCACGATGTTTTGGTGCGCGTTGCCCGCCCGCGCCGGTGCTTGTCCTGTGGCCAAGTAGGCGGCTCCCAAGTTCGCCAGCATGGCCACTTGGGTGTCCAGCAAGGCCATGTCGATCACCTGCCCCAGGCCTGTGGCGTCTCGGTGCCGCAGAGCTGCCAAGACTGCCACCACCGAGTACATGCCGGTGAACAAATCTGCCACCGCCACACCGGCTTTTTGCGGGCCGCCGCCGGGCAAGTCGTCGCGCTCACCGGTCACGCTCATCAAGCCGCCCATACCCTGCACGGCATAGTCGTAACCGGCGCGTTTGCGGTAAGGGCCGGTTTGACCGAAGCCGGTGATCGAGCAGTAAACCAAACGCGGGTTCAGGGCGCACAGCGAGGCGCTGTCGAGCCCATAGCGGGCCATGTCGCCGACCTTGTAGTTCTCCACAAACACGTCGCTGGTCAGCACCAACTCGCGGATCAGCGCTTGGCCGTCGGGCTGCGAAATGTCCACCGTGATGGAGAGCTTGTTGCGGTTGGTGCCCATGAAATACGCGGCCTCCGCGGTGATCCCGCCGTCGCGGTCGTTAAGGAAAGGCGGACCCCAACCGCGCGTGTCGTCGCCCGTGACCGGACGTTCGACCTTGACCACATCGGCCCCCAAGTCGGCCAATGTTTGGGTGCACCACGGCCCTGCGAGCACCCGCGACAGGTCAAGAACTCGGACGCCGCTGAGGCTTTGGGCGGGGGCTGGTGAGGCATTTGAGGTCATGCGCGAATTGTGGAGCGTTCGGGATAATCAACCCATGAACAGCGCGACCTCGAAGCGATTCTTGAAGTTGATTGGCTTGATCGCGTGCGCCTTGTCAGCCTGCACGCCCACCTTGAATTGGCGCGACACGCGACCCGCTGACAGCGCCGTCAGCCTGCTGTTTCCCTGCAAGCCCGACCGCTTCACCCGCAGCTTGGTCTTGGTCGGTGAAAAAGTGCAGATGTCCTTGAACTCTTGCGCCACCGGCAACGTCACCTACGCCTTGTCCCACGCCGAATTCAGCGATGCAGCGCACGTCAGCCTTGCTGTGCAAGCGATGCATGCCGCTGCGGCTGGCAACTTGGGCGGGGCTGCGGCGGTGGTCTCGCCTTTGGCTGTGCCGGGCATGACGCCCAACCCACTCACGCAGCGCTGGTCGGTGAACGGCAAGCGCGCCGAAGGCAGCGCGGTGCAGCAACAGTTCAGCGTGTTCAGCGGCGGGCTGCGTGTTTACCAAGCCAGCGTGATTGGCCAAACCCTCGACCCGGTGGCCGCTGACACCTTTTTTGGCAGCTTGAAATTGACCCCATGAGCCAACCGTCGGTGGCCACGCGGCAAGCGGCGGTGGTGTTTTTGTGTTTCGCTTTTGCCTACTTTTTCTCGGCCTTGGTGCGTGGTGTGACGGCCACCTTGGCTCCGATTTTCAGCGCCGAGATTGGCCTGAGCGCTGGCGATCTGGGTTTGTTGGCCGGTGCTTACTTCTTTGGATTCGCCGCCATGCAGTTGCCCTTGGGTGGCGCGTTAGACAGGTTTGGCCCGAAGCGCGTGCTGTTGTTTTTCCTGACGTTTGCCGTGTTGGGCTGCGCCGCATTTGCCGTGGCGCGCAGTTTTGTGGGTTTGACCCTCGCCCGCACCTTGATCGGTATGGGCGTCAGCGCCTGCTTGATGGCACCCATGACCCGCTTTCGCCACAGCTTCAGCGCCACCGCGCAAATGCGCGCCAATTCGTGGATGTTGATGTCGGGCTCGCTCGGCATGTTGGCCTCCACTTTGCCGGTTCAGTGGTTGCTGCCGTTGTGGGGCTGGCGCGGCCTGTTTGTTGGTTTGGCTGTGATGTTCGCGGCGGCGATGTTGTTGATCGCCACCTTTGTCCGAGCCGATCCTGCGCACGTTGATCTGCCGCTATCGCCATCGCCATCGCCATCGCTATCGGTATCCCCTGCGCAGGGCGGTTACGCCCAAGTGTTTCGCCATCCCACCTTCATTCGCTTTGCGCCGATGGGCTTCTTTCACTACGGCGGCATGGTGGCTGTGCAGTCGTTGTGGGCCGGGCCGTGGTTGTCGCAAGTGGGTGGCCTGAGCGCCGCAGACACAGCAGTTGGCCTGTTCGGCATCAACTTCGCGATGCTGGTGTCGTTTTGGTTGTGGGGCGTGTGGGTGCCGCGGCTCTACGCCAGCGGGTGGACGGCCCAAAGCTTGATCGCGCGTGCTTTGCCGTTGTCGTTGCTGCTGTTGGTGGGGGCGATTGCATTGGGGCGTCATGCCACCGCATTGGCATGGGCCTTGTTTTGCGCCACCAGCACTGTCGTTTCTTTGTCGCAACCGGCCATCGCGCAAGCCTTCCCGCAGGCGTTGGCGGGCCGGGCGCTGTCGGCTTACAACTTGGTGATTTTTTTGGGCATCTTCGTGACGCAGTGGGGCATGGGCTTGGTCATCGATGCGCTAAAGGCGGCGGGATGGCGCACCGAGTCATCGTTTCAGGCGGCGTTTGCGTTGATGGCCGCAGCTTGCTTGTTTTCGTATGTGTGGTTTTTGCGTGGACGCGACAGTCGCAGCACCGCGCAACCGTAGCAAGTGCAACGAACTGTTGATAATCAACGACCATGCCCGGACTCTTGATCATTGCCCACGAACCACTGGCCTCATCGTTGAAAGCCGTAGCGCAGCACACCTACCCCGATTGCGCGCAGTTTCTAGAGGCTTTCGATGTTCCGGCCGGCATGCCGCTGGAAGAAATCGAATCCAAAGCGCGCGACATCTTGGCGCGCGTGCGCAACCCCGACGCCTTGATCTTCACCGACGTCTTCGGTGCTACGCCGTGTAACGTGGCCAAGCTGTTGGCCAGCGCCACCGAGCCGGGTCAAGTCAAGGTGATTGCCGGAGTCAACGTCCCCATGCTGTGGCGCTGCATTTGTTACGCGACCGAACCCTTGGACATGCTGATGGCGCGCGCTTTGGCGGGCGCCACGCAAGGTGTGATGCAGGTGGCTGTTTCTCGCCCACAAAACCAAACTTTCAAACCCGGCGACCATGATCAAAACAACCATCTTCATCAGCAATAAGCTGGGTTTGCATGCACGCGCGTCCGCCAAACTCACCAAGCTGGCCAGCACGTTTTCCTGCGAGGTGTTCGTGACCCGCAACGCGCGCCGTGTCAACGCTAAAAGCATCATGGGCGTGATGATGCTGGCCGCGGGGCTGGGCAGCGAAGTTGAAATTGAAACTGACGGTGCCGATGAGCAAGCCGCCATGGACGCCCTGCGCGCGCTCATCGACGACAAGTTCGGCGAAGGACAGTGAGCTTCAGCCGCTGAGTTCAACAGCGCTCAAAAAGTGCTTGCGGTAGCGCGACGGTAAATTGCCGATGCGCATCAGCAACGGCAAGTCGGCGCTGTTGAAATCAGGGTCCCACGCCGGTGGCCCCAGCACCTGAGCACCGCAGCGCAGATAACCCTTGATGAGGGCAGGTGCTTCAACCGCCAAGTCGCGCCGCAGCTCTTCCACCGGCAGGGCCAAACGTGGTTGCACCTGCCATTCGATGGCCGCCAAATGCGTCTTGCGCAACTGCTCCCACAAACTGGCCGCCACATGGCCACCGTCGCGCATGCTGACGCTGGCGCAGCCCACCATGGTGTCAAGTTGGTTGCGAACCATGAACTCGCCCAAAGCGCCCCACAACGCCATGATCACGCCGCCGCTGCGCCAATCGGGGTGCACACAAGACCGACCCAGCTCGACCATCTTGGAGCGCAGCGGGCGCAGTCGCGTCAAATCAAATTCAGTTTCTGCGTACAGACCACCCACGCGTTTGGCGGCCGCGGGTGTCAAGACGCGGTAGGTGCCGATGACCGGGCCTTCGCCAGGGCCTGCATCGCGCGAGGTCTTGGCGCGCACCAGCAAGTGCTCGCAAAACGGGTCAAACATGTCGATGTCATGTCGCGGTGGGCAGCCGTGCGGCACAGTCAGGCGTGCGCCCATCTCCTCCGCGAACACGCGGTATCTCAGTTGTTGCGCTTCCCGGACATCGTCTTCGTCGCGCGCCCAAATGACCTCAAAAGCCAGGGGCTCTGTGCGAATTTTTTCCTGCACGCGAGCAGCGTCATCAGATCGCGGATGAAGTGACCCCCAAGGCGCAGTGTGAGCATGCAAGTCAGCCAAAGGCATGAAAGGTGAAGGCAGTTCGCGCATGTGTTGCTCCCAGAGTTCAACGCGTATCGTGCGCGGCGTCGGTGACGTGCTTGTGAAGCTGCGGTGACGACTTGATGACCGTCTGCACAGCGTGCGAGACCGGGGTTTAGGAGTAACAAAAGCTAGGGTTCAGTCCTCACTGCGCTGCTAGGATCATTCGCATGAGCATTCAACTCTTTGGGCTGGCGGTGTCGCGGGGCGTGGCCATCGGGCGCGCGGTGTTGGTCGCGGCCAGCCGGGTTGATGTGGCGCACTACTTCGTTGATGACTCGCAGGTCGACTTCGAAATCAACCGTTTGCGCATCGCGCGCGATGAGGTTGCCGCAGAACTCACAACGCTTCAGCGCGACATGCCCGCCGACGCGCCCGGTGAGTTGTCAGCCTTGCTCGACGTCCACCTTTTGCTGATTCATGACGAAGCATTGACAGATGCCACCAAGCAGTGGATACGCGGGCGCCACTACAACGCCGAGTGGGCGCTGTCAGCGCAACTCGAAGTACTGGCGCGGCAATTTGACGAAATGGAAGACGAGTATTTGCGCGAACGCAAAGCCGACTTGGAGCAAGTGGTGGAGCGACTGCTGCGCGTCATGGCGCGAGGGGCAAATGCGTCGGTGGCTTCGCATCGACGGGACGCGGCAGGTGAAGACCCGCTGATTTTGGTCGCCAACGACGTTGCGCCTGCCGACATGATGCAGTTCAAGCGCAGCGTATTCACCGGCTTCATCACCGATGTGGGCGGTAAGACATCGCACACGGCCATCGTCGCGCGCAGCTTGGACATCCCAGCGGTGGTGGGCGCGCGCGAAGCCAGTCGCATCATTCGGCAAGACGACTGGATCGTCATCGATGGCGACGCTGGCGTGGTCATCGTCAGCCCGTCACCCATCCTGTTGGAGGAGTACCGCTTCCGCCAGCGCCAAAGTGAATTGGAGCGGGCGCGCTTGTCCAGGCTCAGATTCACGCCCGCCGTCACTTTGGACGGTGAGCGCATCGAGCTGTTGGCCAACATCGAATTGCCCAGTGACGCCCCTGTCGCACTGCAAGCCGGGGCCATGGGCGTAGGGCTGTTCCGTAGCGAGTTCCTGTTCATGAACCGAGGCGGTGAGTTGCCCGGAGAAGACGAACAGTTCGAAGCTTACAAAGCCGCAGTCGTGGCCATGAACGGCATGCCCGTCACCATAAGAACTGTCGATATCGGTGCCGACAAACCTTTGGAGCGCATGTCCATCAACGACCTCCGACATGAGCACGCCTTGAACCCTGCGCTGGGCCTGCGCGCCATACGCTGGAGCTTGTCGGAGCCGGGCATGTTTCGTCAGCAGCTGCGCGCCATCCTGCGTGCAAGCGCGTTTGGCAAAGTAAAGCTCCTGATTCCCATGGTGGCGCATCTGTCAGAAGCGCAATTGGTTTTGGATGCGCTGGCACGCGCCAAGCAACAGTTGCGCGAAGCCGGGCGCGCTTTTGACGACATTGAAGTGGGAGCTATGGTCGAAGTGCCTGCCGCCGCCTTGGTTCTGCCCAGCCTGCTCAAGCTGTTCGACTTCGCTTCTATCGGCACCAACGACCTCATCCAATACACCTTGGCCATTGACCGTGCCGACGAAGCCGTTGCGCATCTCTACGACCCGTGGCATCCGGCGGTTCTGCAGTTGATTTCTGGGGCCATCACGCAAGCGCGTATTGCTGGCAAACAGATCTCTGTGTGCGGCGAAATGGCAGGCGATCCGAGCTTCACCGAACTGTTGTTGGGCATGGGCTTGAGAAGCTTTTCCATGCACCCTTCTCAGCTCCTGGCAATCAAACAGCGCATCCTAAGAACCGACGCCTCTCGCTGGGCTGGACGCCTGGGAAGCCTGCTAGGCGCGGACGACCCACAAACCGCCTGTGCGGCTGCGAAGCGCGCGCAGGTAGGCCAACAAATTGCAACCTGACCCACGCCAACTGACGGGCGACCTATTGCGTCGAGATCAAAAAGCGTGCTACATTCGCCCTCTCCGTTGAAAACGACCGACACCGCGAAGAGCGGCGTAGAAAGTAAAACAGTGGAGTAGGTTGAAAAGCCTGGAGATTGACAAGGTTTACAAAAACATGTCAGACTCGATCTCTCGGTTGGAACAAGCAATTGATCAATCGACGCAACGAGAGTTGCAGCTCTTTAAAAACTAACAGCCGATAAGTGTGGGCGTTTGAAGGCGAGTGCCAAGACAATCCGGGGAAGCCTGGAAAGTCGAGGTCTCATAGACCTTAAACGCTCACTGAAAATAGAATTCATGCAAGTGAAGTTTCTATCAATTCTTTGAGTAATTTATCAAGATCGAACTGAAGAGTTTGATCCTGGCTCAGATTGAACGCTGGCGGCATGCCTTACACATGCAAGTCGAACGGCAGCACGGGAGCAATCCTGGTGGCGAGTGGCGAACGGGTGA
>JANYJJ010000202.1 GCA_025358485.1 Burkholderiales bacterium | reverse complement strand
TATAAAACCGAATCTACATCATGCCTTCTCGTTTTTCCGCGCGGAGAAAACGTCCTACGGAACGATACCGCTTCTTTCTGCCGCCGCCCTCGTCCTCGTGTGGGGGCTTTGGACTCTATGGAGACCACGCAGCGTGTCTGGCTTCAAGTATCCACAGGTGAGCAAAATTTCGGCCACGCTGACTTGCGGGCTCGGCACCCCGTGAACCGTGTGCAGCCAAATCGGCGCTTGAAAACGTGGTGCTTGCACGTCACGCAGCACGGTGTCGGTGTGCACCAAATCCCGCAAACTCATGGTCACGCGATGGCCACGCCGAAGTGCTTCTTGAGCCAGCGGTTTCAATCGCGCGGCATGGCCCAAGCCGCCGCCGAGTTCCCAGGCGAAGTGGATGTGTTTCATACCGCGAGTGTCGCCGCAGAGTCGCAAAAACCCTGGGCGATATCATCTCGGCATTGACTTTTTGCGGCCACTTTTGGCGCTCCTCCGTTCGATCTCGGTTCGATTTTTGAAAGCCCCCGCCCATGTCCGGCAGCACCCTTGGCCACACCTTTTGCGTCACCAATTTTGGTGAAAGCCACGGCCCTGCCATCGGCTGCGTGATTGACGGCTGCCCGCCCGGCATGGCGCTGAGTGAAGCTGACATTCAACCCGACCTGGATCGCCGCCGCCCCGGCACATCGCGCCATGTCACGCAGCGCAACGAGGCCGACACGGTGGAAATTTTGTCGGGCGTGTACGAGGGCAAAACCACCGGCACGCCCATTTGTTTGTTGATCCGCAACACCGATCAGCGCAGCAAAGACTACGGCAACATTTTGCAATCCTTCCGCCCCGGTCATGCCGACTACAGCTACTGGCAAAAGTACGGCCTGCGCGATCCTCGCGGCGGTGGGCGTTCATCGGCGCGCCTGACCGCACCCACCGTCGGCGCAGGTGCGGTCGCGCGCAAATGGTTGTTTGAAAAATACGGCACCACCTTCTCAGGCCACATGACGCACTTGGGCGAATTGGCGATTCCGTTCGAGTCGCTGGCGCATGTTCCGAACAACCCTTTCTTTGCTGCCAATGTCAGCGACATCGCCCGTTTGGAAGCGCACATGGACATGCTGCGCAAAGCCGGTGACTCTTGCGGTGCGCGCATCGCGGTGGCGGCGCACGGCGTGCTTGTGGGCTTGGGCGAGCCATTGTTTGACAAGCTCGACGCCGACATCGCCCACGCCATGATGGGCTTGAATGCAGTGAAGGGCGTTGAGATTGGCGCAGGCTTTGACAGCGTGGCGCATCGCGGCAGCGCGCACGGCGATTCGATGTCGCCGCAGGGCTTTGTGGCCAACAACGCTGGCGGCGTGTTGGGCGGCATTTCCACGGGTCAAGACATCACCGTGGCGATTGCCATCAAGCCCACCAGCTCGATCCGCACACCGCGTGACTCCATCGACATGCAGGGTCAGCCTTCGGTGGTGGAAACCTTTGGCCGCCACGATCCTTGCGTGGGCATACGCGCCACGCCGATTGCCGAGGCGCTGTTGGCGCTGGTGTTGATGGACCACGCGCTGCGCCACCGCGCACAGTGCGGCGATGTGACGGTGCGCCCGCCTTTCACCAACCAATCTGTACAGAAGGTTTGACAGGCAAGCTGAGCACCGGCTGAGTCACTTCGGCTTGCAGTTCGTCCATCACGATCCGCAGCCTGTCGCACCAAGGAACTCGGCGCTGCGGCGCGAACCTACACTGCGCGACGATTTCAAACTCAGGCTGAAGGGAAGCCCATGCGCAAGCTGTGGTGGCTGGTGGGGGTGATGGTGGTGGGGGCTGCTGGGGCCGCGGCGGTGTGGGCGGTGCGCGCCAAAAGTGCGGACTCTGCCTCAAGCGCAACCATGACCAAACCAGAAGACGCGGCGCTGGAATTCACACCCGCTGAGGTCACCCGGCCGGTGTTGACTTCCATGCCTGAGCGCTTCGAGTTTTCAGGCCCATTGATGGCGCCGCGCATGGCCGTGGTGCGTGCCAAAGCGGCGGGCACTTTGCTGAGCTTGAACGTGTCTGAAGGCAGCCGCGTGAAGGCGGGGCAGTCGCTGGGCAGCATTGATTTGTCTGACCTGCAAAGCCGCATGAACGAGCGTTCGGCGGGCGTGGAATCAGCCCAAGCGCGTTTGACGGAGGCCGAGCGGGCGCACGCCGCGAATGAAAACTTGGCGCGTCAGCAGTTCATCTCAGGCACCGCTTTGGAAGCCTCTAAGGCCACCCTGGAAGCGGCGCGCGCACAGCTCAAATCAACGCAGGCGCAACTCTCAACTTCGAAGTTGGGCATACGTGAAGCGGCCCTGACAGCGCCCATCAGCGGCATCGTCGGCAAGCGCAGCGCGTTGCCTGGCGAGAAGGTGACGGCCGAGCAAGAAGTGATCACGGTGGTGGATTTGTCGACGCTGGAATTGGTGGGCAGCGTGGGCACGCACCAGGTGTCGGCATTGAAGCCGGGGCAGGCGGTGCAGGTCAACGTGGAAGGGCAGGCCACCGCCGTCAAAGGCCGACTCGACCGCATCGCGCCCACGGCCGAGTCAGGCACGCGCGGCATCCGCGTGGTGGTCGCGTTGAGCAACCCTGGTGAGGTGTTCCGCGCCGGTCAATACGCCAGCGCTGTGGTGCAGTTGGAAGACATTGCGCAGCGTTTGACCATACCCATCACGGCTGTGTCGCAGGCGTCGGGGCAAGACTATGTGTGGGTGATTGAAGGCACTCCAAACAACCTGAACAACCCAAACCAGCGCGCCCTGGTGCGTAAAACGGTGACCACCGGCCGACGCGATGCGGCCACAGGGCGCGTTGAAGTGGTGCAAGGTTTGACGGCCGATGCGCAGTTGCTGGCTGCACGGTTTGACAACTTGCGTGAAGGCCGAGCGGCGTCTGTGGTGGCGGCGAAGGCCGCTGCAAGTGCCGCCTCAACACCCCGCTGATCCGCAACTGGAACCGCCCTCATGTGGATCACCAAAGTCTCGATCAAAAACCCCGTTTTCGCCGTGATGGTCATGGTGGCGTTGTGCGTGTTGGGCGTCTTCAGCTATGCCAAGTTGGGCGTTGAGCAGATGCCCGATGTGTCGCCGCCGATGGCCTTTGTCAGCGTGGGCTATCCGGGCGCGTCGCCAGAAGCGGTGGAAAACGAAGTGACCCGGCCGATCGAGTCGGCGCTCAACGGCATAGCGGGCGTGAAGATGATCCGCTCCAACAGCTTCGAGGGCTACAGCGAAACCGTGGTCGAGTTCAAGCTCGATGCCGACATGACGCGCGCCATTCAAGAGGTGCGCGACAAAGTGGCAGTGCTGGCACCGAGCTTTCCGAAAGACGTGAAAGCGCCGCGCGTGAACCGCTTCGACAACGAACTGTCACAGCCGGTGGTGTCGTTTGCGTTGATGGCGTCGCCCACGGCGAACGCACGCAGCACACGCGAGCTGTCGCTGCTTGCAGACCAAACCGTGCGCCGCCGCTTGGAGCGTGTTGAAGGCGTGGCACGCGTTGACGTGAACGGCATGTCCACCCGCCAAATTCGCGTTGATTTAGACCCGCAGCGCTTGCGCAGCTACGCCGTCACACCCGGTGAAATTGCCACCGCCCTGCGCGAAGCCAATGCCGATTTGCCGGTGGGTTTGCTCAGCAACGCCAAGCAAGACGCCACCGTGCGCGTTGAAGGCCGCGTGCGCGACCCCAAGCAGTTTGCGAATGTGGTGGTGGCCCGGCGCGGCGCAGTGGTGTTGACCTTGGCCGACTTGGGCACCATCACCGAGCGCGAGCAAGAGCCCACCACGATGTCGCGTGTTGACGGCGTCAGTGCCATCGGCTTTGATGTGTTCAAGATGCAAGACGCCAACGTGGTGCAAACCGGTGAGGCGTTGAAAAAAGCTGGCGACGAACTCCGCAAGAGCTTGCCTGCAGGCGTGGAATTGAAGCTCACCAATGCCACCAGTGACTCGGTCAAAGCCTCCCTCGACGGCGTGAAACGCACGCTGATAGAAGGTGCTGCATTGACTGTGCTGATCGTGTTTTTGTTTTTGCATTCATGGCGCAGCACCGTCATTACCGGCTTGACCTTGCCCATTTCGGTGATCGCCTCATTCATTGCGGTGAACGCCTTTGGCTTCACGCTCAACTTCATGACCATGATGGCGCTGAGCTTGTGCATCGGCTTGTTGATCGACGACGCCATCGTCGTGCGCGAAAACATCGTTCGCCACCTTGGCATGGGCAAAGGCCACGTCCGAGCGGCGCATGAAGGCACCGAAGAAATCGGCCTTGCCGTGATGGCCACCACCTTCGCCATTTGCGCCGTGTTTGTGCCCGTGGCCTTCATGCAGGGCATGGTGGGCAAGTTCTTTTATCCCTTCGGCATCACCGTCACCGTGGCCGTGTTGGTGAGCTTGTTCGTGAGCTTCACGCTCGACCCGATGTTGTCCAGCATTTGGCGCGACCCACCCGGCGGCGACCCTCGCCAGTGGCCCGTGGTGGGTGCGTTGTTGCGCGGGGTAGACCGCGGCATGAACGTGCTGCATCACACCTACGCACGCACGATAGCTTGGGTTTTTTCCAGCCGCCGCTGGCGCATTTGGTTGCCCGCATTCAGCCCGTGGAAGGCTTTCAAGCAGGGCAGCATGGCTGCGTTGAAACCGCGCGTGGCCACCATCACGCCGCGCGGCCTGGTGCTGTGGGCCGCCATCGCGTCGCTGGGCGCGTCGTTTGCGATCGCTGGCTTCATTGGGTTTGAGGGCGTGCCGCAAACCGATCAAGGTTTGACCCAGGTGGCAGTGACCATGCCGGTGGGCACCAGCCTGCAACGGGCTGACGACAAGATGCGCCAGGTCGAGGCCATCGTGCGCGAAGTGCCCGAAGTAAAGCTGATCACCACGTCTTTCGGCAGCAACGGCAAGGGCAACATCAGCATCACGCTGAAAGATCGCAAAGACCGAAGTCGCAATCAATTTCAAGTGCAAGACGACCTGCGTTTGCGCCTGGCCAAGGTGCCCGGCATCGACATCGCGCTGGGTTGGAACCGGCCCATTTATGTGGCCGTGTTGGGGCCTGATCCTGCCGTGCTGGATCAAATCACCCAAGACCTTTCCAAGCGCATTTCCACCATCAAAGGCATCACCGATTTAGAGACCTCGGTGAAGCCCGGCTTGCCGGCGTATGCCGTGCGCTTGAAGCCCGATGCCGTGCGTGAAATGGGTTTGAACGCGCCGCAAGTGGCCTCTGCTTTGCGCACCTACGTGAACGGCGATGCAGCCACGTATTGGACGACGCCCGACGGCCAGCAGGTGGAAGTGCAACTGCGCCTGCCGCGTGAGCTGCGAGAAAACATTGGCCAGTTGGCTGACTTGCCGGTGGCCTACAGCAAAGACGGCACGGCGGTGGCGTTGTCGCGCGTGGCCGACATCGTGGCGGTGGACAACCCCGAGGTCATCAAACGCCAAAACCTGCAACGTCGCCAAGCCATTTACGCCGGGGTGAAAGACCGGTCAGTGGGCGAGGTGAGTGCTGAGGTTGACAAGGTCACCAAGGCCACGCAATTGCCCAGCGGCTACAGCTTTGACATTCGCGGTGCGGGCGAGGAAATCGACGGTATTTTCAAACCCATGTTGGCGGCGCTGGGCTTGAGCGTGATCTTCATCTACATCGTGCTGGCCAGCCAATTCGGCAGCTTCATACAGCCGCTGGCGATCATGGCATCGCTGCCCTTGGCCTTGATTGGTGTGAGCCTGGCGCTGTTGGTGACCAAGTCAACGATGAACATTTTTTCGATGATCGGGCTCATCATGTTGATGGGCTTGGTGACGAAAAACGCGATTTTGTTGGTCGACTTTGCGAATCAAGCGAGGAAGGCCGGGGCGTCGGTGGCAGACGCGCTTTTGCAGGCGGGGCAAGTGCGCATGCGGCCCATCATCATGACAACTTCGGCCATGGTTTTTGGCATGTTGCCTCTGGCATTGGCGTTGGATGAAGGCGGTGAGTTTCAAGCGCCGATGGGACGCGCGATCATTGGTGGCGTCTTGACTTCGACCCTTTTGACTTTGATCGTGGTGCCGGTGATTTGGTCTTATTTGGTTCGAGACGCTCAGCGTGTTGTGGCGGCTTCTTCTGCGCAGACCGTGCCAGAGCATCTGTAGTTTCTGGCTCCGGCAGGCGAGTCAGTCTGATTTGTTCATAGAGCCGTTTCTCTTACCCTGTTCGGACTGAGG
>JANYJJ010000191.1 GCA_025358485.1 Burkholderiales bacterium | reverse complement strand
GCGGCGTGCCGTAAACCAGCGAGTTGTCGTGGTAACGCTGGATGAACTGCATGCCCCAAGCGGGTGAATCGAGCCAAATGAACCAGGGGTAGCCGGGCAACCAGGTCTCGGGGAAGGCGATGAGCTTGGCCCCGTTGGCAGCGGCTTCTTCGATGAGCTTGACGGCTTTCGCGACGCCTGCGTCGAGGTCAAGAAAGGCGGGAGCGGCTTGAACTGCGGCGGCGCGAAACTTTGGGTGGGTGACAGCCATGGCGAGATCCTCGGGTTGGGTTGGGTTGGGTTGGGTTGGGTTGAAGAGAAAGCGACCGCGAATGCTAGAAAAGAAGCGCTAGCGCGGCTTGTCTGCAAGTGGCACGCCACTTGACCGCAACCGTCATCGCGCTGATTTTTCGCCCGGCTTCAGGGCAAACCCTTTGCGGCCGAGACGTTGCAACCAAGCGCGTGCTCACGTAAGCTGAAACGCATGCAAGCCGCCGTCAGCACCGCCACTGTGGAGCCCAGTCAGCGCCTCGCGTTTTGGACTGACATGGTGTGCAACACCTATGTGCAACTTGACTGCGATGCGGCCCCAGGTGCCACCACGATTGAGGGCCACATCGAGGCCGACGAGCTGGCCACGCTGCAACTGTCGCGCGTGACGGCCACGGCGCAAAACGTGCGCCGCACGGCGGCCAAAATTGCACGCGCCAGCGAAGACTATTTTTTGGTCAGCATCCAAACGCAGGGCGAAGGCGTGATTGCACAAGACGGCCGCGTGGCGCTGTTGTCGCCCGGTGACTTCGCGCTGTACGACAGCACGCGGCCTTATGAATTGCGCTTTGACGCGCCGTTTCAGCAATACGTTTTACGCCTGCCCGGCCCGACCTTGCGCACCGCCTTGCGCGACACGCAGTCGCTCACCGCCAGCACCGTCAGCGGTCAACGCGGTGCGGGCCATTTGATGATTGGCATGATCCAAACCTTGGCGTCTGACATCAGCACCTTGGCGCCTGAATCGGCTGCGGCAGTGGCTGAAAGCGTGACGCAAATTTTGATTGCCGGTTTGTCGGCCTTGCCGGCAGCCAAGCAGCAACCGGTGTCGCAACTGACGGCTTATCACCGCGAACAAATCAAAGCCTGTGCACGCTCGCGGCTGCGTGACCCGGCCCTGACGGTGGCCAGCATTTCAGCGCAACTGCGCGTGTCACCCAGCACCTTGCACCGCGCCTGGACAGGCGAGGCGTGTTCGATCGCAGAGTGGATTTGGTCGCAACGCCTGGACGCGGCGCGGCGCGATTTGTGTGACCCCAACCTCAAAGCGCGAAGCGTCAGCGAAATCGCGTTTTCATGGGGCTTCAACGACGCCGCTCATTTCAGCCGCGCCTTCCGCGCGCGCTTTGCCTGCTCAGCGCGGGAGCTGCGTTTGGGTCGTTGAGTTAACCGACCGGCACAAAGCGAAACAGCGCGTCCACCAACTGTGGTTTGGTGAAGGGTTTGGCAATGTGCAGGTCGCAGCCGGCAGCCAGGCTGCTTTGAATGTCGGCCTCATAGGCGTTGGCGGTCAGCGCGATGATGGGCATGCGGGCGCGGCCTGATTCCAGCTCGAAGCGGCGCAGTTCGCGCGTCACGCTCAGACCGTCCATGCCGGGCATTTGGACGTCCATGAAAATCATGGCGTAGCGGCGGCTTTGAGCTAAATCAAGCGCCGTCAGTCCGTTGCTGGCCACGTCAATTTGCAAGCCCTGGCCTTCCAACATGGCTTTGAACAAATAGACATTCACTTCGTTGTCTTCGGCCAGCAAAACCGTTTGGCCCAAGTGCATGGGCGGTCGCACTTCGTCGGGCACCTCCGCCGTTGCCGAAGCTGCGGCGAGTCTGGCCACCACCGGCTGGGTGCTGACCATGCTTGAGACCGGCAGTTCGACGCGAAGCAAGGGCAGACGCACGCTGAAGCTGCTGCCGCGGCCCGCGCTGCTTTGCGCCTCGACAGTGCCGCCCATGAGTTGCACCAACTCGCGCGTGATGGACAAGCCTAAGCCGGTGCCGCCGTACTCGCGCGTCACGCTGCCGTCAGCCTGGCTGAATGCTTCAAAGACTTTGCTGAGCTGCGGGGCCGCGATGCCGATGCCGGTGTCGCTGATTCTGAACAGCAGTTGCTCGGCTGGCACGCTGCCGTCGCACGACACCTGAACGCTCACGCTTCCGCGGGCGGTGAACTTGATGGCGTTGCTCAGCAAATTGGCCAGCGCTTGTTGCAAGCGCTTGGGGTCGCCGCGTACGGTGTCGGGCACGTTGCTGGCCACATCCAACACAAACCGCAAACCCTTTTTCTCGGCCAAAGCTTGCATCAAGCCGGTCAAGCGCAACAGCAGGTCGGGCAACGAGAAAGGTTCACTGTCAACTTCAAAGCGACCGGCCTCGATTTTCGAGAGGTCGAGCAGATCATTGATGAGCGTTTGCAAGGTGTTGCCAGACTCGCGGAACACTTGCACGTGGCGGCGCTGCTCTGGCGTGAGCGAGGTTTCACCCAAGAGCTCGGCCACACCGAGCAGCGCGTTCATCGGTGTGCGGATTTCGTGGCTCACATTGGCCAAGAAGTCGCTCTTGGCTTGGTTGGCTGCCAAGGCTTTGACGCGCTCGAATTCAAGCTGACGCTGGTGCTGCGCCAACCAGCGCTGGTGTGCCACCACGCTCAAGCCCAAGCCCGCCGTCAAGGTGGCCAGCGCGGCGGCCCACATTGTCGGTGTGTGCCGTAGGCCCAGCATGGCGGCGCTGACTACCGCGATGGCCAGCAATGCCACGCCCGCCATCACGGCGTCTTTGGACAGGGCCGTACGGCCACGGCGCAGCGTGAGCAATGAGGGCGTCAGCGCCAGCCCGATGAGCAGCGCTTGCATCCACCGCGGCTCGCTGCGCAACAAGCGCCCATCGCGCAACGCCGCAAAGGTGTGCGCCAAGATGGCGGTGCCGCTGGATTGCCCGCTGACGGTCATGGCGGTGTCGGCCAGCAGCGCACTGCTGCCGATGAAAACCGCTTTGCCTTTGACCGCTTGCGCCACTGCCAACGGGTTGTCCAAGCCCAAAGCCGTCCGCGCCAATTTGGAAAACGGCAGCACCGCCACGGACGCGGAAGCACCTGGAAACGCAACGCCGACGCGACCTTCTTCGTCCACCGGCCAAGCGGTTTCGGCGGCTGTTTCAGAAGGGCCGCCCAGGGCCAACCAAACGGCCAAAGGCAGCATGGGCAAGCGCACATCACGCCACTGGTGCCACAGCGGCAAACGACGCAAGCGGCCGTCGTCGTCAAGAGGCATGGTGATGATGCCCATGTTGGGCGGCTGGTCTGCCGAAGGCCACAAACTGCTGGAAGGCAGCGCCATGCCGGGCCACGAGTGTGCAGGGGTACGGTGGGACGTGAAGGCGGCCGCCGAAGCCGCGGGCAACCAAGCCGAAGGCAACGCGGCAGCGCCCTCGTAGGCGTAACGCAGGCCAGCTGCCGCCAGCACCACGGGCGCGCCGTCGCGGGCCATGGCGCGCGCCAAAGCGGTGTCGCCATCGTGCGGATCGGCCAACAACAAGTCGATGGCAATGGCTTGGGCGCCCGATTCGCGCAGTTGGTCGATCACCAGCGCGTAAACATCGCGCTTGTAAGGCCAACTGCCCAGCACCGGGCGCAGCTCGACCAACGAAGGGTCGTCAATGTCGATGACGACCACGCTGGACGGCGCTTGGGCGGGGGCCACTTGGCGCTGCTGCCAGTCGGAACTGGGACGCGACAGCCAATGGTTAAGCGGCGACAAGGCCACACACCCACCCACCAAAAGCGCCAACAATGGAATCCAGACGAGCGAACTGCGGCTCGTCGTTTGCTCATTCATATCAACAACACCAAAGCCGGCAAAAGCAACCACCACCACGGCGTGGCACGGGCTACGTCAACCTGTTGAACTTGGCCGTAAGGGCCACTGAAGCCGGTGGCATCGACGGAACGTACGCGCACAAAGTACCGGCCCGGCTCGGGTCGGCGCAGCAACCACTGGGCACTGTCGACAGATTCTTCAGCCACGATTTGTTTGAACTCAGGGTCGCGTGCCAGCTGGAGCTGGAAGCGCACAGCGCTGCCTTGGGCCCAGGCCAACAAAACGCCTTCGCTGGTCGTTTCTGGCGCTTTTGACACCGGTGGCGCGGGCGGTGCCAAGCGCGTGACGCTGAGTGCATCGCCCCAAGGGCCTGTGTCGGCCACACCGGCAACGTCGCGGATGCTGGCCAAGCGCCAGTGATGAGTGCCCACCGGCAAGGGCACGCGAAGTTCGTTGACGCTGAGGTCAGTTTGGTCAAAGCGCGGAGCCGCGAAGTCGGGCGTGTCGGCAATTTGCAAACGGTAGCGTGCGGCTGCGGCATTTCGCGTCCAGGCAAACAACTGTGTGTCGTCGGTGACGCGCTGCGCGTTTTTCGGCTGCGTAGAAAACGGTGGCTCGGGTCGCGCCTTCAAAGTGAACGCAGCCGAACCGTCCAGCCCTTCCAAGCCCGCGCTGTCAATGGCACGAACGCGCAATTCATAACGTCCGTCGGGCAGGTTGTCGGCGAAGCGCGCCGCTGTGCCGTCAAACACCCCACTGAGCACCAAAGCCTGAGACGCGTCAGTGGTGAACACCTGTGCTCGGTAGGCCGCCGCGCCGGTTGATGCAACCCAGGGCAACTGAACCGGCAAGCGCTCGACGCGTGCAGGCGTCGCCGTCAAATCCGGCGCGGCAAGCAACGCACGCGGCACCTCGACGCCGGAGCTTGAGGCGCGCGTTCCGAAGCCGGCCTGCACTGCTTGGTCACCACCCGTGCCGCCACCCGCGCCACCCACGCCACTGGCCGCCGAACTCGGCAGCGAACTCGCCACCGTGCCTTCCAACACCTCAACTGCGCTTTGCGTGGCGCTGGCGGTGGTTCGAAACTCGGTGCCGCGCACGCCCAAGTTGGCCAGCGGCGTGCGGATCTGGAAGCGCGGAGCGCGTTTGGGCCCGGCCGCTGGTGGCACACGCGAATCAACACTGCCTGATTCCAAACGCAGCTGGGTGTCCACCGCCTCACTGTTGCCAAGCTTGACGCTGCGCTCGAGCTTGAGCAACGAGTCGGGCCGCATCAGCACGCGCGCGCCGTCGGCAAAGCGCAGCACGGCCGACGACTGCGCGCCGGTGCGCACCACGTCGCCAGCCGCCAAAATCTGACCGCCTGTCAGCGCCTGAAAAGCAGCCCCTGAGCGCTGCACCTGCACATCACCATGGGTGTGAATCACCTCGGCGGTCAGTGCTTCTTGGCGCAACAAATTCACCGGGATCAGCAAACTGCTGCCTGGAACCAACTCGCGTGGATTCGCCACTTTGTTGATGCGCTGCAGAACCTGCCACTGCGAGTCCGCCACCATCAATTTGTCTCGCACGCCGATCAGCGTGTCGCCTGCCTGCACTCGGTAGGGCCATAAATCGTCGGCCGCATGAGGCGAGCCGCTGACAACCAGCAGCGTCAATGTTGCCGTGGCAAGGCGACCGATCACTTCACTAAAAAGGGGCATGGTGTCGTGTGTTCAAAAGCTGATCGTGGCGGCTTCACGAACGGCTGGCGTTGGCTGGGAATCCCCCCAGTTTGAATAAGGGTTACCACTAGGAAATCAGCGGCCGACACCAAATCCTGCCGAAATTAAACCAACATTCCCGAATCTGCGGTTGAGCGCGCTGATTCTTCTTGCGGCCGAGAATTTCCGCCCGGTGCAATCGAATGACAAACGACCGCATCCAACATTATGGAGCCTTCAGAAAAATACCAGAGCATGTTTTCGAATCTATTTCCAAACGATGGCGGTTGACGGATACATGTCCCGAGCAGCACCGTTTTCGACGGTTTGCAAAACCAAGGCCTTGCTGCCCACCTTCCCGGGATTGAAAACCGCGAGACGTTGGGCATCAGCAGGTACGACCGAAACCTTATAAGGCGACTCGCTTCTAGAGACCAAAATATGTTTCCCATCCGGTGAAAACGAAGGAGAGCTCAAACCCACACCAGTGTCCGTGAGGCGGCTGAGTCCCGTGCCATCGATATTTACCGTGTACAAATTCCCACGCATGATAAAAGCAATCTTCTGCCCGTCACCGCGCACTGACAGCTCACCAACCGGGTCAGACATCTCGATGACACGTGTCATGGAAGACGGGCCTGTTGCATCGGCTTTGGCGATGAAGATGGCGTTAAAAACAGTTAACACCAGTTTTCCGTCCGGCATCCACTCGTAGCTATTGAAGTATTGGGTTCGTGTGAGCCCTTGAAATGTCACCGGCTGCGTCGTGAAACGTGCAATCTTCACAAATAAGTTTTCACCATACACTCGTTCGGTTTTGGTGCGATCAAAGATATTAATAAAATTTGCACCGCCAGGGT
>JANYJJ010000168.1 GCA_025358485.1 Burkholderiales bacterium | reverse complement strand
ACACCGACGTGCCCTGGTGGGACGCCTTCCCCACCGCCGCCAGCATCGTCGGCCAATGGTTGTTGGGCCGCAAATATGTTGAAAACTGGCCGACGTGGGTGGCCGTCAATGTCGTGAGCCTTGCCTTGTTTGCCTACAAAGGTTTGTGGCTGACCGCCATGCTGTATGCGGTGTTTGTGGTGATAGCCGTGGCCGGTTGGCGCGCCTGGCAACGCATGCTGCTGGCGTCCAAAACGCAATGAAACTCGCCGTCGCATTGCTGGGCGCAGAGAGCACCGGCAAGTCAGACTTGGCCGCCGCATTGGTGGCCGCCTTGACCGCCGAAGGCCGCAGTGCTGTGGTGGTCAGCGAGTACCTGCGCGAATTTTGCGACGCACACGGACGCACCCCGCTGCAAACCGAGCAAGCGCGCATCGCGCAAGTTCAAACGCAGCGCATCGAACAGGCCGCTGAAGCGTTCGACATCGTCGTCGCCGACACCACCGCGCTGATGACTGCCGTCTACAGCGACTTCGTCTTCGCCGACAACAGCCTTTACGCCAGCGCGCTGCCGGCTCATCAAGCCTGCGACATCACTTTGCTTTCAGCCCTCGATTTGCCCTGGCAAGCCGACGGCCTGCAACGCGACGGGCCCCACGTGCGCGAGCCTGTGGATGCGTTGTTGCGCAGCGCCTTGACAAACGCGGGAATCAACTATTCGGTCGTGTTTGGGTCGGGCCCAGCACGCTTGGAATCGGCGCTGAAGGTGGTGCACCGAGCGCTGTCTGATTCACTGGCCAAAGAGCACGAAGGCAGCACCGCAAAGTGGCATTGGCGCTGCGAGCGATGCGGTGACTCAAGCTGCGAACGGCTGAAGTTGCCGCGATGAGGTGCGCACAATATTGTTCGGTTGGTGTCCGTTCGGCCTGAGGTCTCGAAGGCTTGCGCAATCAGACCCATTCGCCCGACCCCCAACCCCGTTCGCCCGACCCCCAATCCCGTTCGCCCTGAGGTATCGAAGGGTCACTCGCGAAATTGACCATTCGCTCTCCAGCGGGTTCCTCCATACGCACCAAGGAATCGAGGAGGGTGCGTGCAAGGCTTCGATACCTCAGCCCGAACGGGTTTTGTTTGTGTCTGCGCTAAACGAACAGTGTTCTCAAGTGCACATCGATTCAGACGGCACCAACCGCACACCGCGCACCGCCCAATCCCGTTCGCCCTGAGGTATCGAAGGGTCACCCGCGAAATTGACCATTTGCCCTCCAGCGGGTTCCTCCATACGCACCAAGGAATCAAGGAGGGTGCGTGCAAGGCTTCGATACCTCAGCCCGAACGGGTTTTGTTTGTGTCTGCGCTAAACGAACAGTGTTCTCAACTACACATCGATTCAGACTGCGCCAACCGCACACCGCGCACCGCCCAATCCCGTTCGCCCTGAGGTATCGAAGGGTCACTCGCGAAATTGACCATTCGCTCTCCAGCGGGTTCCTCCATACGCACCAAGGAATCAAGGAGGGTGCGTGCAAGGCTTCGATACCTCAGCCCGAACGGGGGCAGGGTTTGGGCGCGAGATTCAGATCCCGATCATGAGCACAAGACCGCGTTCGAACGACCCACAAACGCAAACCTCGCGGCTCAAATCAATATCAACCCAGCTTGCGAAAACCGTTCTCGATCCAGGCCACCGCACTCGCCACATTCAGCTTGAAATTCGCTCCCACGCGCACCTCGCCCAGCAAGTCACCCACCGCCGTGCCGTTGCTGCTGTAGGCCCGCAGCACGGCGTGCGCATCGTCCTCGTCGGGCACGATGTCCAGCGTCACACTGACCCGCGAACCAGCCACGGTCACCGACACCTCACGGTGCAACTGCGAATGCAATTGCTGCTCATGGCGACGCAGCACTTCAGCGGCTGTTTTCACCAGCGTGTTGAAGGCCGATGTGTCCAGCGGCTTGGGGTTCTTTTTGTCGCGCCCCATCGTCCAAGGCCCGACCAGCGCAGGCTCGACCTCACCCGCCTTCGTCATCGCCACAGCCCAACCTTCGTCGTCTTCATTCTTGATGACGGTGGCCGTCCATTCGCCGTCACGCCACATGCGGGGTTCGTGGATGGATTCGTCTTGGGTGTCGGCGTTGGCGTCGGGGCTGGTCATGGAATCTTTACCTCAAATGGGCCGCGATGGTATCGCCGGGCTCATTGCGCCTGGTTCCCAAGGTGACCCAAGTGCCCCAACGGCAACGCCGCCCCCGCCTTCACTTCCCCCAGCGAAAAACTCGTGTGTATGTCTTTCACATTCGGCAAATTCAACAGCGTCTGGATCGAGAACCTGGAGAAGGCTTCGAGGTCGGTGGCCATCACTTGCAGCTCGAAGGTGCCTGCACCTGAGATGTAGTGACAGGCGATGACTTCGGGCAGCGCGCGAATGGCTTCTTCCAACACGCGAGTGGCCGAGCCGGTGTTGCGTTCAGCATCGACGCGCACGAAGGCCAGCACGCCGAGGCCGATTTTTCGGCGGTCTAACTCGGCGCGGTAGCCGGTGATGAACTTTTGCTCTTCCAATCGTTTCACTCGCCGCCAGGTGGGCGCAGCCGAAAGGCCTATGCGCGCGGCCAACTCGGTGTTGGTCAGGCGCGCGTCTTGCTGAAGTTGGGCCAAGATCAGCACGTCGTAACGGTCGAGTGGCGCTGACAGCGAAGCTGGCAATACATCTGCCTCGCCGCCACCTCTGGTTTTCCCTGAATCGCTTGTTTTTGGCATGTTTCAGTTGCTTTCTTAATTACCGCAGCACGATTATTGCGCCAGCACCGTTGTTCAAGGCAAAGAAAGAAAAGACACGCCGCCTCTGCATCCCTAGACTCGGACCACGTCACTGCCTGATTTTTTTGGAGCCCTCCAGCCATGAACGCACCTTTGCCCGAATCTGTCCGCCAAGCGCTGGAACTGGTCACGTTGGACGACAAATACAGCCTGGCCAGCGGACGCGCTTTCATGAGCGGCACGCAGGCGCTGGTGCGCTTGCCGATGTTGCAGCGCCAACGTGATGCCGCCAACGGGCTGAACACGGCCGGCTTCATCAGCGGTTACCGCGGATCGCCGCTGGGCGGCTACGACCAGGCTTTGTGGTCGGCCAAAAAACACTTGGCGGCGCAGAACGTTGTGTTCCAACCCGGCGTGAATGAGGAGCTGGCCGCCACGGCGTTGTGGGGCACGCAGCAACTCGACATATTTCCGCAAACCAAAAAATTCGACGGCGTGTTCGGCATTTGGTACGGCAAAGGGCCCGGCGTGGACCGCTGCTCCGATGTGTTCAAACACGCCAACATGGCAGGCACCGCAAAACATGGCGGCGTGATTGCAATTGCAGGCGACGACCACATCGCCAAAAGCAGCACCGCAGCACACCAAAGCGACCACATTTTCAAAGCCTGCGGCCTGCCGGTGTTCTTCCCCAGCAGCGTGCAAGACATCTTGGACATGGGCTTGCATGCCTTCGCGATGAGCCGCTTTGCGGGCGTCTGGAGCGGTATGAAAACCATCCAGGAAATTGTTGAATCGTCGAGCAGCGTGTACGTTGACCCCGACCGCGTGGACATCGTGATTCCCAGCGATTTCCAGGTGCCCGAAGGCGGCTTGCACATCCGCTGGCCCGACGCGCCGCTGGAACAAGAAGCGCGCTTGATGAACCACAAGTGGTACGCCGCGTTGGCTTATGTGCGCGCCAACAAGTTGAACCACAACGTGATCTCAGGAGCCGCTGGTGGGTCATCAGACCGCTTCGGCTTGATCGCCTCCGGCAAGGCTTACAACGACACGCGCCAAGCGCTGATCGACCTCGGCTTGACCGACGATGAATGCCGCCGCCTGGGCATCCGCTTGCACAAAGTCAATGTGGTGTGGCCGCTGGAAGCAACCATCACGCGCGACTTTGCCCAAGGCTTGCAAGAGATTTTGGTGGTCGAAGAAAAGCGCCAAGTCATCGAATACCAGTTGAAGGAAGAGCTCTACAACTGGCGCAGCGACGTGCGCCCCAACGTGTTGGGCAAGTTTGACGAAGCGCCCGACGACCAAAGCGGCGGTGAGTGGAGCCAGCCCAATCCCAGCGGCAACTGGTTGCTGCGTGCGCAGGCCGATTTGACGCCGTCCATCATTGCCAAAGCCATCGCCAAACGGCTGAAAAAACTGGGTGTTGATGCTGATACCGCGCGCCGCATGGACGAGCGCATTGCCTTGGTCGAAGCCAAAGAGCGCAGCATGACGGTGTTGAATGCCGACGGCCAAACCGCCACAGACGCCGCTGGCGAGCGCACACCGTTTTTCTGCAGCGGCTGCCCGCACAACACGTCCACCCGCGTGCCCGAAGACTCGCGCGCGTTGGCCGGTATTGGCTGCCATTACATGACGGTGTGGATGGACCGCAGCACCGTCACCTTCAGCCAAATGGGCGGCGAAGGCGTGGCCTGGGTGGGCCAAGCGCCCTTCACCACCGACAAGCATGTGTTCGCCAATTTGGGCGACGGCACTTACTACCACTCGGGCTTGTTGGCGGTGCGCCAAAGCCTAGCGGCGGGCGTCAACATCACCTACAAAATTCTGTTCAACGACGCCGTGGCCATGACCGGCGGCCAACCGGTGGACGGCACCTTGCGTGTGCCCGAGATGACGCGCGAGCTGGAAGCCGAAGGCGTGAAGAAGATCGTCGTGGTGACCGACGAGCCCGAAAAGTACGACAACGTCACCAACCTCGCACCCGGCGTGACGGTGCACCACCGCGACGATTTGGACGCCATCCAAAAACAATTGCGCGAGATAGCAGGTTGCACCGTCATCGTCTACGACCAAACCTGCGCCACTGAAAAACGCCGCCGCCGCAAGCGCGGCACCTTGGTGGAACCAGCCAAACGTGTGGTCATCAACGAGCTGGTGTGCGAAGGCTGCGGCGACTGTTCAGTGCAAAGCAATTGCCTGAGCGTGGAGCCGATTGAGACGGAGTTCGGTCGCAAGCGCCGCATCAACCAAAACACATGCAACAAAGACTATTCCTGCGTGAAAGGTTTTTGCCCCAGCTTCGTGACGGTCGAAGGCGGGCAGATGAAAAGTGCGAAGAAAACTTCTTCCGCTTCGACGGCTCGACCCGATCCATTCACCTTGCCCGCCCTGCCCCAACCGCGCCTGCCACTGTGCGAAGCGCCGTGGGGCATCGTGGTGGCCGGGGTGGGTGGCACCGGCGTCATCACCATAGGCCAACTGTTGGGCATGGCAGCGCACCTGGAAGGCAAAGGCATCGTCACGCAAGACGCTGGCGGCTTGGCGCAAAAAGGCGGAGGCACCTGGAGCCACATTCAAATTGCCAACCGTGTGGAAGCGATACCGTCGACCAAAGTCGGCACGGCCGAAGCCGACTTGGTGATTGGCTGCGACCCCATCGTCAGCGCCAACAAAGCCACCGTGACTGTCATGCGCTTGGGGCGCACTTTTGTGGCGCTGAACACCCACGGCACGCCCACCGCCGCCTTCGTGACCAACCCCAACTGGCAGTTCCCCGGTGCCAACTGCGACACCGCCATCAACGCGGCCGTGGGCAGCGACCAGGTGGGCCGCGTGGACGCCGATTTACTGGCCGTGCAACTGGTGGGCGATTCGTTGTACACCAACCCGTTGATGTTGGGCTACGCATGGCAGCAAGGCCGAATACCGCTCAGCCATGCGTCGCTGATGCGCGCCATCGAGCTGAACAATGTGCAGGTCGACAACAACAAGCTGGCCTTTGAGTGGGGCCGCCGCGCAGCCCACGATTTGCCAGCGGTGCTGGCCACGTTGGCCCCGGCGCAGGTCATCACCTTCACCAAAAAAACTGGCTTGGTTGACATGGTGGCCCAGCGCATGGAGCATCTCACCGGCTATCAAAACGCGGCCTATGCGGCGCAGTACCAAGCCTTCGTGGGCAAGGTGCAAACAGCAGAAAGCAAGCTCGGAAGTACACAACTCACCGAAGCCGTGGCGCGCTACTTGTTCAAGCTCATGGCCTACAAAGACGAGTACGAAGTGGCGCGTCTGCACACTGACAAAAGCTTCTTGAACAAGGTGGCGTCGCAGTTCGAAGGCGACTACAAATTGCACTACCACCTGGCCCCGCCCCTGATCGCCAAAACCAACGACAAAAGCGAACTCATCAAGCAGCCGTTTGGCCCGTGGATGCTGACTGCCTTCGGCGTGTTGGCCAAACTCAAAGGCTTGCGTGGGGGCGTGTTCGACGTGCTTGGCAAAACCGCAGAACGCAAGATGGAGCGCGCACTCATCTCCGAATACCGAGCGTGCATTGATGAGTTGTTGGCGTCACTGAATCCAGGCAATCACAGCTTGGCGGTGAGCATTGCGCGCATCCCGGAAGAGATCCGCGGCTACGGACACGTGAAAGAGCGTTACTTGCGCGCCGCGCGGCCCAAGTGGGCGGGCTTGATGGCGCAGTGGCGCAACGCTGGCTCGGCAGCTCATTCCAAACAATCGGCAGCATGAGACCGACCTGTCACCACGAAATTTGAACGATCACGACAAGCGGTGTGAACTTGCATCGGAGTTGCACTGTCTACATTGCTGACAGAGCTGATCGGCCCGTGACTTGCGGGTCGTTCCAATTTCAAACCTCACCCAATGCAATTAAAACCAACAACCCGATACACCTCATTCGCCGTGCTGCTGCACTGGTTGATGGCGTTGGCGATCACGGCCTCTTTCATTGTCGGCAGCTACATGGCCGACCTGCCGTTTTCACCCGCGCGACTGAAGTTGTACAACTATCACAAGTGGGCGGGTATCACGATCTTGGCGTTTGCCGCCATCCGTTTGCTTTGGCGCTTGAGTCACAAACCGCCCGCCGATTTGCCCATGCCTGCGTGGCAAAAAGCCTCGGCTCACATGGCGCATTGGACGCTGTACGCGTTGTTTTTCGCGGTGCCTTTGGTCGGTTGGGCTTACAGCTCGGCGGCGGGTTTTCCGGTGGTGCTTTTCGGCGTGCTGCCGCTGCCAGATTTTGTTTCGGCCGACAAAGCGTTGGCCGAGCTCATCAAACCCTGGCACGAGAATTTGGCCTGGGCCATGGTGGCGGTGGTGGCGGTGCACGTGGCAGGCTCACTGAAGCATCGCTTCATTGACCGCGACGGCTTGTTGTCGCGCATGTGGTTTGGCAAAAAGGCAGCATGAAAAACTTCACTTCAATTGCGGTTAGTGCGCTGGCCTCGCTCGCTTTGGGCTTGGCGACTTTGCCCGTCGCGGCACAGCAAAAACTCAACCCGGCGCAAAGCGAAATTGCCTTCACCAGCAAACAAATGGGCGTGCCAGTGGACGGCAAGTTCAAGAAGTTCGACGCACAAGTGAGCTTCGATCCCAAGAGGCCCGAGGCCGCGAAAATCAGCTTTGCCATCGATTTGGCCAGCGTCAGTTTGGGCACCGCCGAGACCGAAGCCGAGCTGTTCAAGCCCGATTGGTTCAGCACCAAGTTGTTTCCGCAGGCCAGCTTTGCCTCCACCGGCGTGAAGGCCGTGGGCGCGGGCAAATTTGAAGTGGCCGGCAAGCTGACCATCAAGGGCGTGAGCCGTGACGTGATCGTGCCTGTGGCTTTGACCCAAACCGCAGGAACCACAGCCGCTGCGGGCAGCTTCACCATGAAACGCATCGACTTCAAAATCGGCGACGGTGATTGGGGTGACACCTCGCTGGTCGCCAACGAGGTGCTGGTCAAATTCAAACTCAACTTGAGTGGCGTGGCCGCTCTCTGAAGCCGTCCGAGTTCTACTTTCTCAACTCTCGCAATCCACCTCCATCCATCACCAACCACCACCATGAAAAATAAAACCATCGCATCAGCCCTGATTGCCGCCACCTTGACCGCTGCTGTAGTTTCAGCACAAGCGCAAAGCGCCAACTTCACCGTCGAACCCACGCACACCTTCGTGACCTTCGAGGCCAAGCACTTCGCCACCTCAACCAACCGCGGCCGCTTTGACAAAACCGAAGGCAACATCACCCTGGATCGCTCGGCCAAGCGTGGCACCGCCGACATCAACATCGACATGGCGTCCATCAACACCGGCACCGCGCCGTTCAACACGCACCTGAAGGGCAAAGACCTGTTCAACGCGGTTGAGTTTCCCAAGGCAAATTTCAACGGCGACAAGTTCACTTTCGACGGCGAGAAAGTCACGGCTGTCGCTGGCAATCTGACCTTGCTCGGCAAGAGCCTGCCGGTCACTTTGAATGCGACCAACTTCAACTGCTACGACAGCCC
>JANYJJ010000150.1 GCA_025358485.1 Burkholderiales bacterium | reverse complement strand
AGATGGGGTAGCTGAACAAACCCATCTTGATGGCGGCCGATATTTTGATGTTCAACGCGCACCGCGTGCCGGTTGGTCGCGACCAAGTCCAGCACATCGAGATGGCGCGCGATTTGGCTCAGCGCTTCAACCATTTGTTTGGCGCAGGCAAAGACTACTTTGTGCTGCCCGAAGCCAACATCGACGAACGCGTGGCGCTGTTGCCGGGCCTGGACGGCCGCAAGATGAGCAAGAGCTACGACAACACCGTGCCGCTGTTTGAAGGCGGCTCCAAAGGTCTGCGTGAGGCGATTGCGCGCGTCGTCACCGACTCGCGTTTGCCTGGTGAGCCCAAAGACCCCGACACCGCGCATTTGGTGGCGCTGTTTGATGCGTTTGCGAATGACGCCGAGCGCACCGAGCTGCGCACCAACTTGCGCGCGGGCATGGGCTGGGGCGATGCCAAAGGCGCGGTCACCGAGCGAATCGAACGCGAGTTGGGTCCGCTGCGCGAGCATCACGCCAATTTGATGGCCCACCCCGAGCGCATCGAAGCCGTGTTGATGGAAGGCGCGCGCAAAGCGCGTTTGGTGGCTGCCCCGTTTTTGGCCGAGCTGCGCCATGCGGTGGGTTTGCGGCGCATGGTGGCCAATCCCGCTGCACCCGCCGCACCGAGCGTCAAAACCAAAGCTGCGCTGCCCAGCTTCAAGCAATACCGCGAGGCCGACGGCAAGTTCTATTTCAAGCTGAACGCGGCGGATGGCAGTTTGCTGTTGCAAAGCGCGGCGTTCGAGTCGGGCCGTGACGCGGGAGCATGGGTGTCGCGCTTGAAGCTGGAGGCAACGGCTGTTCTTGACGCGCCGGTCACTCGCGCAGACGGAGTGACGGCGCAGGCTGTGGCGGATGCGCTGGCTGCTTTGAACGCAGCGTGAAAAACATCGTCGTGCTGCTGTCGGGCCAAGGCTCGAACATGGACGCCATCGTGCGCGCCTGCGCAGCAGAAAAATGGGACGCTGGCGTGTGTGCCGTCATCAGCAACCGCGCTGACGCACCGGGCTTGGCGCTTGCAAAAGCGCACGGTATTCCCACCGCCGTGGTCGATCACAAAAACTTCGCCACGCGCGATGCGTTTGATTCAGCGCTGGCTGACTTGATCGATACCTATCGACCCGATTGGTTGGTGTTGGCCGGTTTCATGCGCATCTTGACGCCCGCTTTCGTGCAGCGTTTCGAAGGTCGCATGTTGAATGTGCACCCCTCGCTGCTGCCCGCCTTCACGGGCTTGCACACCCACAAACGCGCCATCGCGGCGGGCTGCAAATTGGCGGGTGCCACGGTCCATTTTGTGACCCCTGATCTGGATCACGGCCCCATCGTTGCGCAGGCTGTGGTGCCTGTGTTGCCGACTGACACCGAAGCCAGCTTGGCGGCCCGCGTGTTGGCGCGCGAGCATGTGATTTACCCGCTGGCGCTGCGCTGGTGTTTGGAAGGTGCGCTGCGCACCGCTGACGGTGTGGTGTCGCACCGCGATGGCGCGGCTCAGCTGATCACCTAAAACAGACTTGCCGCGATGTTGATGGTCAACGCCAAGATGGTGGTGTTGAACACAAACGACAACATGGCCTGTGCAATGGCCAAGTGGCGCATGGGCCGCGTGGTGATGCTCACATCGGCAGTTTGCGAAGCTGCGGCGATGGTGAAAGCAAAGTAGGCGAAGTCGCCATAGTCGGGCAAAAAGTCGCTGTCGTACTCAGGAAAACGCAGTCCACCGCCGGGCTCGGTGAAGTACAGGCTGGCGTAATTGAGCGTGAACATGGTGGGCAGCAGCAACCACGAACACACCACCGTGCTCAGCGCCAAAAGCACGTGCGACAGCGCGTGCCGACTGCCGGGCACTTTCGCGGCCGACAGTTCGATCACGATGGCGACAAGGCTGCTCAGCGCCGCCAACACCACCACGGTGAGCACTGCCGCCGCTTTCTCGGCATGCGCGATGGCCACACTTTTGAGCTTGCCGTGATCTGCCTTGAACATGTACGCGGTGATGAGCGCCAGATAACACCAAGCGCCAGCATTCCAGCCCACCAGCGCTTTGGAAACGACGCTGCTGTTTGCGGGCACGAGCAGGCTCGCAGCAATTCCCACCGCCAGCGCCGTGAACATGCGTGGCCGAACAGTGATGAAGCTCATGAATTGGATGAACGCACAAAGCGCTGCGTCAGCGCCCCGTCGATCATCAACTGACCGACAAACATGGCGTGTGGCCGCACCCACCACCCGGTGTTGTTGTAGAGCGGTCGGTACACGACCAGCGCCTCGTTGGTTTCACTGTGTCGCGCCACGCCCATCACCTCGTATTCACCGCCTTTGTAGTGGCGGTACACGCCCAGCGGCAAGGTGGGGAGCTCAGGCAGTTCAGGCAGATCAAGTTCAGGTGCGTGCATGCGGCGAAGGATAATCAACGATGCATCCGAACGCCCTCTTAGAACTTTCCACCGACCTGATCCACAAGGTGATGCAGTTCGACACCCCCGCCGACCGCGTGGTGTCTGATTTTTTCCGTTTCCACCGCGCCTTGGGCCCCCGCGAGCGCAACACCCTGGCCGAGACCACTTACACCGTGCTGCGCCAGCGCTTGCTTTACCAACACTTGGCGAAGTCCGGCAAAGGTGAAATGGAGCGCCGCTTGGCGCTGTTGGGCTGGCAAGGCAATGCTGCGTTTTTGCGTGCCGCGTTGACCGAGCCCGAGCTTCATTGGATGGAGCAAGTGGCCACCATCGACCGCGCGAGTCTGCCCGACAAATTGCGCCACAACCTGCCCGAGTGGTTGGCCGAATTGCTGCAAGCGGAACTGCGCGAGGAGTTTTGGCCACTGGTCAACAGCCTGAATGCGCCTGCTGGTTTGGACTTGCGCGTGAACGCCCTCAAGGCCAAGCGCGAGGAGGTTCAAGCCGCACTGAAAGCGGGCGGGCTGCTGTCTGAGATCACGCCTTATTCGCCTTTGGGTTTGCGTCTGCAAGGCAAGCCCGCTTTGAACAAGCTCGACTCCTTCACCCGCGGAGACGTGGAAGTGCAAGACGAAGGCAGCCAGCTGTTGGCGCTGTTGGTGGACGCCAAGCGCGGCGAAATGGTGGCCGATTTTTGCGCCGGTGCTGGGGGCAAAACCTTGGCTTTGGGCGCGGCCATGCGCAACACCGGGCGCTTGTACGCGTTTGACACGTCAGGTCACCGTTTGGCGGCACTCAAGCCGCGCTTGGCGCGCAGCGGGCTGTCCAACGTCTACCCAGCCCAAATTGCGCATGAACGTGACGACCGCATCAAGCGCTTGTCTGGCAAGCTCGACCGCGTGCTGGTGGATGCGCCGTGCTCAGGCTTGGGCACCCTGCGCCGCAATCCCGACCTGAAATGGCGGCAGTCGCCGAAGGCCATCGAAGAAATGCGCGTCAAACAGGCGGCCATTTTGACCAGCGCAGCGCGCCTGCTCAAACCGGGCGGACGCCTTGTTTACGCCACGTGCAGCTTGATCAATGCCGAGAACGAAGAAATTGCGCTGGGCTTCACCGAGGCCAACAAAGGCGTCTTCAAAGTGCTTCCGGTGGCCGAAGCCTTGAGCAAAGCGCACGTCGATCAGGCCGAAAGTTTGGTGCGCGGCGACTTCCTCAGACTGTGGCCGCACCGTCACGCAACCGACGGTTTTTTTGCTGCGGCTTGGGAAAAGTCTTGATCTGTCGGCAAAAGCGCCCAAATGCCCTTTAAGTTTTGAACGCGTTATCGCATCAAATGTGCACAACAGCGTCTGTCCCCCTACAATTTGAGATGAGTTCAACGTGAGCTCGCTGAAGGCATGAGATGAACATTTTGATGTCGGTCTTTGATGGCTTGGTCGAATGGTTGGCGCACGGCTTGCTGGCCGCCACCTGGTGGCAAATCGTGTTGTACGCGTTGGTCACCACGCACATCACCATTGCCGCCGTGACGATTTTCTTGCACCGCTCGCAGGCGCACCGCGCGCTCGACCTGCACGCCATTCCGTCGCATTTTTTCCGTCTGTGGTTGTGGCTGGGTACCGGCCAAGTGACCAAAGAGTGGGTGTCAATCCACCGCAAGCACCACGCCAAGTGCGAAACCGAAGAAGACCCGCACAGCCCGCAAACGCGTGGCATCAAAACCGTGTTGTTGACAGGTGCCGAGCTGTACCGCGTTGAGTCGAAAAACCAGGAAACGCTGAAAAAGTACGGTCACGGTACGCCCGATGACTGGCTTGAGCGCAACCTTTACACCCGCTTCAGTTGGCAAGGTGTGGGTTTGATGATGATCATCGACCTGGCCTTGTTCGGCGCTGCGGGCTTGGCAGTGTGGGCGGTGCAAATGGCGTGGATCCCGGTCACAGCCGCCGGCATCATCAACGGCCTGGGCCACTGGTGGGGTTACCGCAATTTCGAGGCGGCCGACGCATCAACCAACTTGTCGCCTTGGGGCATTTTGATAGGCGGTGAAGAGCTGCACAACAATCACCACACCTACCCGACTTCGGCCAAGTTGTCGGTCAAGCCTTACGAGTTCGACATCGGCTGGATGTACATCCGCATGATGGAAATGGTGGGCTTGGCGACGGTGCGCAAAACTGTGCCGACCATGAAGCTGGGCAGCGTCAAGCCCGTCGCCGATTCGCACACGCTGGAAGCCGTCATCGCCAACCGCTATGAAGTTATGGCCAAGTACGCGGCTCACCTGCGCACGGCCTGCCGTGTCGAGCTGGAGCGCCTGAAAGCCGAAGGTGCTGAGAACACCGCGAAGTGGAAAGACATGCACATGGCCAAGCGCTGGCTGCACCGCGACGAAGACAAAATTCCCGTCGGTGTGAAAGCTCAAGTGGCAAATGCCTGGGCCGACAACGAGAAGCTCAAAAAGCTGGTGACGATGCGCGAAGAGTTGCGCCAGTTGTGGACGCGCACCAATGTGTCGGCCGAGCAATTGGTGGCTGACCTGCAAGCCTGGTGCAAAAAGGCGGAAGAGAGTGGAATTGCTGCGCTGCAAGAGTTCGCGTTGAAGCTTCGGGCAGTGCACGCTTAAGGCGTGTTCCACTTCTGAAGAAGAGCCCGCATCGCGCGGGCTTTTTTACGTCTGGGCGGTTGCAGTGGCAACGCAGGTTCTAAAACCCCCGCACAACAAAAAACCCGCTGACTTGCGTGAGCGGGCTTTTAGCGGTTTTGTTCCTACTTTTTAAGGTCTGGAAAAACCGGTTCTCAGGAAACTCCGAATCACTTCAGCTTCATTTCCTTGTACATCACGTGCTTGCGAGCCTTCGGATCGAACTTCATGATCTCCAGCTTTTCAGGCGTGGTTTTTTTGTTTTTGTCGGTCGTGTAGAAATGACCGGTGCCAGCGCTGGATTCCAGCTTGATTTTTTCGCGTCCACCTTTTGCCATGATTTGCTCCTGCTTAGATTTCGCCGCGAGCGCGCAGGTCGGCGACGACCTTCTCGATGCCCACTTTGTCGATCAGGCGCAAAGCCGCGTTCGAAATGCGCAAACGCACCCAACAGTTTTCGGCTTCGAGGAAGAAACGTCGGTACTGCAAATTAGGCAGAAAGCGACGCTTGGTTTTGTTGTTGGCGTGAGAAACATTGTTTCCCACCATCGGGCGCTTACCCGTGACTTGACAGACGCGTGCCATGACGCTTCTCCCGTAAAAACTAATCTGGTTTGAGGTGCGGTGAGCAAGCGTTGATGAGGTCGATGCTCAACCTCCGCGCTTCTACCGATTTTTTCCTATTCCTATTCCCCCCAGCGCTGAAATCAAGCTGCGGTTTTCGGCAAAGAGCGCGAGTATAGCCCGATTCGGGTACCGATTAGTCTGGCCGCGCTTCAGGTCTCCAAGAAGCGCTGCGCGTCCAGTGCTGCCATGCATCCCGTTCCTGCGCTGGTGATCGCCTGGCGGTAGATGTGGTCTTGCACATCGCCCGCCGCAAACACGCCGTCCACGCTGGTCATGGTGGCCAAGCCGTTCAAGCCGCTGCGCGTGATGAGGTAGCCGTCTTTCATTTCCAACTGACCTTTGAAGATGTCAGTGTTCGGCTGATGTCCGATGGCGATGAAGCAGCCGGTCAAGGCCAAGTTGGCGGTGCTGCCGTTTTGCGTGTTCTTCAAGCGCACGCCAGTCACGCCGCTTTTGTCGCCCAGCACTTCGTCCAAGGTTTGCCAGAGGTGCAATTGCATTTTTCCGCTGGCCACTTTGTCCATCAGCTTGTCCACCAAAATCGCTTCGGCCTTGAATTTGTCGCGGCGGTGAATCAGGTGAACTTTGCTGGCGATGTTGGACAAGTACAGAGCCTCTTCGACCGCTGTGTTGCCGCCGCCGACCACGCACACTTCTTGATCGCGGTAGAAGAAGCCGTCGCAGGTGGCGCAGCCGCTCACACCGCGGCCCATGAAGGCTTGTTCCGATGGCAAACCTATGTATTTGGCGCTGGCACCGGTGGCCAAGATGAGCGCATCGCAGCTGTAGGTGCCCGAATCGCCGGTCAGCGTGAACGGACGCTTGCTGAAGTCCACCGTGTTGATGTGATCGAACACGATGTCGGTCTTGAAGCGTTCAGCGTGCTTTTGAAAACGCTCCATCAGCTCGGGGCCTTGCACGCCGTCCACGTCGGCAGGCCAGTTGTCGACGTCGGTGGTGGTCATCAATTGACCACCTTGCGCGATGCCAGTCACCAGCATCGGTTTCAAGTTGGCGCGCGCCGCGTAGATGGCGGCGGTGTAGCCCGCCGGCCCCGAGCCAAGGATCAAAACGCGTGCATGTCTGTTCGAAGAATTGGGTGTGGATGTCATGGTCTGCAGTCTGGAGAAAGTGGGTGCAAGGTGGGTGCAGCGTGGGTGCAGCGTGGGTGCAGATCCACGCGTTGAATCGAATAACAGTCTGCCATGGCCTCGCTTATCCGCGCTTACAACCGTGTCAAGCGTGACAATATCGACGGCAGAAATCGTGTGACTTTGGTTCAGTGAAGTTTGCGCGATTGACCTTTGTCCACTTCATTGGAGTTTTTTCATGGCCATGATTTCCAACCTCGACCTGATCCGCCGCGTGCCGCTGTTCTCGTTGCTCACCAACGACCAAGCTCAGGGCATTGCCGATGCGGTGGTCAAGCGGCGTTTTCGCCGCGGCGAAATCATCGTCGAGCACATGCGCAAGTCGAATTCGTTGTTCATTCTATTGACTGGCCGTGCTCGCGTTTTGACATCTGATTCACGCGGCCGTGAAGTGATTTTGGCGGTGCTCCAACCCGGCGATTACGTCGGCGAAATGAGCTTGATCGACAACGAACCGCACTCAGCCACTGTGCGCGCTGAAATCCAAACCGACATGCTGGTCTTGGCCCGCCCCGACTTTGCGCGCTGCTTGCCCGAGAACTCGAGCTTGTCTTACGCGATTCTGCGTGGCCTGGTGCAGCGCCTGCGCAATGCTGATCGTCAGATCGAATCGTTGGCGCTGTTGGACGTTTATGGTCGCGTTGCGCGAACCTTGCTCGACATGGCCGAAGACCAAGGTGAACTCAAAATCATCCGCAACAAAGTCTCGCGTCAAGACCTGGCCAAAGTGGTTGGTGCGTCGCGTGAAATGGTCAGCCGCGTGATGAAAGATTTGGAAGAGCGCGGCATGGTCGAGACCCAAGAAAACGGCTCGGTCATCATCAAGCAACGCTTGAACTAAAGACTGCCGCAGCGCTTGAACCGAAGACTCCCGCAACGCTTGAACTGAAGATTGCCGCAACGCTTGAACTGAACACCGCTGCAACGCTTTAATCAGAAATTCCCGGCCTGCCTTGCACGCAGGTATCAAGGTGTTGACCACGCGAGTCAACACCTGCCCTGAGCCACAATGTGGGAATGACTTTCCCACTTGGTTCTTTGCGCGGCGACGGCCCGCTTTCTCCTTCTCAGGCAGGCGCTGGTTCGCACAGCGCCTTTTCGCTTGGCAGCTCGGTCACCGACGCTCGCAGCCCGGCCTCCTCCATGAGTTGGCGCACCCAAGCCATCGGCCTGATTGCTGCCGTGCTGTGGCTGCTGGCCCTGCTCGCTTTGGCAACTCACCATGCAGGCGACGCGGCGTTTTCGACGACCGGTGCATCGGCCGCCATCAGCAACAAGGCGGGCGCTTTCGGTGCGTGGTTTTCTGACCTCGCCTTTTTCCTGTTCGGCTATTCGGTGTGGTGGTTGATGCTGGTGGCGCTGCGGTCTGGCCTCAGCGCCGTGGCCAGCGCGTTGCGCGGTGGGCACAGCTTTGAGGCGTCGCGCCTGCGTCAAGCTCGATGGGCGTTTTGGCTGGGCGTGGTGTTGCTGTTGTGTGCCAGCGGCTCGCTCGAGTGGACGCGGATGTACCAATGGGAAACGCGCCTTCCGGGCGGTCATGCAGGCGGCGTGCTGGGCTACAGCTTGGGACCGCTCAGCATGAAGCTGCTGGGTTTTGCGGGTTCGGGCGTGCTGTGGATTGCGGCACTCTTGGCCGGGCTGGCGATGGCGTTTCGCTTCTCTTGGTGGCGGCTGGCCGAGGCGATAGGCAGCCGTTTGGAATCGGTGAAAGAGCGCCGCGTTGAGCGCATCGAACACGCCGAAGACGTGCGCTTGGGCGAACAAGCGCTGCGCGAGCGCGAGGTGGTGGCGGAGGAAGAACACCAGCTCTTTGAGGAGCATTTGCCCATCGTGATTGAGTCGCCGATGGTCGAAGTGCCAAAAAGCACGCGCGTTGTCAAAGAGCGCCAAAAGCCGCTGTTCAGCGAGCTGGCCGACACCAAACTGCCGCAGGTTGATTTGCTCGACGCCGCACCCGGTCGCACCGAATCGGTGTCGCCCGAAACGCTGGAGATGACCTCACGCTTGATCGAGAAAAAGCTGAAAGACTTCGGCGTCGATGTGCGCGTGGTGGCTGCGTCGCCGGGCCCCGTCATCACCCGTTATGAGATTGAACCTGCCACTGGCGTGAAGGGTTCGCAGGTGCTCAACCTCGCGAAAGACTTGGCGCGCAGCTTGAGTTTGGTGAGCATCCGCGTGGTCGAAACCATCCCCGGAAAAACCACCATGGCGCTGGAATTGCCCAACGCCAAGCGGCAAATCATTCGGCTGTCTGAGATTTTGGGATCGCAGGTTTACAACGATGCGGCCAGTCAACTCACCATGGGTTTGGGCAAAGACATCGTGGGTGCGCCGATGGTGGCCGACCTCGCCAAAATGCCGCACTGTTTGGTGGCGGGCACCACCGGTTCGGGCAAATCGGTGGGCATCAACGCCATGATTTTGAGCCTGCTCTACAAGGCCGAAGCCCGCGATGTGCGCTTGATTTTGATCGACCCCAAGATGCTTGAGATGAGCGTCTACGAAGGCATACCGCACTTGCTTTGCCCGGTGGTCACCGACATGAAGCAGGCCGCCAACGCGCTGAATTGGGGTGTCGGTGAAATGGAGCGGCGCTACAAGTTGATGAGCAAGATGGGCGTGCGCAACCTCAGCGGCTACAACAAAAAAATTGCTGACGCGGCCGAGCGCGGCGAGAAGTTGCCCAACCCCTTCAGCCTGACACCCGAGTCGCCAGAACCGCTGGAGCGCTTGCCGTTTGTGGTGATCGTGATCGACGAGTTGGCCGATCTGATGATGGTGGTGGGCAAGAAAATTGAAGAGCTGATTGCGCGCTTGGCGCAGAAGGCGCGCGCGGCTGGCATCCACTTGATTTTGGCCACGCAGCGCCCGAGCGTTGACGTCATCACCGGACTCATCAAGGCGAACATTCCCACGCGTTTGAGCTTTCAAGTCAGCAGCAAAATTGACTCGCGCACCATCCTTGACCAGATGGGAGCCGAGGCCTTGCTGGGGCAGGGCGACATGCTGTACCTGACTCCAGGCGGCGGCGTGCCGGTGCGTGTGCACGGCGCTTTTGTGAGCGACGACGAGGTTCACCGCGTGGTCAACTATTTGAAGAGCCAAGGCGAGCCCAACTACATCGAAGGCATTTTGGAAGGCGGTGTGTTGGAGGCTGACGGTGATGCGGACGGTGATCGCAAAGCGGGCAGCGTGGCCATGGGCAGCGGCGACAACAGCAGCGGCGAGAGTGATGCGATGTACGACGAGGCCGTCTCCATCGTCTTGCAGCACCGCCGCGCCACCATCTCGTTGGTGCAGCGCCACCTGCGCATCGGCTACAACCGCGCGGCGCGTTTGTTGGAACAAATGGAAAAATCTGGACTCGTATCCGCCATGTCCACCAACGGCAGCCGCGACATCTTGGTTCCGGCTCGCGCTGAATGAAAAAACTTCTCGCTGCTTCACTGCTTTTGATGTCGTTCGCAGTTCAGGCCGAAGCCGTCGACACGCTCAAAGACTTTGTGCGCGACATCAAAAGTGGCCGCGCCAATTTCACCCAAACCGTCACCGCACCCGACGGCGCAAAAAAGCGCACTAGCAGCGGAAGCTTTGAATTTTTGCGGCCCAATCGCTTTCGCTTCGTCTACGCCAAACCTTTGGAGCAAACCATCGTTGCCGATGGCCAGAAGGTGTGGATCTATGACGCCGACTTGAACCAAGTGAGCATTCGAAAGTTTTTGGCCGTGCTCGGTGCCACGCCTGCCGCCTTGCTGGCCGGCGGTTCACTCGACAAAGATTTTGATGTGTCCAATCAGCCCAGCGAAGGCGCAATGGAGTGGGTGTTGGCCTTGCCCAAAGTCAAAGACGGCGCGTTTCAATCGGTGCGCATCGGCTTCAAAGCCAAGACCTTGGCTGCCGTGGAAATCACCGACAGTTTTGGTCAGCGCTCGAACTTGGTGTTCAGCCAAATGCAGTCCAACGTGATCATGGCGGCTGACGTTTTCAAGTTTGCAACGCCGCCGGGCGCTGATGTGATCGAGCAGTGAGCTCGCAAGCTTTGCCGTTTGTCGCAGGCGATGCGCTGAACCCCGCTCCCCTGGCCGAGCGCCTTCGGCCGCAGCACCTCGACGCCGTCATAGGCCAAGCGCAATTGCTTGGCCCCGGCAAACCGCTGCGCGTGGCGTTCGAGTCGGGCCGCCTGCACTCGATGATTTTGTGGGGCCCACCCGGCACTGGCAAAACCACGCTGGCGCGTTTGGTGGCCACCGCATTTGACGCGCAGTTCATCGCCATGTCGGCCGTGCTGGGCGGTGTGAAAGAAATTCGCGAGGCTGTGGAGCGCGCACAGGTCAGCCGTGCCAGCGGTCGTCGCACGGTGGTGTTTGTGGACGAGGTTCACCGCTTCAACAAATCGCAGCAAGACGCGTTTTTGCCGCATGTGGAATCGGGTTTGTTCACGCTGATTGGGGCGACCACCGAGAACCCGTCGTTCGAAGTGAATTCGGCCTTGCTGTCGCGCTCGACCGTGCATGTGCTCAAGAGCTTGAGTGATGACGACATGGCCGCGCTGCTGCTTCGTGCGCAAGCCTTGCTGCAAGCGCCCGCCATGACCACCACCGCGCAGCAGCGCTTGATTGGCTACGCCGACGGCGACGCTCGCCGCTTGCTCAACGCATATGAAAACCTCATCGCCACATCGGGTGTGATCGCCGAGATCGATGAAGCGCAGCTGGAGCAATCTTTGGGCGAACAACTGCGCCGTTTCGACAAGGGCGGCGAGCAGTTCTACGACAGCATTTCTGCCTTGCACAAAGCCGTGCGCGGCAGCGATCCCGATGCCTCGCTGTATTGGTTAGTGCGCATGCTCGACGGCGGAGTGGATCCACGCTACGCGGCGCGCCGATTGGTGCGCATGGCCAGCGAAGACATTGGCCTGGCCGACCCGCGCGCTTTGCGCATGACCTTGGACGCTGCTGAAACCTACGAGCGTTTGGGCTCGCCCGAAGGCGAGTTGGCATTGGCGCAAGCGGTGGTTTATTTGGCGGTGGCGCCGAAGTCAAACGCTGTGTACACCGCCTACAAAGCAGCGCGCGCTTTCGTTACGCAGGACGGCACGCGCGCCGTGCCGCTGCGCCTGCGCAACGCGCCGACCGCGCTCATGAAAAACCTCGATTACGGCAAAGGCTATCGCTACGCTCACGACGAGGAAGCCGGTTTTGCAGCGGGCGAACGTTATTGGCCCGATGACATGCAAGCGCCGCAGTTTTATCAGCCCGTGGCACGCGGTTTGGAAATACGCATCGGCGAAAAACTCGAAGAACTGCGGCGTTTGAATGAAGCGGCCTTGGCTGCCAATTCACCGAATAAAACGCGGTAAGACGCTGTTTTTTTGGTGTTTATCTGATGCGCAAAGCGGGCAAGTCCGCATCTGAGCGCGCCAACCTTGCCCCTAGAATTCGCGGCGCTTGAAGCAGCGTGACCTGTTCGATGAACCTTCTTCGGCCGCGTTTTTGCTTAGAGAAGTTGCCAAAAAAAGTTGCCAAAAAAAATTGCTAAGAACAGTTGCTAAGAACAGTTGCTAAAAAAGTGGGGCAGCAGCCCCACACAAACTCCGAGGAAGCACCACCCATGGACACCTTCATCCAGCAGATCATCAACGGCCTTGTGCTGGGCAGCGTGTATGCGCTGGTCGCGCTGGGCTACACCATGGTCTACGGCATCATCAACCTCATCAACTTTGCGCACGGTGAGGTGTTGATGGTGGGCGCGCTGACCAGTTGGACGGTGGTCAGCGGCCTGGCAGGCATGGGCATACCCGGTTGGTTGATGTTGTTGATTTCGCTGATGGCCGCCGTCGTGGTGTGCGCGGCTTTGAACTTTGCGATTGAAAAAATCGCCTACCGACCGCTGCGCAACGCGCCACGTTTGGCGCCGCTCATCACGGCCATGGGCATGAGCTTGCTGCTTCAAACCCTGGCCATGATCATCTGGAAGCCCAACCCCAAGCCTTACCCCATCTTGTTGCCGAGCGAGCCCTTCAATGTGTTTGGTGCCGTCATCAACACGGTGCAAATTTTGATTCTGGTCACCACCGCGGTCACTCTCACCGGTCTGATGTACCTCGTGAACCGAACGCGCCTGGGGCGTGCCATGCGTGCCACCGCTGAAAACCCGCGCGTGGCTTCTTTGATGGGCGTGAGGCCTGACACGGTCATCTCTGCCACCTTCATCATCGGCGCGGCGCTGGCGGCGTTGGCAGGCGTGATGTACGCCGCCAACTACGGTTCTGTGCAACACAGCATGGGCTTCTTGCCTGGCTTGAAGGCTTTCACTGCCGCTGTGTTTGGCGGCATTGGCAACTTGGCTGGCGCCATGTTGGGCGGTGTGTTGCTGGGCTTGATTGAGGCACTCGGGGCTGGCTACATCGGTGCCATCACGGGCGGCGTTTTGGGCAGTCAATACCAAGACATCTTCGCCTTCATCGTGCTCATTCTTGTGCTGACGCTTCGCCCCCAGGGCTTGCTCGGCGAACGCGTGGCCGACCGGGCCTGACGGAGCTTAGTGATGAACGACCAGCGTAAAAAACTCCTGCTCATATTCGTCTCAGCCGTTGGGCTGGCCATCCTGCCTTTCATCGCGCAAAGCTTCGGCAATGCTTGGGTGCGCATCATTGACACTGCTTTGCTTTATGTGCTGCTCGCATTGGGCCTGAACATCGTGGTGGGCTACGCCGGGCTGCTTGACCTGGGCTACGTTGCTTTCTATGCCGTGGGTGCCTACATGCTGGCCTTGCTGGCCAGCCCACACTTGTTTGAAACCTTCCCCGCCATCGCCGCCATGTTCCCTGGCGGCGTGCACGTGCCTTGGTGGGCGGTCTTGCCCGTGGGTGCGGCGCTGGCGGCACTTTTCGGTGTTTTGCTGGGCGCGCCGACTTTGAAGTTGCGCGGTGATTACCTGGCCATCGTGACGCTTGGTTTCGGCGAAATCATTCGCGTTTTCCTGGGCAATTTGGAACAGCCCGTGAACATCACCAACGGGCCGCGTGGCCTGGACCGCATTGACTCAATGTCGGTGTTCGGCATCAACCTTGGCAAACCGCATCAAGTGTTTGGTATCGATGTGGCGTCCGTCACCAACTACTACTTTTTCTTCTTGGCCCTGGTGATTTTGGGCGTCGTGATTTGCTATCGGCTCGAACGCAGCCGCATAGGCAGAGCCTGGATGGCCATACGCGAAGACGAAATTGCAGCCAAGGCCATGGGCATCAACACCCGCAACCTCAAGCTGCTGGCGTTCGGCATGGGGGCGACTTTTGGCGGCGTTTCAGGCGTTTTATTTGCCACGTTCCAAGGCTTCGTATCGCCTGAGTCCTTCAGCCTGCAAGAGTCAGTGATGATCGTGGCCATGGTGGTGTTGGGCGGCATTGGGCACATCCCGGGCGTGGTGCTGGGCGCGTTGTTGCTTGCGGCACTGCCCGAGGTTTTGCGCTACGTGGCTGGCCCTTTGCAAGCCATGACCGGCGGGCGATTGGATGCATCCATCTTGCGCCAGCTGCTGATTGCGCTGGCCATGATAGGCATCATGCTGAGCCGTCCGCGCGGGCTGTGGCCTGCCCCAGAGCACGGTAAATCTGCGCTTCCGGCTGCAGACAACAACAACGCGAAGTGAAGGGGGCAAACATGGCTGAAACCGTACTGAAAGTCGCCGCTGTCTCCAAACGCTTTGGCGGTTTGCAGGCTTTGTCCGATGTGGGCATCACCATAGAACGCGGAATGGTCTACGGCCTTATCGGCCCCAACGGTGCGGGCAAGACCACCTTCTTCAACGTCATCACCGGCTTGTACACCCCCGACTCAGGCGGCTTCGAGTTGGGTGGCGTGCCCTACAAGCCCAGTGCGGTTCACGAAGTGGCGAAGGCAGGCATTGCGCGCACCTTCCAGAACATCCGCTTGTTTGCCGACATGACGGCGCTGGAAAACGTCATGGTGGGCCGTCACGTGCGCACCCAATCGGGCCTGTTCGGCGCGGTGTTTCGCACGGCAGGTTTCAAGGCCGAAGAGGCCGCGATTGCAAAACGTTCCCAAGAGCTTTTGGACTACGTCGGCATCGGCAAATACGCCGACTTCAAGGCCCGCACCTTGAGCTACGGCGACCAGCGCCGCTTGGAAATCGCCCGCGCTTTGGCCACCGATCCCAAGTTGATCGCGCTCGATGAACCCGCCGCCGGCATGAACGCGACCGAGAAAATTGTGCTGCGTGAATTGATAGACCGCATCCGCAACGACAACCGCACGATTTTGTTGATCGAGCATGACGTGAAGTTGGTCATGGGCCTGTGCGACCGCGTCACGGTGCTCGACTACGGCAAGCAAATTGCCGAGGGCACTCCCGCCGATGTGCAGCGCAACCCCAAAGTGATCGAGGCCTACCTCGGTGCCGATCACAAAGCTCATTGAAGGCGACGGCACCATGACTCAAAAAAACATGCTCAAAGTGAGCAATCTGAAGGTCGCTTACGGCGGTATTCAGGCCGTCAAAGGGGTGTCGTTTGAGGTGATGGAAGGCGAGCTGGTGAGCCTGATCGGTGCCAATGGGGCCGGTAAAACCACCACGCTCAAAGCCATCACCGGCTTGCAGGCTGTGGCCGCCGGCGACATCGAATATCTTGGCAGGTCCATCAAAGGGCAGGGCGCTTGGGACTTGGTAAAACAGGGCTTGGTGATGGTGCCCGAAGGCCGCGGCACCTTCACGCGCATGACCATCACCGAAAACTTGCAGATGGGTGCCTTCATCCGTGAAGACAAAGAAGTCGACGCCGACATCGAAAAAGTGTTCGGGATTTTTCCGCGCTTGAAAGAGCGCCGCAATCAACTGGCCGGCACCATGAGCGGCGGCGAACAGCAAATGTTGGCCATGGGCCGCGCCCTGATGGCCCGGCCCAAAGTGCTGTTGATGGACGAACCGTCGATGGGCTTGAGCCCCATCATGGTGGACAAGATTTTTGAAGTGGTGAACGACATTCACCAACGGGGCACGACGGTTTTGCTGGTTGAGCAAAACGCGAGTCGAGCCCTGGGCTTGGCGTCACGTGGCTACGTGATGGATTCGGGCGAGGTCACGATGAGTGGTGACGCGAAGATGCTGTTGAATGACCCTCGGGTTCGGGCAGCCTACTTGGGCGAGTGATTTTTTAGGCGAAGGCCGCCCGGGCACTTTGCGTTTGCGTTTGCATTCCGGACACGTCGCCTCACGTCAGATGTTTTGCAGTCACGCAATCCAACACTGCGGCCCCATCACATCAACAAATGCTCCCCCGCGTTGTCGCCACCCAAGATCACGTAGTTGACCTTGCGGATGTCAAACAAGTGGGTGCCGCCCGCATAGCTGATGGAGCTTTGAACGTCTTCTCGCATCTCGCGCAAAGTGTTGGCAAGCTTGCCCTTGATAGGCTCCAAAATTCGTTTGCCTTCGACGTGTTTGTACTCACCTTTGTTGAAGTCACTGGCGCTGCCGTAGTACTCCTTGAACAAACGGCCGTCGACTTCAACGGTCTTGCCTGGCGACTCTTCATGGCCCGCGAACAGTGAGCCGATCATCACCATAGAGGCGCCAAAACGGATGCTTTTGGCGATGTCGCCGTGGTCGCGGATGCCGCCGTCGGCAATGATGGGTTTGGTGGCCACACGGGCACACCACTTCAAGGCACTGAGCTGCCAACCGCCGGTGCCGAAACCGGTTTTGAGTTTGGTGATGCAAACCTTGCCCGGTCCCACGCCCACCTTGGTCGCATCGGCGCCCCAGTTTTCTAAATCGATCACCGCCTCGGGCGTGGCCACATTGCCCGCAATCACAAAGGTGTGGGGCAGTTTTTGTTTGATGTGCTCAATCATTTTGCGCACACTCTCGGCATGGCCGTGGGCGATGTCGATGGTGATGTAGTCGGCCCCCACCCCGCTCGCCGCCAAACCGTCAATCACCTCGTAATCGGGCTGTTTCACGCCTGAGCTGATGGAAACGAACAGGCCCTTGTCGCGCATGCGTTGGGCGTAGGCGATGTTGTCAATGTCGAATCGGTGCATCACGTAGAAGTGACCGTTGGCTGCCAGCCATTCGCTGATGGGCTCGTCCAACACCGTCTTCATGTTGGCGGGCACCACCGGCAAGTAAAAACGGCGGCCGCCAAACTCTACCGAGGTGTCGCATTCGCTGCGGCTTTCCACGCGGCATTTGCGCGGCAGCAACAACACGTTGTCATAGTCAAAAATTTCCATGGCGATGGCTCCAGGTTCGAGCTGCGATTTTGCATGCCCAGCATCGGAAACGCTGTTCCTCGGGCTCTGGCTCGTCGATCAAGTTGGCGCTGGCCAATGAATAAGCAGGCGACTCCTAAAATGCGGAGATGAGTTTTATTTCTGACGAAAAGCCCTACCCAAATGCCGCCCCGCCCGCGTCCAGCTTGCTACACAACCTGAACGACGAGCAGCTCGCCGCAGTCACCTTGCCCGCTCGCCCCGCCTTGATCTTGGCCGGTGCCGGTTCTGGCAAAACCCGCGTGCTGACCACGCGCATTGCGTGGTTGATTCAAACCGGTCAGTTGTCGCCGGGCGGTGTGATGGCGGTGACGTTCACCAACAAGGCCGCCAAGGAAATGCTGCTGCGCTTGGGCACGCTGTTGCCCATTCCTGTGCGCGGCATGTGGGTAGGTACCTTTCACGGCTTGTGCAACCGATTTTTGCGTGCGCATTGGAAGCTGGCCGCGTTGCCGCAAGGCTTTCAAATTTTGGACACTGCCGATCAGTTGTCGGCCGTCAAACGCATCATCAAGGCCATGAAGCTGGATGAAGAACGCTTCGTGCCCAAGAAGGTGAGCTGGTTCATCGCTGGCTCGAAAGACGGTGGCCAACGCCCCAAAGACATCAGCGTGACCGACGAACAAACCCGCGTGCTGGTGGAAATTTATCAAGCGTATGAAGACCAGTGCCAGCGAGAAGGCGTGGTCGACTTCGCCGAGCTGATGTTGCGCACCTACGAGCTGATGCGCGACAACACCTCGCTGCGCGAACACTACCAACGCCGTTTTCGCCACGTGCTGGTGGATGAGTTTCAAGACACCAACAAACTGCAATACGCCTGGCTGAAAATGTTTGCGGGCCCCGACAGCGCCGTGATGGCGGTGGGCGACGACGACCAAAGCATCTACGCGTTTCGCGGCGCGCAAGTGGGCAACATGGCGCAGTTTGAGCGCGAATACAAAGTTGAGCAGGTCATCAAGCTGGAGCGCAATTACCGCAGCTTCGGCAACATTTTGGACACCGCGAATGAGCTGATCTCGCGCAACTCTCGCCGCTTGGGCAAGAACCTGCGCACGGAAGCTGGGCCGGGTGAGCCGGTGCGTGTTTTCGAGGCCACCAGCGACTATGCCGAGGCGCAGTGGTTTGTCGAAGAAGCGCAGCAACTGCACCGCGACGGCACGGCGCGCATGAACATTGCGCTGCTGTACCGCAGCAACGCCCAAAGCCGCGTGATGGAAAGCGCGCTGTTCAACGCCGCCATTCCCTACAAGGTATACGGCGGCTTGCGCTTTTTTGAGCGCGCTGAAGTCAAGCACGCGCTGAGTTATCTGCGCCTGATTGAGAACCCCAACGACGACACCAGTTTTTTGCGCGTGGTGAATTTCCCCACCCGCGGCATTGGCGCGCGCACCATCGAATTGCTGCAGGACGCAGCACGCCAAAGTGGTCGCAGCTTGGTGCAAAGCGTGGGCTCGGTGGCGGGCAAAGGCGGCAACAACGTGCAGGCGTTTGTGGCGCTGGTGGATGCCATGCGTGACGCCACACGCGGCCTGACGCTGCGCGAAATCATCGATCACATGCTCGAAGCCTCGGGCTTGGTCGACTTCTACAAAACCGACAAAGAAGGCCAAGACCGTTTGGAAAACTTGGCCGAATTGGTCAACGCCGCCGAAGCTTTTGTCACGCAAGAAGGCTTTGGCAAAGACGCCGTGGCGCTGCCGGTGGATGAGCACGGCGCCGCAGCAGTGCGCTCTGAAATAGAACCGCTTGAAGCAGGGCGGGCTGAATTCAGTACGCCCGATGCGGAAGCGGCGACAGGTCAAATTGCCCCCACCTTCCCCGACATGGCCCCCGACGCCGAGACCGGCGAAATCATGTCGCCCTTGGCCGCCTTTTTGACCCACGCGTCGCTGGAGGCAGGCGACAACCAAGCCAAGACGGGCCAAGACGCCATCCAACTCATGACGGTGCATTCGGCCAAAGGCCTGGAATTTGATGCCGTCTTTATCACCGGCTTGGAAGAAGGTTTGTTCCCTCACGAAAACAGCGCGTCAGATTTGGACGGCCTGGAAGAAGAGCGCCGCCTGATGTATGTGGCCATCACGCGGGCACGCAAGCGGCTGTACCTGAGCTTCAGCCAGTCGCGCATGCTGCACGGGCAAACGCGCTACGCCGTGAAGAGCCGCTTTTTTGACGAGCTGCCCGAAGCCACGCTGAAGTGGATCACGCCGCGCAACCAGGCCTTCGGTTCGGGCTTTGCGCGCGAATACGCATCGAGTTGGTCGCGTGGCTCGGGCTTGAATTCCATCATCGGTGCGGGTGATGTAGCGGCGCGAAATTCGGCGGCCACACCCGCTTTCGCAGCCGGCCCTAAAACCACAGCCCACGGCCTGCGATCAGGTCAAAGCGTGTTTCACAACAAGTTCGGCGAAGGCGTGATCGTCACCTTGGAAGGCGTCGGCGAAGACGCTCGGGCGCAGATCAACTTTGGTCGGCACGGAATGAAGTGGTTGGCGTTGGCGGTGGCGAAGTTGACGCCTGTGGATTGAGCCTGCGGTTTGCTATGGTGCATTCATATAATCTGAGGTTGTCATACGCTCTGATTGCCGCACTGTTTTCCACACTGTTTTCAGCTTTCGCTTGATTGACCGCGCACAGGCAATCAGACACCACGGAACCTCCATGCGACCAGCCACTTCGCCGCCAGACGAGCTTTATGTTTCCAACTTGCTCTCATTTCCGAGCGCAGCTTGCTTGTCGGTGCTGGTGTCTGGGCTGGCCACTTTGACGACTGCGATGGCGGCCGCGCCGACCTTGCAGGTGGTCAGTCCACAGACTCAGAACGCGCCGCAACAGCCAGTCGATTCAATGAAAACTGTCGAAGGCTTGCTCGCCAAATCGCCCAACGACCCCCAACTGCGCTTTCGCAAAGCGGTGTTACTGGCTGACCAAAAACGCAGCGCCGAAGCCATCGCCATTTTTCGCAAACTGGCCGATGACTTTCCGATGCTGCCTGAGCCGCAAAACAATCTGGCTGTGCTGTACGCCGAACGCGGTGAGCCCGACAAAGCGCGCGCCGCGCTGGAGGCCGCGCTGCGCAGCAGGCCGACTTACGACACGGTTTACCGCAACCTCGGCACCGTCAACGCGCGTTTGGCGGGAGCCGCGTATGCGCGCGCGCTGAACATCGATGACAGCAAAGCCACGGCGGCGCGCTTGACTTTGATTCCTGTTTGGGCGGGCACCGACGCAATGGCGCCGATGGCTTTGGCTGCGGCGCAGACGCCGGCACCTGCATCTGTTGTCGCCGTCGCACCTGTGGTTGCCGTCGGGCCTTCACCTGTGCAGACCCCAGCCCCGGTGCCAGCCGCTTCGGTGCCTGCCAAAGTGGTCGTGGCCGCGGCTCCCGCACCAGCACCGGCACCGAGTCCAACACCAGCACCCGCACCAGCCAGCGTCGCGGCAATCAAGCCGCCTGCCGCAGCGATTCCGGCATCCGCGCCAGCCGTTGTGCTTGCGCTGAAACCGTCAACGTCACCTGCTCCCGCTCCCGCTGTTCCGCCTCCATCCACACCTGCACTCGTGGCATCCAAACCCGCACCTGCACCTGCGGTCGCGGCTGCGACTGCCGCGCCAGCCTCCAGCACCGCTGCGGAAGAAGCCGCTGTTCGCAAGGCAGTGCAAGACTGGGCGCGGACTTGGTCGAACAAACAGACTGATGCCTACATCGCCACTTACGCGCCTGGTTTCTCGGGCGGCGAGGGCAGCGCAGCCGCTTGGCAGGCTGCGCGGCGTGTGCGCATTGACGGAAAAAAAGACATCGACGTGGGTGTGTCCGACTTGAAAATCACGGGCAGCAAAACGAAATGGTCGGCCAGCTTCACGCAGAGTTATTCGGCCGACAGCCTGAGCTTGGTGAGCCGCAAAACGCTGGACTTTGAGTCTCGCGGCGGTCGCTGGGTGATCGTTCGCGAGAACAACGGCAAAGGCCGCTGATGAGCAAGGAGTGCTTGTCGAAGTTCACTCTATGTGCGGCGTTGACTGCCTTGGCGGCCTTGGCTGTGCCTGCCTTCGCCCTGGACTTCAGCCCCTTGGTGCTGCGCCGCGCCGACACTCAGGGCTTGGTGAGCGAGCTGTTTTTGTACGACCTCACCCCGCCAGAAGTGCAGCAGTTGCGCCAGCGTTTGTTGCAACCTGTGCTTGACGACATTTTGGCCCTGGCCTTGAACTACGAGCCGACTCTGGCCGATCTGGTGCCTGTGGCGGCCGAAGGCCCTGGCGATAAATTGCTCAACATGCTGCGCCCCGCGAGAGCCGCCCAACGCGCTCAAGTAGAAGACACAGTGCTGATCGTCTTTCAAGGCACCACCCTGCACGCGCGACGCTATCGCATGCCCACATCGACCGTGGAGTTGAACTCTGCGCTTTCGAACTTTGCGTCGGCGACCAGCGCCGAGAAATCTATTCGACCAGCGCTCACGGTTGCCGTGCTCAAACCCGATGTCCCCGCTGAAGCCAAATCAATGTCAGAAGGCACCGACGCGGCCACGGTTGCCGACATCACCTCGGCCGTCAAGCGCTGGGCTCGGGCCTGGGAGCAGCGCGACATGGTTGCGTATGCGGCTGCTTACGAAGCCGATTTTCGCGGTGCAGGGCGCTTGTCACCTGCGCCGTCCCACGCCGCTTGGCTCGCACAACGCCGCGAACGCATTTTGTCCAAGCGCGATGTCGCCGTGACACTGGAAGACGTTCAAATCAGCCTTGTGTCTGGCGCCCGAACCGACCCTCCCACAGCGAACGCGCGATTTCTGCAACGCTATCGCGGGGATGCTGTGATCTCGGTCGCGCGCAAACGCTTGGGACTGGTGCTGCGAGACGGTATTTGGTTGATACGCGAAGAGGTGTCGTTGTGATCTCCTCTCGTCAGTCAGTCCATCGGTTGAATCCATGAACAGCCCCGACAACTTCAAAGCTGCGCAAGCGCTTGCTGATGCATCTGGTGCAGTTGAGTCTGCGACTGTCACGCGGCCCAGCTTCAACTTCTTGCCTAGCTTGCTTGACCGAGATCGAGCCGCTCAAGTGCGTGGCAAGCGGCGCTTCTTTGCTGCCTTGGCCGCCTTGGGTGCCTTGGGTGCAGTTGCGTTTTGGTGGTTCAAGTCGCAACAGGTTGCGCCCGCCGCTCGGGTGAATGAAACCGTGCGAGAAGTGCGGCTCAACCCGACCACCTCGGTGGCGTCAAGCAATGATGCCAAGCGCCTTGTCGTCGTGCCGCCCGAAAGCCTGCTCAAGCGCGAGCCGCGTCGCTCATCGCCAGATGAGGCGCGCTTGTTGGAGGTCTACGGCCTGCTGGCTTCAGGGGACGGTGACCAAGCGATGCAAAAGGCCCAGCGCTTGGCCACAGACGCGCCGGGTTTCGCGTTGGCGCAGTTGCTCTACGCCGATCTGCTGACCGCGCAAACCCAACCTGCCGCCGGCTTTGGTGCAGCCCCCAGCGAGGTGGTGACGGCGGGCCGTGAGCGCTTGGACGAGTTGACCGACGAAGCGCGGGTTCGGGTGCAAGCCGTGTCTGTCATGCCGTCTGCGGGCTTGGTGCCATCGGCCTTGGTGAGCCTGTCGCCGAGCGTGAAACATGCGGTGGTGGTGGACGTGGCGCGCTCGCGTTTGTACGTGTTCGAGAACGGCTCACAGGGCTTGTCGCTCATTCGCGAGTACTACGCGTCCATCGGCAAAAACGGCATGGTCAAGCAGGTGGCCGGTGACCAGCGCACGCCGCTGGGCGTTTACTTCGTGACCAAGCAAATTCCCTCGGCCACTTTGCCCGCCAAGTACGGCAAGCAAGCCTTGGCCTTGAATTACCCCAACCCTTACGACCGCTTGCAGGGCCGCAGCGGCGATGGGATTTGGTTGCACGGCATACCTCCAGGCATGTATTCACGTGCACCTTGGGCAACCGACGGCTGCATCGCGCTGGCCAATCACTACCTGAAAGAGCTCGGCGCTTACATCGACGTGCAGGCCACACCCATCGTCGTGGCCGAGCGCTTGGAGTGGGTCAAACCAGCAGAGCTGACAACCCGCCACGCCAACTTTTTGGGCGAGTTTGACAAGTGGCAAACGGCGCGCAAACAAAACGATGTGCGGGCGCGCGACGCCTTCTACAGCACGTCGGTCAACCTGCCGGATGCCGAAGCCTTGGGCCCGCCGTGGCGCGAGCAGCTTCGCGAAGAGAATCAGCGGCGCGTGAACAGGAGGCTCGCAGCGCCGAATGCGATTGAACCCACGCGAGAAGCCACGCGCGACAACTTATCTATCGTGTCGTGGCAAGACCGAGATGCCGTCATGGTGGTCACCTTCACCGAGACCGAGCCTGGTGACAAGCGCCCCCACACGCGCCGCCAATATTGGATCCAAGAGCCGGTGGGCTGGCGCATTTTTTACGAGCGCTCGTTGGCTTGATGTTGGCTGTGCGCACGCCTGTGCCGAGCGCACTGTTGGAAGTCCGCGGTGTGTCCAAGGCGTTTGCCGGTGTGGCGGCTTTGTCGGGGGTGTCGCTCACGTTGGCACCCGGTGAAGTGCACGCCCTCATCGGTGAAAACGGCGCAGGCAAGTCCACCCTCATTCATGTGCTCACTGGGGCCTTGGCGGCTGACGCGGGCACCGTGCTTTTGCAAGGCGCAGCCTTCGCGCCCGCGTCGACCGCGCAGGCCGCAGCGCGCGGCGTGGCGGTGGTGCACCAAGAGCCGCAGTTGGTGGCCAGTTTGTCGGCGCTGGACAACCTTTTCATAGGCAAAGAATTTCCGGTGTTGACCGGTTTGGGCCGCTGGTTGATCGACCGCGCGAGCATGCGCCAACGTGCCGCCCAAGCGTGCGCTTCTTTGGGTTTGAGCTTGCCGCTCGACGCGCTGGTAGCCGATTTGTCCGTCACGCAGCGCACCCAACTCGCGCTGGTGCGCTGCTTGATGACTCAGGCTAATTTGCTCATCTTGGACGAGCCCACCGCCGCCCTCACCAGCACGGATGCGCAGCAACTGCTGAGTCAAGTCGACGTGCTGCGCCAACGCGGCAAGTGCGTGCTTTATGTGTCGCATCGGCTTGACGAAGTGCTGCAAATTGCCGACCGCATCACCGTGCTGCGCAATGGCGCGGTGGTGACCACGGTGGCTGCGCAAGGGCAAACGCCAGCGTCGTTGATCGCTGCCATGTCGGGGCGAACAGATCCGCCCGCAGCCGTTTCAAATCAAGCCGTGCCAGCCTCGACCCATGCAGCGGCGGTGCTTGAAGTCACGCACGCTTCCACCGCTGACGGCAAGCTGCGCAACGCCAGCCTCACGCTGCACGCCGGTGAGCTGCTGGGCCTTTACGGCCTGGCCGGGTCGGGCCGCACCGAGCTGTTGGAGCTGCTGCTGGGATTGCGCGCAGGTCGCGTTGACGCTTTGATGGCGCAGGGCCAGCCGGTTCACATCAACAACCCGCAAGCCGCTTCTGCGCGTGGTTGGGTGTTGATTCCGGAAGACCGACGCGGTCATGCCTTGGTGCTGAACATGCGCGTGCGCGACAACCTCACGCTGCCGTTTTTGGAGCGCTTTGCCACTGCACGCGGCTTCGGTTGCTTGTCTTGGAGTCGTGAGCGCGAAGCGGCTGTGACTGCCATGCACGGCCTGAACATCAAAGCCACCGGGCCCGAGCAAAGCGTGGTCGAACTCAGCGGTGGCAATCAACAAAAGGTGGTGTTTGCGCGCGCCTTGGCCATGAATGCAAAAGTGCTGTTGTGTGACGAGCCCACGCAAGCCGTCGACGTGACCACGCGCCGCGCGATTCACCAGTTGCTGCGCGAGCACTGCGCGCGTGGCGGCGCGGCCTTGGTTGTCACTTCAGATTTGACCGAGATGCTGGAGCTGGCGCAGCGCGTGGTGGTGCTGCGTGAAGGCGTGACGGTGGCCAACTTGCAAGGTGCGCGGCTGCATGCGCCTGAAGTGCTGCGTTGGTGTTTTGATGCGGCTCCTGAGCAGGCCGTCACCACATGACGGCAACCGCATCACACGGTTTACGAACCTATTTGCGTGCCTACGGCACCGTCGCCGCGTTGCTGTTGATTTGCCTGGTGTTTGCCGCGCTCAGTCCCAACGCCTTTGCCACCTTCGGCAACGCCGTCAATGTCAGCCGCCAGATCGCCTTCTTGGTGTTGGTGGCTGTCGGTGCCACGTTGGTGATGGCCGCGGGTGAGTTTGATTTGTCGGTGGGCGCGTCGGCCAGTTTGGGCGGCGTCATGGCGGCGCAGTTGGCCGTGGTCGGCATGCCTTTGCCTGTGGCAGTGCTGCTCACACTCGCGGCGGGTTTGTTGTTTGGCATGGTCAATGGTTGGTTGGTGGGCCGCTTCCAACTTTTGTCCTTCATCACCACCTTGGCCACCGGCACCATGCTGGCGGGCTTCACGTTTTGGCTCACGGGTGGCTCCACCGTGTTCGACAAAATTCCCGAAGGCTTCACGCTGCTGGGCCGCGCCGTGTGGCTTGGCGTGCCAGGGCCCTCCATCGTGATGGCAGCGGTGGTGGCGCTGGCTTGGGTGCTGATGCACCGCACCGCGTTTGGCCGGCAGCTTTATGCCGTGGGCGGCAACGAACGCGCGGCCCGCTTGGTGGGCGTCAATGTGATGCGTCACAAAGTGTGGGCATTTGGGCTGTGCGCCATGGCGGCCACCGGCGCGGGCGTGTTGTTGGCGTCGCGCTTGGGCTCGGCCCACCCCACAGGCGGCAACGGCTTGTTTTTGCCTGCCTACGCCGCCGCGTTTTTGGGCATGACGGCCCACCGCAGCGGCACACCGCATGTGCTGGGCAGCTTGTTGGGCGCGGCCACTTTGGGCATCTTGGCGAATGGGCTGACCATCCTGAATGTGCAATCGTTTTTGCAAGACGTGGGCACCGGGGCCATCGTGGTGGCGGCGGTGGTGTTTCAGAAGATCAGCGCGGGGCCGTCAAGATGAATGCGCCGCGCAGCGACACCTTCATCGCCAGCTTTGACATCGGCTCATCGGCGGTGAAGGCTGTGCTGGTGTCGCGAGACGGTCAGATGCAACTGGCTCACACCGTGAGCTACCGCAGCGCAGCCGTTCACTGCGAACAAGACCCGCAGGATTGGTGGCTGGCGTTTTGCCAGGTGCTGCAACAGTGGTGGGAGCAAGGCGTGCTGCCCAGCAACATCGCAGCGTTGACCTTCAGCGGCCAAATGCAAAGCCTGATTGCCCTAGATGCGCATGGCCATGTGCTGTGCCCGGCGTGGCTGCACACCGATGCGCGGGCGAGCGATGCGGCCGCGCGTATCACCGAACAAATGGGTGCCGACGCGATACACCGCGTCACCCGCAACCCCTTCAATGCCACGTCGGTGCTGCCGAAATTGCTGCATCTTCGCGAGCATCACGCCGATGTTTGGGAGCGAACAGCGCACGTCTTGGTGGGCGCGAAAGACTTCATCACTCAGCGCCTCACCGGCCGCGCAGTCACCGACCCGACCACGGCCGCAACCACCGGCATGTTTGATATCGAGCACGGCGCGTGGGCGCATCAGTGGCTCGATTCGCTGGGCTTGAAGCGCGCGTTGCCTGACTTGCTGAATGCCGACGCGCAGGTCGGCGTGGTCAGCACGCAAGCCGCCGCGATCACCGGTTTGGCAGCAGGCTGCCCCGTGCTGTGCGGCCTGGGTGACGCAGCCGCCACCACCTTGGGCGCGGGCGTGAGTGATGCGTCGCAGTGTTACGCCTACCTGGGCACATCGGCTTGGGTGGCGCGCGTGTCTGATGTGTCTGACAGCGCAACAGAGCAGTTCAACGCACCCGGCGCGCCCCTGTTTGTGCTGCCCTATTTGCCGCCAGCGGCGAACGGTTTGCCGCGCCGCATTTTTATCGGCCCCATCTCCAACGCAGGTGCAGTTCACCGCTGGGCCTTGCGTTGGTTGGATGCACCCGCCGATGCCGCCGACGCCGCCGACACGCAGCGCTACGCGTTGTTCGAGCACGCCGTGGCGGCAGCACCCTTCGATCCCAAGCTCATGTTCTTGCCTTATTTGAACGGCGAGCGCTTGCCGGTGAACAGCAGCGAAGGTCAGGGTGCCATCGTCGGTTTGGGCATGGACACCTCCCGCGCCCAGATGATGCGCGCTGCGTTAGAAGGCGTGTCCTTGTCGCTGCGCTGGGCCTTGGACATGTTGCAGCCGCAAGGCACCCGTCAGCGTGAGCTCATCGTCGTGGGCGGTGCCACGCGCAGCGCTGAGTGGATGCAAATATTGGCCGATTGTTTTGACGCGCCCCTGCACATCCCGGCTGGTGCTGACCTCTTGCCGTGCCTGGGCGCTGCCGCTATTGCGGCAAGGGCAGGGGCAGGTGCTGCTTTGGACTGGTGCGCGTCGCCGGAAGACTTTGTGCGGCGACATCAAAGTTTGTCTTCGAATTCGCGCTCGCAAACCGTGCTCCCTCGGCCAGAGGCGGCCGCGCAGATGCAAGCAAAATCGCGCCGCTGGCGCGCCCTGCAGGCGGCGGTTTCTACCCTGTCAGACGCGCCCCGTTGAGCCCCACAATTCGCTGGGGTTCCAGCTTAGTTTTTCAGCCCGCTTTTTTGCACAACAAGGAGTCACGATGACCACCAACGCAAAGCCATCCAGCCGCCGTCAATTTGTCCAACGCAGCGCGGTCACCGCCGCGGCAGCCGCACTGTTGAGCCTGACCGGCGCGGGCCTTGGTGTTGGCAGCGCGTGGGCCCAGGTCGGTAAAACCATCACCCTCATCACGCCGTATCAGCAATCGGTCACCACCAACGACATGCTGAAAACGCTGTCTGAGTTGGCCACCAAAAAGGGCTGGAAAGCCAACGTCATCGACACCAAAGGCGACTTCGGCCTGATGGCCAGTCGCATGGAAGACGCTGTGGCTGCCAAGACCGACGCCATCGTCATCGTCAGCGCCGACCCGAATCAAGTGAAGACTCAAATTGCCGCCGCTGCGGCCAAAGGCATCCCGGTGTTCGGTTGTGATTCGGGCTACATCCCCAGCATGGTCATGAACGCCACCAGCGACAACACGGCCATGGGCACGGCCATCAGCCAGCAGTTGTTCAAAACCATCAACAACAAAGGCACGATCGTGGTGTTCACGCACCGGCCGCATCCGGGCGTGGTGAAGCGGTCTATCGCGCTGGACGGCATGTTGAAAGACTTGCCCAACGTCAAGGTCTTGAGCGAGATGCATGTGCAAGTGCCCGGCCCGATAGAAAACGCGCGCAAGCAAATGGAGAACATCCTCACCGCCAATCCGACCAAGGGTTCTATCACCGCCGTGTGGGCCGCCTGGGACGAGCCCGCCATCGGGGCCACGCAGGCCATACAAGCGGCGGGACGCAACGAGATCGTCGTCACCGGCATCGACGGCACCAGCCAAGCGGTGGACATGATCAAAAAAGGCACGCCTTTCGTCGCCTCCATGCAGCAGAACTTTCGCGGCATGGCCGAGCTGGTGACCATGCAAATTGAAAACACCTTTGCGGGCAAAAAGTCGGCATCGACCGAGATGTTTGCACCAGCTTTGCTCATCACTAAATAAGCGATCACCAAGCAAGCGATCACCGGACAAGTGATCGCCGACCGAGTTATTACCTATCTAGAAACAGCAAAATAAACCTCCCTGCGTTGACTGCGAACGTCTGACTGATCCGTGTACACCGCTTACTTCGGGCTCAAACGCGAGCCCTTTTCCATCGCCCCCGACCCGCGCTTTTTGTACATGAGCGAGCGGCACCGCGAAGCCCTGGCGCACTTGCTTTACGGCCTGGACAGCGGCGGCGGCTTTGTGCTTCTGAGCGGAGAAATAGGTGCCGGCAAAACAACAGTGTGTCGCGCGTTTTTAGAGCGCATGCCCAAGCGCTGCAACGTTGCCTACATCTTCAACCCCAAGCTCACGGTGGTGGAGTTGCTGCAATCGGTGTGCAGTGAATTTCGAATCCCTTTACCGGTGGCTGGCCCCAACGCTGCGACCGCAACCGTCAAAGAGCACATCGATCCGCTGAACGATTTTTTGCTCAAAACCCACGCTGTTGGGCAGAACAATGTGCTCATCATCGACGAGGCGCAAAACCTGTCGAGTGATGTCTTGGAGCAGCTTCGTTTGCTGACCAATTTAGAAACCAACGAACGCAAGCTGCTGCAAATTATTTTGATTGGCCAGCCCGAGTTGCGCGACATGTTGGCGCGCCCTGAGCTTGAGCAATTGGCACAGCGCGTGACCGCGCGCTTTCACCTTGATGCGTTGTCTGAAGCTGAAACAGTCCAGTACATCCGTCACCGTTTGACGGTGGCCGGCATGCGCGGTGCGGTGCCGTTTGACAGCGAAGCGCGCAGCCGCATTCACCAGCTGGCACGCGGTGTTCCGCGGCGCATCAACTTGCTGTGCGACCGTGCGCTGTTGGGTGCGTATTCCACCGGCCAAGCGCGCGTGAACAGCGAGATTGTTGAACGCGCCGCCGACGAAGTGTTTGGGCGAAGCGAGTCTCGCGCGCTGGCTTTGTCGCCTTCAAGTCGAACTGGGTGGTGGGCCTTCGGCGGCTTGGCCATGTTGGTGTTGTTTGGTTTGGTGACGTGGGCCGCGAAAGAGCGCATGCGCTCGCAATCGGTGAACGTGGCTTCCCCTTCGGCTGCGGCTTCCACGCCCGCTTCGGTGTCTGCTTCGGTGTCCACCTCAACGGTTAAATCCACAGCCGCAGCCGCGTCGTCAGCGAGCGCGGCTTTGCCTTCAACCACATTGACCAACGGTGCCGATTTGCAGTCCACCCTCGGCGCCTTGCTCGGCACCGAAGACGCTGCCTTGCGTGAGCTGTTGCCGTTGTGGAAAGTGAATTTGAGCGGCGCTGGTGCATCGACCGACAGCACTGGCGACGCCTGCGCCGCAGCACAGCGCAGCCAGGTGTTTTGTCTGCGCAGCAAAAGCAACCTGGCGGTGATCCGTCAGTTGAACCGCCCCGGCGTCGTCACTCTGTTTGATGCGAAAGGCCAATCGCAATACGCGTTGCTCACGGCATTGACTTCGCAGGCCGCCACCTTGCGTGCTGCTGGCGTGTCGCGCACCGTGCCGCTGTGGGCGCTGGCTGCCGTGTGGCGCGGCGACTTCACCACGCTGTGGAAGGCCCCGGCCGACTACCGCGCGATGTTGCAAATGGGCAGCGTGGGCAGCGGCGTGACGCAGCTTGCCGTTCAACTGGCGGCGCTGCTAGGTCAACCACCGCCCGCCATCCCGCAGAGCGGCGTGATGCGGTTTGACGCGGCCCTCAAGGCCCAGGTAGACGCCTTCCAAGTCTCGCAAGGCCTGACACCCGACGGCGTGGTGGGCCCCACCACCTTCATGCAACTCAACCGCGCCACCGGCGTGGACGAGCCGCGGTTGCTTGTCGAAGTTCTTGCTGTGTCTGCGCCTTCTGCGGCGGCATCCGCAACTGCAACCGCAACCGCAGCTTCCGCAGCGTCCGCAAAATAGCGCAGAGTCACCGCCATGTCCTACATCCTCGACGCCCTCAAGCGAGCCGACTCCGAACGCGAACGCGAGCGTGAAGACGTGCCCGGCCTGCATTCCAAAACCGACCCGTGGATCGCACCAGACGAAGTGCGCAAAGGCCGCTCGCAACCGCAAACTCTGATCTGGGCCGTGGCCGCTGCGGGCCTGCTGATCGTGTTGGGTTCCTTGTGGTGGGTGTTGACCCGTCAAGCCGCGCCTGCTGGTGTGCAGCTTGCGACCGCACCGGCACCAGTCCAAGCCGCGCCCGTTGCAGTCCAACAGGCAGCGCCGCCGCCCGCAGTCGCCCCCGTGCCCGCGCCTGCGCCCGTGGCGCGAGCCCTGCTGCCGCTGGCTCGCCCTGCGCGCGCGGTCGAGCCTGCTGCGATCGTGCCGTCAGAGCAGGCCGCCGTGCAAATCCCGGCACCAGTTTCACCACCACCTTCACCTTCACCATTGCCGACGCCCGCCAAACCCAAAGCGCAAGCAGCCCCCGCACCCGCCCCTATCGCTTCCGCCGCCACCTCGCCCGAAGCCCGGCTCTACGCGCTGAGCGAGCTGCCCGAAGACGTGCGCGCTGGCTTGCCCACATTAACCGTGGGCGGTGCCATGTATTCGCAAACGCCCGCCAACCGCATGCTCATCATCAACGGCCAGGTGGTTCGCGAGGGCGACACGCTGGCCCCTGGCTTGGTGCTGGAGCAAATCAAACTCAAGTCGGCCGTGCTCAAGGTCAAGGGTTTGCGTTACGGCATCTCCTACTGAACAAAACCGCGCCTTCTAAAATCACGCACGAAGTCACAAAGGAAGCCGCAAGGCAAGGAAGCGCAATGACCATCAAGAGCGACAAGTGGATACGCCACATGGCGAAAACCACCGGCATGATCGAGCCCTTCGAGCCGGGCCAAATTCGCCACTCGGCAGACGGCCAAAAAATCGTCAGCTACGGCACCTCCAGCTACGGCTACGACATCCGCTGTGCGCCCGAATTCAAGGTGTTCACCAACATCTACAGCACCGTGGTCGATCCGAAAAATTTCGACGAACGCAGCTTCGTCGACATGAACTCCGACGTCTGCATCATCCCGCCCAACAGCTTCGCGCTGGCCCGCACGGTCGAGTACTTCCGCATCCCGCGCAATGTGCTCACCATCTGCTTGGGCAAAAGCACCTACGCGCGCTGCGGCATCATCGTGAACGTCACCCCGTTTGAGCCCGAATGGGAAGGCTACGTGACCTTGGAATTCAGCAACACCACGCCGCTGCCCGCCAAAATTTACGCCGGTGAAGGCTGCGCCCAAGTGCTGTTTTTTGAGAGCGACGAAGTCTGTGAAACCAGCTACAAAGACCGAGGCGGCAAGTACCAAGGACAAAAAGGCGTGACCTTGCCCAAGACTTGAACGCGCAGAAAAAATCACCTCGGCACCCCGTCACTTCGTCAGCGAACTCAAACCCCACCCCGTTCGGACTGAGCTATCGAAGTCCCGCAAGCCTTCGATACCTCAGGCCGAACGGAATCAAAAAACCCAAATTTCAATAGACCCCAAGGAGCACGCCATGCGCATGGACGGCCAAGATGAAAGTTCCAACGTCGAAGACGCCCGTGGCTCCAGCGGCGGCCGTGGCGGTGGCGGCATGCGCCTGGGAGGCGGTGTGGGCATTGGCACCATCGTCATCGCGGTGGTCGCGGGTTGGATCTTCGGCATCAACCCGATGACGGTGTTGGGCTTGTTGGGTGGCGGTGGCCCTGCGCCCATGTCGCAGAGCGCGCCTGGCCCCACAGCAAAACCACCCGCGAATGACCCGCAGGCACAGTTCGTTTCCAAAGTGTTGCGCAGCACCGAAACGGTTTGGGGCAACGTCTTCAAAGAATCTGGCAAGACTTATCAAAACCCCAAGCTCACACTGTTTCGCGGCAGCTACCCCACAGGCTGCGGCCAAGGCGACGCCGCCATGGGCCCGTTTTATTGCCCCGCCGACAACCACGTTTATTTGGACATGGCCTTCTTCGACACCATGACCACCCGGCTTGGCGCACCCGGCCAATTCGCACAGGCCTACGTCATCGGCCATGAGGTGGCGCACCACGTGCAAAACCAGCTTGGCATCAGCGGCAAAGTAGACGCCATGCGCGCACGCAGCAGCGAGACCCAGCAAAACGCCGCCAGCGTGCGCCTCGAATTGCAGGCCGACTGTTTTGCCGGCGTCTGGGCCAACCGGTCGCAAGCCGAGCAAGGCTGGAAACTGGAACCAGGTGACATTGAGACCGCCCTGAATGCCGCCGCGCAAATCGGCGACGACACCCTGCAACGAAAGTCACGCGGCCAAGTTGTGCCCGAAAGCTTCACCCACGGCAGCAGCGCACAGCGCGTGAGCTGGTTCAAACGCGGCCTGCAAAGCGGCAGCCCGGCGCAGTGCAATACGTTTGAGTGAGGCGCTGACCTCGGGTTGACTGCGTGCTTTTTTCAGAGTAATTTACAAAAAATCTTTTTTACTCTGAAAATTTGATAGCTCAAGTCATGCTGGAACTGACTCCTGCGCAAACACGCCAATACATAGACGCTGAATCGACGCTGAGGGCTTGGCGTGACGCGAAAAAAGCGTCTGCCGAGGTGCGGGGCTCGATGTTTTGGCGCACTTTGGGCGGTCGGCGTTACTTGATCCGCGTTGCGACGACCGGCGCGCAAACGTCTTTGGGCGTCGAATCCTCTGAGCTTCAGGACAATTTTGTGCGATTCATGCAGCGCAAAGAAGCGGCGACAGCACGGTTGAAAAGCCTGACCGAAGCGCTGAGCCAGCATCAACGCAGCAACCGTGCCTTGCGCGTGGGCCGCGCGCCGCGATTGCTCATTGACACCTTGAATCGACTTGAGCAGGCGGGCCTCAGCCAGCACTTCATGGTGGTTGGCACGCACGCGCTGTACGCCTACGAGTCGGCCTGCGGTGTTCGTGTGGAAGACGGTGCCACGGCCACGCGAGACATTGATCTTCTGCTCGATACGCGAAAGTACTTGAGCTTCGTCACCACGATGGAGCGCTTAGACACTTCCATGTTGGCCGTCCTGCAGAAAGTAGACAAGACCTTTGAGCTGCGATCCGATCAGCTCTACACGGCAGTGAACAGCGAAGGTTTCGAGATTGACATCGTGCGCCGCGCCGCGAAAGCCGACGATCCGCACCCGCTGCGCGTCTCCAAATTTGAGGAAGACTTTTGGGCCGTGCAAATTTCGACCGGCTCAAACTTGTTAGACGGCGGTCATTTTGAACAGGCGGTGGTGGCGACATCGGGCCACATGGCCACGATGCGAGTGCCCGCGCCCATGAATTTCGTGAGGGTCAAGAAAAAGCTGGCCACCATGCGCACACGCGACCCGCTGAAGGCTCGCAAGGACGCATTGCAAGCCCGCGTGGTCGAGCAACTCATACAAACTTACGCGTTGGGGGAAGGCGTGATTTGAATTGGCTGGTTTGCGTCTGGCCCTTCAAGGGCGGCTTGACAGCACGGCTCCAAATTTCAGTGATTCAGTGGCCTTGGCTATTCAATGCAAGTCAGAGCGGTTTTTCGCTGCTGAAGCTTGGACAGCAGATGTTTGAAGTGCAGGGCGCCTTTGCTTGGCCACACCGCTGCCTAACTCGCCCATGTCAAGCGCTGCACCCGCCATGGAGTTTGGCCGCGACACAAACGAAATTTTGCTGGGCTGCGAACTGTCAGCTCCCTCCCCCTCGACGGGGGAGGGTTGGGGAGGAGGTGAAAACTTCGAAAACTCACCGACGTTCCTCAACTCTCACACCACTCACCAACCCTCTCAGTCAAGGCGAGAGGGCAATTCAAAACGTCCCCGGCAACAAAATACTTTTGTCCACCGTGTTGATGTCGGTGTGCCCGCAAAACGCCATGGTCACGTCCAACTCTTTGGCGATGATCTCCAGGCACTTGGTCACGCCCGCTTCGCCCATTGCGCCCAGACCGTACAAAAAGCTGCGGCCAATCAGGGTGCCTTGCGCACCCAGCGCACGCGCCTTCAACACGTCTTGGCCACTGCGGATGCCGCCGTCCATCCACACTTCAATTTGTTTGCCGACCGCGTCAGCAATGGTGGGCAGGGCCTCAATCGAACTTGGCGCGCCGTCCAACTGACGGCCGCCGTGGTTGGACACGATCATCGCGTCGGCACCGCTGTTGGCAGCCAGCTTGGCGTCTTCCGCGTCCATGATGCCTTTCAAAATCAGCTTGCCGCCCCAGCGTTTTTTGATCCACTCCACGTCGTTCCAATCCAGCTTCGGGTCGAACTGCTCACGCGTCCACGCGCCGAGTGAACTCATGTCGCTCACGCCTTTGGCGTGGCCCACCAAGTTGCCAAAACTGTGGCGCTTGGTGCCCGCCATGCCCAAGCACCAACGCGGCTTCATCATCAAGTTCAAAATGTTGGTCAGAGTGGGTTTGGGCGGTGCGGTCAGTCCGTTTTTCAAATCCTTGTGACGTTGCCCCAGCACCTGGAGGTCCAGCGTCAACATCAGCGCCGTCACACCAGCGGCCTTGGCGCGGTCCATCAAACGGTCCATGAAATCGCGGTCGCGCATCCAATACAACTGAAACCAAAACGGCGCTTTCGTGGCGGCCGCAATGTCCTCAATCGAGCAAATGCTCATCGTGCTCAGCGTGAACGGAATGCCAAATTTTTTCGCCGCCAACGCTGCCAGCATTTCACCGTCGGCATGCTGCATGCCCGTCAAGCCCGTCGGTGCAATGGCCACAGGCATGGCCACCGACGTGCCCGCCATCGTCGTGCGCAGCGACCGGTTGTCCATGTTCACCGCCACCCGCTGCCGCAGCTTGATGCGCTGAAAGTCAATTTCATTCGCGCGGTAAGTGCCCTCAGTCCAAGACCCCGAATCGGCGTAGTCGTAAAACATGCGCGGAACTCGTTTTTTGGCGAGGATGCGCAGGTCTTCTATGTTGGTGATGACTGTCATTTGGGGAGCTGTTAGCGAAGTTCGATTTCAAAAGATCCTAAGTCAACAGCCACCACTTGGGTGGAAAGTTTTTCAGATGTCGGCGGAAAGCAAGCCTCGCTCAACCCTTCCGAGCATCGGACAGCTATCGCTGCGCGCGGCCTAACGAGCGAGCGTTGATAAAAAACTGTGCGTGTTGGTCCCGTTTTTATTCGGGGACGCTGTGTTAATCTAGTCAGCATGACTAGAATCACAAATTCCGAAGCAGTTAAAAACGCGAATGTTGCTCGCGCGGCCGCAGTCTGGCGTCTCCAGGACGCCAAAGCCCGTTTCAGCGAAGTCGTGCGTCTTGCCCACAGTGACGGGCCTCAACATGTCACGCTGCACGGTCGCGAGGCTGTGGTGGTGGTGGACGCTGAAGAGTTTCGGCGCATGAAGGGCGCTCGAACGGGGCAGTTGTTGGTTGACGCTTTGCAGGCGTCGCCACATCGCTCAACGCAGATTGAACCGCGCCGCTCGCCCATGCCTGTGCGGGCCGTCAAGCTGTGAAAGGCTGGCTGCTCGACACCAACGTCATCTCCGAATTGCGCAGGCCTCGCCCCAACGCGCGGGTTCGGGCGTTTGTGGCAGCGCAGGCGCTGGAAGAACTATTTATCAGTTCTGTGACAGTGGCTGAAATTCGCTTCGGTATCGAGATGGTGCGTGACCCGATTCGCCGCACCGAATTGAATGATTGGCTGACCCACAAAGTGCGGCCGATGTTTGAGCAGCGCGTGCTGGAAGTGTCTGAAGACGTGATGTTCAAGTGGCGCTTGCTAGTTGAAGACGGGCGCAAGGCGGGGCACACGTTTTCGCAGCCTGACTTGTTCATCGCGGCAACTGCACTTCATCACGGGCTGACCGTGGTGACACGCGATGTGTCCGACTTCGAAGTTGCTAGGGTGCCGCTGTTGAATCCGTGGGTTGATGGGGCTACTTGATTTTGGAATTGGTTGATCGCGCCGATGGTTTGCGTTGCTCAGGGCCAGCGAAAAACGTGACATCGCAGAGCGTCCGTTCGGGCTTAGGTATCAACGTTCGGCTCTGGCCCTTCGATACCTCAGGGCGAACGGGGTGGGTGGCAGGGCTCAGGATTTGCACGCACAGCGGCTCGACAACTTTGAAAGCGTCGTATCAAATCATTTGCTGCGCACGTCCCACGGCCAACACGTCTTGCAACGCCGCCGGCGCAACCCGCTCACACAACGCGCCCACCCAGGCCGCAAATTCCTGCGCCGTTCCGCCGTCCTCGAACGGCATAGGGTGGTAGCTCTGCGTCGGTATTGCGGTGATGTTGAACAGCGGAATCAACGCCCCGCTGGCCACCCACGCGCGGGCCAAGCTGGGCCTTGCCAGCACCACGCCTTGGCCGCTGACGGCAGCTTCCAGCGTGAGGCCGAGGTCTACGAATTTGGGGCCGCTTTGCGGCTCGGGCCAGTCCAAGCCCGCGGAGCGAAACCAGGGCGTCCATGGTTCTAACGGGGTGCGCAGCAACGGCCACTTCGCCAGGTCGCTGGGTTGGCTGAGGGCTGGATGTTGAGCAATCATGCTGGGGCTGGCCATGGGGATGAGGGCGTCTTGCATCAACGGCGTGGTGCCTGATGCTTGCGCATCGCCGAAGCTGATCGCTATGTCGGCGGCGCTGGCGCTGGCGTTGGTGTGGGGGCTGTTGTGGAGATTCATGTAAGGGACTGACAGCACCAGTTCCAACTCGATCAGCGGATGCTTTTGAGTGAACTCCGCCAAATGCGGCACCAAGATTTGGCGGGCAAAAGTCGGCGGCGCGGTGACGCGCAGACGCTGCTGGCGCTGGCTGGCGCGTTGGTGCAAAGGCATGGCTTGCAGCAATGCCAGCGCGGCGCTGACTTGCGTCAAATATTCAGTGCCAGTGGGGGTGAGGCTCAGTGTTTTGGAGTCACTTTTGCGATTGCGTTTGAACAGTGGTGCGCCTATCAAAGCTTCCAGCGTGGCGATGCGTTTGCCAACGGCGCTGGCGGTGATGTTGAGTTGCTCCCCGGCGCGTTCCAGACTGCCGTGACGGGCCACGGTTTCAAATGCGCGCAGACCGTCGATAGACGGCAAGCGAGCAGGCTCGGTGTTGCTGGTCATGGGGCTCCTTGGACTGGGCATTGGACTTCCTTCGACACCTCAGAATGATCGGAACAGCCACCTCAGCCCGAACGGTGTGGGGGGGTAGTGGCTGGTGGAGCGGGTGCGGGTGAGTGTGTGGCAGGGGGACGGAATGCGGGACGGGGTGGGCTGTCGGGGTGAATTCAGAAGTTGGATTCGGGTTTGGCTGCGAGCTTCAATTCAGCGCCGCCTCAAGCCCAACGTCGCGCGGCTTGCGGAAGGCTGTTGCCACTTTGTCGCACTCGGCATCGCTCACGCCCAGCTGGTTGAATACAGTTCGCCATTCGCGCGTGACGGCGCTGATGCGTTCGATGATTTCCTGGGCTTTGTGGCGCGCCAGGCCGAAGCGGCCTGACTCTGACAGGGCGTTGTCCAACGTGGCCAAGCGGCCTTGTTTGCCGACACCCAGGTGCAGTCGCCGAGTGGTGGCAATTTGCGGCTTGGGCACCACGTCGTACAGTGGGCTCAGGGCCCAGCCGCGTGCTTGAGGGTGCCAGACGAAAGCATGGTTGCGCAGGTGGTCGTCGTCGTTGCTGACCAAAATGTTGAAGACCATTCGTCCGAAAAGCTCGGCCCGGTCGGCGTCCACGCGGCCGTGTGCGGCGAAGCGGCCCATGCGGTCTGACAGGGCGGCGTAGCTGGCGTTTTGTGATTCGGATTCATGCAGCTCAAGCACGGTGAGCGCGCTGACCACGGGGTGGCGTGCCCAGCCGCCTGCGATGGCGCTGCGATCAAAGCGCTCGATGAGCATGACGTCGCGGCCGTTGCTGTCGTTCGGTATGCGCACCACGTCGGTGGTTGGTACATCCAGTCCACACGCCCGCGCAAGCTCAAGCGTGGCGCGTTCGATCACGGGCACGTTGAAGGCGTCACCGAGGGCAGGGAACTTAGCGAGGTACTGAAGGCGGTCGCTCACGACCACAGCTTTGGGGCGCGCGCCGCCCATCGTTGGGCCTGCCTGGAAGAGCAGCGCCAGGCTGTCGGGGATGTGCTCGCCGCGTTGAACGCGGTCGGCTGAGTCGAGCAAATAGCTCAGGTGGATGACGGGCACCAGCAAGCCGTCCTCGGCTTCGGATTCGGGCGTGTCGCGAAAGTCGAGCGCGCCGAAGCGGTTGCTTCCAGCGTGTCGCATGTAGTCGGATTCGCGCAGCGAGTTGGCCGGTACGTTGAGCTTGTTCTCTATGACGCGGCGGCCCCACAAGTCGGGCAGTGCGTCGCGCACGGCGCCAAACAATGCCAAGCCGTTGGGTGGCGCGATTTGCTTTTCTGAGCCTGGCACCGCGCCCTCCAATCGCAGTGCCGAGGTGTCCAGAGGCGCGGCGTTGCTGCGCTGCAAGTAGCGGCTGCCAAAGCCGAAGCGGGATGCGACGACATCGGTGTTGCCTTCATCAAGGTGCAGCAATCCGGCGGGAACGGCGTGCAGTTCCGCGCCCAAAAACGCGAAGACGGCGGTGTTCAATTCAGCAAGCATGAACTGCCAGCACATCAATTCAAAAATCGTATGCGTCTTCGCGCGCTGCTGCACCGTGCAAACCGGATGCGCGTTGGCGCGTCGCTGAACGCACAACGGGACGCACAACGTCGCGCGCCAGGCTTGCTGCACCGATGCCCGCATCCGCGTTCAAACGCTGAAGCAGCGAAGCCTCTTCCATGGCCGACACCCACGAGCCGAAGCTCACGGCGGGGTCGCCAGACTCGATGCGCGCCAAGGTGGCGCGGCTGAGCCGAGCGCGCGCGCTGAAATCGGCTTGGGTCGAATTCATGGACAGCCGGGAGGCGCGCACGGCTTGCCCCAATTGCTGCGCAGCTTGCAAGCCGGCTGGGGTAACGAACTGGGATTCAGGGCGGCGCATTTGATTTCTTCTCGATGGAGGTTTGTATCAACTAAGGTGCAAAAGTATTTATTTCGTATCTTAGTTGATTCACAAAGCGCTTAATGCTTCATTTAAGAGCTGTTTCGTGCGCGGGGGGTTCGACAGACTCAACCCGAGCGGGGTGGGGCGAGGCAAGGAGATTTGCGTCCCATTGAAAGTGTGCCGATGACGGGTCGTCGCTGCCCTCAAACAACGACAACGCCGCTTCAATTGACCCAGTCTGAACGGGCTTCGCAGGCAAATCTGCCAGCTTCACCAACGCCCCGGCGCGCACGCCCAACAAGCGCAGCCGACGCGACAAATCGACGCGCTTCAAACAGGCACCTGCCGCGTGTCGTATCGCCTTCGCGTCCATGGTGTGAGCTGGCAGCGTGATGTCGCGCGTGACGATTTTGAAATCGTCGAAGCGCAGCTTGATGCCTATGGTTTTGCTGGCGTAGCCTTTGCGACTCAGGTCACCGGCCAGCTTGATGCACAACTCGGTGAAGATGGGTGTGAGCGCTGCGCGGTCGCGCACGGCGTGCAGGTCGCGGTCGAATGTGGTTTCGCGGCTTATGGACTTTGGCTCGCTGAAGGTGACCACCGGGCGCTCGTCGCGGCCGTTCGCGGCTTCGTGCAACCACGCGCCGTAACTCTTGCCGAAATGGCCCAGCAGAAACTGCGGTTCGGCGGCGGCCAAATCGCCGATGGTGTGAATGTTGAAGCCCGCTAATTTTTCTGTGGCCTTCGGGCCGATGCCGTTGATTTTTTTGGCAGGCAGCGGCCAAATGCGCGCCGGAATTTCTGCGGCGTCAAGCAAGGTCAGGCCGTTGGGTTTGTCGAGGTCGCTGCAAATTTTGGACAGCAATTTGTTGGGCGTGATGCCCACCGAACAGGTCAAGCCGGTGGCCTCGAACACGGCCAGACGCAGAGCCACGCCCACCGCTCGGCCAGCGTCTTCTTGCGCGCCGGGCAGCTCGGTGATGTCAAGGTAAATCTCGTCGATGCCGCGGTCTTCCAAGATCGGGGCGACGCTGCGCGCAGCAGCTTTGAACAGGCGCGAATATTTGCGGTATTCGTCAAAATCGACCGGCAACAACACCGCGTCGGGTGCCAACACGGCCGCCTTCATCACGCCCATGCCCGAATGCGCGCCCAGCGCGCGGGCTTCGTAAGTGCAAGTGGTGATCACGCCGCGGCCAGCGTAGTGACGCAGCTTGGCGTAGCGACGTGTGCCGTCAGAGTTGAGTTGCGGTGAAGCGTCGCGACCCCCACCGATCACCACTGCCGAGCCACGCAAATCGGGATAGCGCAGCAGCTCGACCGACGCGTAAAACGCGTCCATGTCGAGATGGGCTATCAAGCGTTGTTGGGAGGCGCCCAGGCCAAGAGGTGCGGCTGTATGAAACACCAGCCATTATCTGGCGTCAAGAACGCGTGTTCAGGCTTGTACCGAGCCGCCGCGATAACTGCGCGAAGCGGAGCCGTAGGCTGAATACAGCGCCGGGGTTTCGCGGGGCATGAGGACTTCGATGGCGCGGTCCAGGGCGGCCGTCGCGCGTGACAAAGCTTCACGCTGCGCTGCGACTTGTCCACTGGCCGCAGCCAAACGACGCCGAAGTGCGGGCGGCACAGCGCCATGGCGTGCGGCGTCCGTGAAGTGCTCGACGGCGCGCGCCAAAGCGCGGTGCAATCCAGTGGAATGAACGTCTATGCCCTGGATGTTGCGCGCAATCAGGGCGTCGCCCAAATGCGCCAACTGTTCTTCGACGGCCAGAAGTTTGTCTTCCAGCACGGGGTCGCAGAGTTCGGGCGTGAGGTTCATTCGGGAGTGATCTTGTTGTTTGGCGCTGATGGAACTTGGCGTTGATAAAAAATCAGCGCTGGCCTTTGCTGAGCAACTCTTGCGCGTTCGAAATCAATTTGTCGGCGATGGCTTCGGGGTTGACCGTGAAGCTGCCGTCGGCAATGGATTGCGAAATGCGGTTGACTTTTTCAGCGTCGAAGTCGGCCGAGGCTTGTGTCGTGGCGTTGGCAGCCCCGGCGCGCAATGTGGCGGCTGTGTTGGACAGCTCCACTTGCGTGCTGGCGGCGGCGGGGCCACTCACCGATTTGGTGGGTTTGTCCGCATCTGCGGGTGCGGTTCGGCCGGTGGGTGCCTGCACCGCGGCCGAGTCAACAGAGTTTCCAATTTTCATAATTCGCTCCAAGGGGTGGATTTGAGGCCAAACCCGATCCATATGATTTTCTTATCGGATGCCCCGGACGCGACTTTAGTGTTTTTTTTCCACCCCGTTTTGCTAACCCATGCCCTGTTGTTCCTTGGATTCAAAGTGCCAACTCCATCCTGCGTTCGCCCACGGCAACGCCGGTCAGCACGCGCCCGGCTTCGGTTCTCACCCGCGCCGGTTGGCCTTCGATACCGGCGGTGAGCGCTTGGCCTTCGCTGGCAATCTTGAATCCGCTGCCCTGGGCCACAACCTGCACGGTTTCACCCGCTGCAAACCATAGCCGTAATTTGAGGTGGGCCATGCGCAAACTTTGCCCGGCCACCATGGGCTTGGCCAAGCTGCGGCCCACGGCTTGAGAGGCTTGCATCACGGCGTCTGAGCTGTCCTCGGCCAAGTCAACTTCGCCCTGGGTCAAGTCGCCCGCAGTGAGCACGCTGCCCGCCGCCAGTGGCTGCATGCTGACCAGCGCTTGGCCGTAAACCTTCACGGTGATGGGCAAGTAAACGTTCCACGGCGTAGCACCTTGCGTGCAGCGCAGACCGATGCGTGTTTTGCCCCACAGCTTGGCATTGGGCGGTAAATAGGGTTCGATGCGTTGGCAGGGTGCCAAGCGCAAGCGTTTGTCCAAAGCGCCCACGCTGATGTCAACGCGGCTGACGCCGAGGGCAGCGTCTTTGGTCGCGGCTTGGGTGCCGGCGATGGCCAGTTGACGCACTTGTTGTTCAACGGCTGCATCGATCAGGCCGGTGTCCAGCATCTGTGCATGTGCAGGTGAATAAGTCAACACCAACAGCGGCAAAGACAGCACGCCGAACGCCCAAATGAGCAGCCGCCAAAGGCGCACAGAAGCCGAGGTTTTCATGCCGGGAAGTTTGAACCGAGCGCTGTTGACGAAGCTTGGGAATAGACGGGCTTTTGCGGTTCTGTTCTCGCTAATGTTCAACGCGTTGGCTGCCCACAATTGCTGCACGGCCCTCTGAGTGAGGGTTGCTCTGGAGCACCGACATGCTGAATCGACTCACCAGTTCGCTTGACTTTCAAGGCCAAGCTTTGAGCCTGCGCGCCGAGCGCCAGCGGCTGATTGCCAGCAACATCGCCAACGCCGACACGCCCAACTATGTGGCCCGCGACATGAACTTTGCGCAGGCGTTGCGTGAAGCCACGGGTGGTGGTTCAGCAGGCGCTGTCAGCGCGGTGTCCATGACGGGAATTGCAACCACAACCGCGACAACCAGAGCCGGGCACATAGCGCTGGACACGCAAAACAGCATGCGCTCGGAGTCGCGCCTGAATTACGCCTCACCGAGCCAAACCAACCTTGACCGCAACACCGTGGACATGGACCGTGAGCGCGCCAACTTTGCCGACAACTCGGTGAAATTTGAAGCCACGCTGCGCTTCATCAACGGCAGCGTCAAGACCATGCTCGACGCCATTCGCGGCCAATGATTTTCAAGACTGAAGGAGCTTGCCCATGTCCATGCTGAACATCTTCAACGTCTCAGGCAGCGCCGCCAGTGCGCAGAGCCAGCGGCTCAACGTGGTGGCGTCCAACCTGGCCAACGCCGACACCGTGGCCGGGCCCGACGGCAAGGTTTACAAGGCGCGGCAAGTCACGTTCCAGACCGAATTCATGGGCCAGACCCGAAACGACCTGACCTCGGCCGGGGTGACGGTGTCGACCATTTCGGAAGACAACACACCCGGCAAACGCATTCACGACCCCAAGCACCCTTCGGCCGACGCCGACGGTTATGTGACCTACAGCAACGTAAATGCAGTGGAGGAAATGGTCAACATGATTTCAGCCTCGCGCTCTTACCAAAACAACGTGGAGGTGATGAACACCGCCAAGAGTTTGTTGCTGAAGACGCTGCAAATCGGTGCTTGAAGCTTTAAGTCGAATTGACGCTTTTTTGAAAGAACCACCATGGCCATCGCAACGATAGACACCACCACCCCGGGCACCACCTCCAGCACCACAGCGGCGACAGCGCCGAAGAAAACCGACCCGGGCAGCGAAGACCGCTTCTTGAAGTTGCTGGTGGCGCAGATGCAAAACCAAGATCCGCTGAACCCGTTGGACAACGCACAAGTCACCAGCCAGATGGCGCAAATCAACACCGTCAGCGGCGTTGAAAAACTCAACAAAACCGTCGCCGGTTTGACCAACCAGTTTTTGCAAATGCAAACCCTGCAAGGCGCGGCCTTGGTGGGTCGTGACGTGACTGTGGCGGGCAACAGCATGAACATTGCCAACGACGTGGGCCAAGGCGCGTTCGAGTTGGCATCAGACGCCAGCGCCAGCAAGGTGGAAGTGTTGCGCCCTGATGGCACGGTGCTGGACACGCTGCAACTCGGGCCCCAAAAGGCCGGTCGCGTCAACTTTGACTGGGCCGCCAAAGGGGCCGCTGGGGGTTCAGCTGCGCAAGGCGACATTCGCTTCCGCGTGGTGGCCACCAACAACACCGCCCCTGTGGCAGCGACCACCTACATGCGCGACAAGGTGGTGGCCGTGAACATGGGCGGCGACGGCTTGAACCTGGAACTGCAACGCTCAGGCAGCGTGACTTACACGCAGGTGAAGTCGTTTAACTGAACGGGCTTCAGCGTCCACACAACCCACCCCCCCGTTCGGCCTCCAACCTCTCCGTTTCGCCGCCACCCCGCCCCGTCCCGTTCGGCCTGAGGTATCGAAGGCTTGAGTGGGGCTTCGATACCTCAGCCCGAACGGGTTGTGGTGTCACACAAAGTTTCTCCATCGCCACCAACAGGAATTACCCATGAGCTTCCAACAAGGTTTGTCCGGTCTGAACGCCAGCAGCAAGAGCCTCGACGTGATTGGCAACAACGTGGCCAATGCCAACACTTACGGCGAAAAAATGTCGCGCGCTGAATTTGCTGACATGTACGCCAGCGCCATGAACGGCGCGGCCACCAACCAAATTGGCATTGGCGTGCGCGTGGCGGCGGTGACGCAGCAGTTCTCGCAGGGCAGCATCGTCACCACCGAAAACCCGCTTGACTTGGCCATCAACGGCAACGGCTTTTTCCAGGTCGAAGACAGCATCGGCGGCATCAACTACAGCCGCAACGGCCAGTTCAAGGTGGACCGCGAGGGCTTTGTGGTCAACAACCAAAACCAAAAGCTCATCGGCTACCGGGCCGATGCGCTGGGCGTGATTCAAAGCGGCAAAGCCGACTCGCTGCAAATGCCCACAGCGGGCATCAAGCCTCAGGTGACCACCGCCATCAAGATGGAATTGAACCTGGATGCGCGCTCCAAAGTCACCGTGCCCACCAGCGGCCCGGCCATCAACTTTGCCGACCCGCTGACCTACAACAAAGCCACCTCGCTCAACGTGTTTGACGATAAGGGCCAAGACGTGGCGTTGACCTACTACTTCCAAAAAGCCGCTACCGACACCTGGAATGTCTACGTCGCGGCCAATGGCGCGACCATCAACGGAAGCGCCGCCGCTCCTGTGCCCGCGACGCAAATTGTCTTTCCGGCCAACGGTGGCACGCCCACCCTGCCGCTGGCCAACGTGATGTTGAACATCCCTGCGTCCGCCAACGCCGTGGGCGCGGTGACGCTGCCCATACCCAACGTCAAGCTCAACCTGTTGGGTGCCACGCAATACGGCTCACCGTTTGGCGTGACCGACCTCACGCAAGACGGCTACGCACCGGGCCAGTTGGGAGGTGTCTCGTTCGCCAACGACGGCGTGGTGACGGCGCGCTATTCCAACGGCCAAACCAAAGCGGCTGGCCAATTGCTGCTGGCCACCTTTCGCAACCCGCAGGGCTTGCAACCGTTGGGCGGCAACGCCTGGGCACCTTCGCACGTGGCAGGTGACCCGGTGGTGGGCGCGCCGGGTGAAGGCACCTTGGGTGTGTTGCAGGCAGCCGCGCTAGAAGAATCGAACGTCGATTTGACGGCTGAGCTGGTCAACATGATCACGGCGCAGCGCTCTTATCAAGCGAATGCGCAAACCATCAAAACCCAGGACCAAGTGTTTCAAACCTTGGTCAACTTGCGCTAACAGATGGCACCGCGTTTGTGATTTAAGGAGCCGCCATGGACCGCATGATTTACCTGTCGATGTCGGGGGCCAAGGCCACCATGCAGCGGCAAGATGTGTTGACGCACAACCTGGCCAACGTCAGCACGGTCGGCTTTCGGGCCGAGCTGCAAGCGTTTCGCTCGGTGCCGGTGAACGGCAGCGGCGCAAGCACGCGCGTGTACGCGCTGGAAACCACGCCCGGCTACGACGCCACACCTGGCCCCATGCAAACCACCGGTCGCATGCTGGACGTGGCCATGCAGGGCGACGCCTGGATGGCGGTGCAAGCGCTGGACGGCACCGAGAGCTACACGCGCTCGGGCTCACTCGATTTGCGCGCCGACGGCACACTGTCTACGCGCAACGGCTTGACCGTGCTGGGCGACGGCGGCCCTATCGTTGTGCCACCGAACGTGGAACTCAGCATTGGCAGCGACGGCACCTTGAGCGCGCGCCAGCCCAACGGCAAATCAACTTCGCTGGGGCGCATCAAATTGGCCACTTCAGACGTGCCATTGCTGCGCGGTGACGACGGCCTGTTTCGCGCCGCAACCGGTGAGACCCTGCAACCCGACCCGGCTGCGCGTTTGCAAGAAGGCGCGCTGGAAGGCTCGAACGTGAGCGCGGTGGAAACCATGGTGTCCATGATCGCCGCCGCCCGCCAATTCGAGGCCCAAATGAAGTTGGTGCAAACGGCCGAGGCGAATGAGAAGGCTGCCGCCGGCTTGTTGGCGCACCGCGCGTAATAGAGTTTCGCGGCCCCATGTTCAATTTTTTTATTGAAGGAATTTCATCATGATGCGTTCGCTTTGGACCGCCAAAACCGGCATGGAAGCTCAGCAGTTCCAGCTCGACGTGGTCTCGCACAACTTGGCCAACGTGTCCACCAATGGCTACAAACGTTCGCATGCGGTGTTTGAAGACTTGATGTACCAAACACTGCGCCAACCTGGTGCCAACAGCACCGAGCAAACGCAATTGCCCACCGGTTTGCAAGTGGGCTTGGGCGTGCGCCCAGTGGCCACGTCGCGCATGTACATGCAGGGCAGCTTGCAGCAAACCAGCAATGCGTTTGACATGGCGATACAGGGGAATGGATTTTTTCAGGTCAGCATGCCCGACGGCACCACGGCTTACACGCGCGACGGTGCGTTTCAGGTCGATGCGCAGGGCCAGTTGGTCACCAGCGAAGGCTATTTGATCAACCCGCAAATCACCATCCCGGCAAACGCGTTGAAGACATCGGTGGGCTCAGACGGCACCGTAACCGTGACGCTGCCAGGCCAATCGGCTGAGCAAAAAGTAGGGCAGTTGTTGATGGCCAACTTCATCAACCCGCCGGGTTTGGATGCGCGCGGCAAGAACTTGTTCACTGAAACCCCGGCTTCGGGCCAGCCCACCACCGGTGTGCCGGGTTTGCAGGGTTTGGGTTCTATTCAACAAGGCTTTTTGGAAACGTCCAACGTCAACGTGGTGGAAGAGCTGGTGCAAATGATTCAAACCCAGCGTGCCTATGAGCTGAATTCCAAGGCCATCCAAACGTCTGACCAAATGCTGCAAAAACTCACGCAACTGTGATGGTGAAGGCCATGAAAAAACGCCTTGTGAGCCGCGTCGTAAGTGGTCTGTTCCTGACCGGTCTGGCCCTCAACTTGAGTGGTTGCTCGGTGCTGAACCAAGCCCTCAGCGACCAAATCAACCCGCGTCCGCCTGTCGATTTGGCGCCGGTGCGCTACGCATTGCCCGACACCGCCGTGCCAGCACCGCTGGGCAACGGCGCCATTTTTCAAGCGGGCGCTTACCGGCCGCTGTTCGAGGATTACCGCGCGCGCTTGAAGGGCGACTCGATCACGATTCAGATTGTTGAAAAAATCAACGCGACCCAACGCAGCACCAGTTCCATCGTGAAAGACGGGAACATCGAAGCCAAGATCAACGCCGTGCCGCTGCTGTCACCCGCCGCCTTGCTGCGCGCGGCGGCCAATGGCAACTCCACCAACACTTTCGACGGCAAAGGCACGACCGAAAGCAACAACACCTTTGCAGGCACCATCACCGCCACGGTGACCGAGGTGTTGCCGAATGGGCACTTGATGGTGTCAGGCGAAAAGCAAATTGGCGTGAACCACAGCGTTGATGTGCTGCGGTTTTCAGGTCAGGTAGACCCGCGTTCCATCCAGCCCGGCAACTCGGTGTTGTCGGCCCAAGTGGCCAATGTGCGCATTGAGCAACGTGGCCGCGGTGCTGCGGCCGATGCCCAAGGAATAGGCTGGTTTGGACGGTTCTTTTTGAACGTTATGCCTCTTTAAGTTTCCACAGAATGGGCAGCAACTACTGATGCTGCGCCATGAACTTCCAAGACAACCCTAGGCCCAATCAAGCTCCCCACCAAGCGCCCAACGAGGCGCTCAAGCTACCGGCAATATTGAAGGCTTTGATTGCGCTGACCGCCCTGGCAGCGTCGGCCGCTTTGTGGTGGCCCGCCACCGCCAACGCGGCGCGAATCAAAGAAGTAGCTTCTGTGCAAGGGGTTCGCAGCAACGCCTTGATGGGCTACGGTTTGGTGGTGGGCCTGGACGGCACCGGCGACCAAACCACCTCGGCCCCTTTCACCACCCAAAGCATCACCGCCATGTTGGCGCAGATGGGCGTCACGGTGCCGCCGGGCACCAGCATGCAGCTGAAAAACGTGGCGGCTGTGGTGGTCACGGCGCAACTGCCCGCGTTTGCCCAGCCCGGCCAAACCATAGACGTGAGCGTGGCGTCCATGGGCAATGCCAAAAGCCTGCGCGGTGGCACCCTCATCACCACGCCGCTTAAGGGCGCTGACCAACAAATTTACGCCATGGCGCAAGGCAATTTGATCGTGGGTGGCGCGGGTGCGTCGGCCGGAGGATCGAAGGTGCAAATCAACCACCTCAGCGCAGGTCGGGTGCCCGAAGGTGCCACCGTCGAGCGCAGCGTGCCGTCGTCAATGAACCAGGGCGAGTTCATGCAGCTCGACCTCAACAGCAACGACTTCAACACCGCGCGCGATGTGGCACGCGCCATCAACAACCGCATGGGCGAGGGCTTGGCGCAGGCCATGGACGGCCGCGTGGTGCGGGTGCGCATGCCCGCCTCACCGCATGCGCGCGTGAGCTTCATGGCCGACATTGAAAACTTGAACGTCGACCTGGCTGTACCTGCTGCAAAAGTCATCATCAATGCGCGTTCGGGCTCGGTGGTGATGAACCAATCCGTCACCTTGGCAGCCTGCGCGGTGGCGCACGGCAACTTGTCGGTGACCATCAGTTCGTCGCCCGCCGTGAGCCAGCCGGGGCCGTTTTCGAATGGCCAAACGGTGCCGGGTGAAAAGGCCGACATCTCCATTCGTCAGGAAGCCGGAGCGTTGGTGCAAATGCCGGCGGGCACCAAGTTGTCTGAGGTGGTGAAGGCACTGAGTTTGTTGGGCGCCACGCCGCAAGACCTGATCGGAATATTGCAAGCGCTGCGCAGTTCGGGTGCGCTGCAGGCCGAGTTGGAGGTGATCTGATGGGCATCCAAGTTTTGAGCAGCTCAGCGGCTTCGCAGACCAGCGCCAGTGAGGCGACCGCGCTGTCATCCGACACGCAAGCCCTGCGCGGACTGCGCGGGACGGCCGCACGTGACCCCAAAGCGGCCATCAAAGAAGCGGCCAAACAGTTTGAATCGCTGTTCATGAACGAGTTGATGAAGAGCATGCGCAAAGCCACGCAAAGCTCAGGCTTGTTGGACAACGCCGGGACGCAAATGGGCACCGACATGCTCGACGACCAGTTCGCTTTGAAGATGAGCGGACAGCCCGGCGGTTTGGGCGCGGTGATCGAGCGGCAACTGCAACGGCAGATGGGTGCGAAGTTAGAGAACAAGAGCGCGCTTCAGCCTCAACCGGCGGCAGCCTTGGCTCCAGCAGCTTTGGCCCCGGCAGCGGCACAGAGACCAGTGGCGTCAACCTCCATGAGCAGCAAAGAACGCCAGCTCGATTTCGTGCAGCGCAACACCGCTTCCGCCCGCGCCGCAGAAGCGCAAACCGGCATCCCCGCCAGCTTCATGGTGGCGCAGGCCGCGCACGAGTCGGGCTGGGGCAAACGCGATATTCGCAACGCCGATGGCAGCTCGTCCAACAACCTGTTCGGCATCAAAGCCGGAGCCAACTGGACAGGCCCAGTGGCCGAGGTCGTCACCACCGAATACGTGGGCGGCAAGGCACACAAGGTGACAGCGAAGTTCAGGGCCTACGAGTCGACCGATGCGTCGTTTCGCGACTACGCGAAGTTGATGAAAGAGAGCCCGCGGTATGCGGGCGTTGTTTCTGGGGTCGCTGGGGTGGCACCGAAAGTGACCGAGGGCGTTCAGCTCGCCGCTTACAGCCCAACCGCCCACTTCGCAGCCAGCGACACCAGCGCCGCCAACGCGTCCAAGTTTGCGCACGGCCTGCAACGTGCCGGTTACGCCACCGACCCGGCCTACGCCGACAAGCTCACCCGCGTCATCAACACCACGCTGCGACTTCAGCGCGTGGTGACCTGAAAGTCATAAATGCCCACCCTCATCAACATCGGCGCTCGCGCCATGTTCGCCAACCAAGCGGCGTTGCAAGTCATAGGCAACAACATTGCCAACGTCAACACCGTGGGCTACTCGCGCCAGCAGGTTGAGGTGGCCACGGCGGCGTCGCAGTACACCGGCGCAGGCTACTTCGGCAAGGGCGTGGACGTGAAAACCGTCAGCCGCGCGCAAAACGAATTTTTGAACCGCGAGGTCACCGTCTCGCGTTCGCAGAACACCTCAGACGCCGCACGCTTGAACCAACTGCAGCAGTTGGAAAAAGTGTTTCCGCTGGGTGAGACCGGCGTGGGCCATGCGGTGAACCAGTTCATCAACGGTTTTGTCGACGTGGCCAGCCAGCCGCAAGACCCGGCCTCTCGCCAAGTGGTGTTGTCGCGCGCCGAAGAAATGTCGGCGCGCTTTCGCCAGGCGGGCGAGCAAATCAACACTTTGCAAAGCGGTGTGGCGCAAGACCTGCGCACGTCTGTTTTGAAGATCAACGACTTGGCACAACGCTTTGCCGGTCTGAACGCGCAAATCACGGGCATACAAGGCAGTGGCCACGTGCCGAATGACTTGATGGACAAACGCGATCAGATCCTGCGTGAGTTGAACGACCAAGTGCAAGTCACGTCGATTGCGGCCGATGACGGCTCGCTGAGCTTGTTTGTAGGCGGCGGCCAAACCTTGGTGTTGGGCTCAACGCCGCAAGTTTTCACCACCATCGCCGACGAGTACGACGTGCACAAATTGCATGTGGCTTTGAGCGAGGGCAACAGCACGCGTTTGCTGCCCGACAGCCAAATGCCGGGCGGTGCCATCGGCGGTTTGCTTCGCTTCCAAAGCGACGACTTGATGGCAGCCCGCAACCTGTTGGGGCAGATGGCTTCGGCCGTCAGCGGCGCCGTCAACAAGCAGCAAGGGCTGGGCCTGGACTTGCAAATTCCCATTGGCCCCGGCGGAGCGATGTTTGCGGTGGACGACCCCGAAGTTTTGCCTTCGTCGCGCAATGCCAAAGACGGCTTGGGCAATGCGGCGGCGTCCTACGTCAACGGCTTGGGCGTGCGCGTGCCGTCGGTGGGCGTGAAGATTTTGGACGCCTCGCAACTGCAAGCCAGCGACTACGATTTGCGCGCCGACCCTGGCGGTGGCGCGGGCCTGTTCCAGCTCACACGTCTCAGCGACGGCCTGATACGCACGGTGGCGTCGGGCGACAAGATAGACGGTTTTCAGCTCGACGTGGCTGCACCGTTGCCTGCCTCGGCCGACACCTTTTTGTTGCGCCCTGTGGGTGCTGCGGCGGCGTCGATCCGCCGTGTGCTGGACGACCCGCGCGGCATCGCCGCGGCGGCGCAGTTCACGGGTGTGGCCACGGCCGCCAACAAGGGCACAGCGTCGGTGTTGGATGTTCGTGCGACGGACCCGCTGGCCGACCGAACGCTTTCGGCCGAGATCAAATTCACCTCGACCACCGGCAACTACAGCTGGGAACTGCGCAACGCCGCCAACGCGTTGGTGTCCAGCGGCACAGCCACCTGGGTGGCGGGCCAGCCCATCGCGTTGAACGGTTGGGAAATGCAGATCAACGGCGCGCCCCAAGTCAACGATACGCTCAAGGTGGTCCCCACGGCCTACCCCGCAGGCAACAACGGCAACGCCACGGTGTTGACGGGCCTGCGCGATTTGGACTTGGTCGGACGCCGAAGTTTGGCGGGTGGGGCATCAGCAGGCTTGCCCGCCATCGGATCGGGCAACACCTTCACCGACGCTTACTCCAACGCCTTGGCCGACGTGGGCGTGCGTGTGCAAACGCAGCGCACGTCCGAGTCGATTTCGGGCAGCGTGTTGACCGATGCGGAGAGCGCGCGCTCGTCGCAAGCTGGCGTCAACTTGGACGAGGAAGCCGCCCGACTCATTCAATACCAACAGGCCTACCAAGCCTGCGCCAAGATCATTCAAGTGGCGCAAAGCACCTTTGACACCTTGCTGCAAATTGCAAGGTGAGTTTCAGTTTCATTGAAAGCAAGCCACCATGCGCATCAGTACCGCCAACGCCTACAACGCGTCCGTAGACACCTTGCTTCGCCGACAGCGCGACATGTCCGAGTCTCAGGTTCAACTCACCAGTGGCAAGCGCTTGGCACGCGCCAGCGACGACCCGGCTTCAGCCGCGCACGCTGAGCGTGCGTTGGCCAGTGCCACCCGCGTGGACGCCAGTCAACGCGGCGTTCAAACCAGCCAAGTGCTGATGACGCAGTCAGAAGGCGCACTCACAGACGCCGGTGATTTGTTGCAACGCGCACGAGAGTTGATGATCGCCGCCGGCAACGCCGTTCACAGCGACAAAGAGCGCCTGACCTCCGCCAACGAGCTGCGCTCGATACGCGAACAATTGTTTGTGGTGGCCAACCGCACAGACGGCGGCCGCGGCTATTTGTTTGGCGGCCAAGGCTCCAGCACACCGCCGTTTTTAGACACACCCACCGGCGTGCAATTTCGTGGCACTGCGGGCCAAGCTGTGGCCGCCGACGGCGAGCGTTTGCCACTCAGCTTGGACGGCCAAGATGTGTGGATGCAAACGCGCAGCGGCAACGGGGTGTTTGAAACACGCGCCAATGTGAGCGCCGGTGATGCGTGGATAGACAGCGGCAACGTCACCAACCCGTCGCTTGTGACAGCCTCCACCTACACCATCAACTTTTCAGGCGCGCCCGGTGCCTTGACCTACTCGATATTGAAAGACGGCGCTGGCACCGCGCAAACCAATGTGCCGTTCACGCCCACGGCCAGCGGCACTTTCATCGAGATTGACGGCATCGCCGCCAACATCAAAGGCCCGCCCGCGGCCGGTGACCAGTTTGAGATGCGCCCGTCTGCACCCACAGTGTCAATTTTTGATGCCATGGACAAAGCCGTGGCCGACCTTTCCCTGCCGGCGCTGCGGACATCCACCCGCGCTCAATTGAACGGTGACAGCCTGACCAACATCGACGCCGCACTGTCGCGCGTGACAGCGGCGCGCGCCCATGTGGGCAACGCCTTGAACCAAATTGACAGCACGGGTACGCGCTTGGCGTCGCAAAAATTGCAGGCGGTGAGCGAGCGCTCAAATGCCGAAGATTTGGACATGGTCAGCGCCATTTCAGACTTTCAAAACAAGCAAAGCGGCTACGAGGCCGCGCTGAAGTCTTATGCCATGGTGCAGAAGCTTTCTCTCTTTAACTACGTCAACGCTTAAGGTTTGGGACACTCCACCATGAACGCATCCACCCTGGCTTCTACGCTTGCACTCTTGAACGGCGACCCCGCCATCTTGGGCCAAGTGGCATTGTGCTATTCGCCTTTCATCGACCGCCACCGTGCTGTCACTGCCACGCGTTTGACCGTGTTTCCGCTGCATGCCGACGTATCACTCGACGCGGCTCAGTTGCTGCACGCCATCGGCACCGTGTGGCCTGCCGACGGCGGCAAGGTGTCGCTCAACATTGCCAGCGAAAACTTGCTGCAACAGCTGCTGGCGGCGGGCCCCAGCGCCAACCTCATGGTGGAAGTGCCGGCCTTCATGGCCTGCGACCCGGCGCACAGCGCGGCGTTGATTGCCTTGCACGCTCAGGGCAATGAGCTGTTGCTGAAAGGCGTGCCGCTGAACGAACTGCCGCGCGCGGTGCTGCCTTGCTTCAAATACGCCATCGTTGACCTCAGCGCTGACCGCCGCCTGAACGAAACCGCCGCCACACGTGCCGCCAGCGCGCCACGCAGCATCCCGCACGTTCAAAGCGGCATCACCAACATGGCCGAACTCGATGCGAGCTTCGAGCGCGGCGCTGTCGCGGTGCTCGGCTGGCCCATTGACGACGCGATTCCCGAATCTGCGAACGCCAGCGGTCCTGCTGCCAAGAAGGCGGGCGAGACCGACATGCAAGTCATTGTTGAGTTGATCCACCGCGTAGACCAGGGCGACTCTTATGAGCGCATGGAACAAACGCTGAAGCGCGAGCCCACGTTGGCGTTCAAACTGATGCGCTACATCAACTCACCGGCCTTTGGTTTGTCGGTGGAAATCAGTTCTTTCCGCCACGCCATCATGCTGCTAGGCCATCAACGCCTGAAGCGCTGGTTGGCGCTGTTGTTGGCCACCGCCAGCAAAGACCAAAACCTGAAACCTGTCATGTTTGCGGCAGTGCGCCGTGGCCTGTTCATGGAGGAGTTGGTGCGCGCCAGCAGCGACGAAGAAATGCGCAATGAAATGTTCATCTGCGGTGTGTTCTCATTGTTAGACCGTATGTTCCGTCAACCGTTTTCTGTGCTGCTAAAAACCATCCCTGTGCCTGAACGTGTGCGCCAAGCCTTGATCGACAACACCGGCCCTTACCAGCCTTATGTCGAACTGGTGCGCGCGGTGGAGTCGGAGTCGCTGTCTGACTTCCGCTCGGCCGCTGACAGCTTGATGCTCAGCGTGGCTGAGATCAACCGCGCTCAGTTGCGCGCGTTGACGATGGCAGCGCAACTTGAATGAACCGATCACTGCATTGACCTCTGAATTGACCTCTGAACGAAAAACATCGGCGCACGGCGTTCGCATCGACGAAGCCCTGAACCTGCACTGGGAGTCACCGTTTCCCTGCGTGCTGCAAGACGCTGAATTCAAACTCATCGATTTCAACGCGGCCTACCTCAGCTTCACCGGTTTTTCGCGCGAGCATTTGCTGGGCCGCGACCCGGTGCTGCTTTTCCCCGAGGTCGACCGCGCACCGCACCTCGTGTGGCGTACTCAGTGGCTGGAGCAAGTGCAGCGCGGCGCAGCAGCCCACCTCACCGAACACCGTTTGACAGACGCCGACGGACGCGAACGCTGGTTCCGCGCATCGTCGCAAGTGCTGATTGACCCACGCGCAGGCACCGCCTACCTCAGCGTGCTGCAAGACAGCACCGCCGAACACGTGGCCCGCGAGCGAGCCGACCGCTCGGCCTCGGAGCTGGACGATTGGTTTGTGCTCAGTCCTGTGGGCATGGTGCTGTTTGACGAAACCGGTTTGGTGGTGCGCACCAACCCGGCCTTTGACGCCTTGGTGGGCAGCGCTCCCGCGCTGATGTCGCAGGCACCGGCGGCTTTGCAAGAACTGCTGGCTTGGGTGCCACAGAGTGCGGCTGAATCTGCTTCAGGCGGTGCGCCTTCGCCTTTGCTGCAAGCAGGTGCCAAGCCGGTGGTCACCCGGGGTTGGTTGCCGCATCCGCAAGGCGCACAACGCGGTCAGCGCCGTTTGCAAGCCAGCATGCGCTGCTTCTTGACGCCATCGGGGCACAGACGTTTCATGGGCGTGGTCGAAGACCGCAGCATGGAAGAAGAACGTGATTTGGCGCAGGTGCAAATCGGCGCTTTGATGCACACCGCAGGCGTGGGTTTGGCCACGTTTGCCGAGACAACCGGCTGGGTGCGCCAACGCAATGCGGGGAACGACACGACTGCACTGGCGGCATCAGGCGCCAATAAAACCGAATTTGCGGCATCAGGCGCCAACAAAACCGAGTTTGCGGCATCAGGTGCCGACAAAAAACCGCCGCCCAACGCCGCCCTGCAATCCATCAGCCGCGACATCGTGTTGCCGTCTTCCTTGCCCGAATACGAGCGCTTGCAAAACGCATTGCGCACCGACACCGGGGCCGAAGTGCGCTATGCCATTCGGCACCCGGAACTCGGCGAACGCTGGCTGCTCACGCGTGTGGAACCGGCGCGTTTGGCGTCGGGCAAACGCACCACCTCGGTGGTCACTTTAGATGTCACCGAGCAGCAACAAGCGCAGCGCCGCAGCGAACAACTGCTTTTCGAGATGAGCACCATTTTGGAAAGCGGCAGCGCTGGCATTGCTTACCTGCGCGGCGACGTGCTGGTGCGCTGCAACCGCCGCTTTCAAGCCATGCTGGGAATGCGCCGCCGCGTGTCGGCCGGCAGCAGTCTGCACACGCTCTTTGGTCACGACGCGCAAGCACAAAGCGTGGCCACGGCCACCCTGCAAGCCTTGACCGAAGGCACGGTGTTTGAGACCGAGCTGGAAGTGCCGCCCACCAAGGGCTCAACACGTGGCCCGCGTTGGTACGCGTTGTCTGTGCGCCGCACCGGTTTGCGCTCAGAAAAAATCGAAGCCATCGCCGTGCTGTCAGACGTTACGCGATTGAAAACCCAGCAAGTGGAATTGGAAATTCTGGCGCGCGACCGCGAGCTGATGTTCAGTTTGTCGGGCGTGGGAATCGCGTTTGTGCGTGACGGCCGCATCCAACGTGCCAACGATGCATTTGCCTTGTTGTTGGGTCACAGCGCAGCCGATTTGAGTGGCTTGCCCATCGCGGCCATCTTCGCCGGCGTGGCTGAGTTTGAGCGCGACTGGGCGGTTGAGGAAGCCAGCTTGCGCGAGTCGGGTGGCTGGGCGGGCGAGCGTCAATTGCGCCGCGCCGACGGCCGCTTGTTGTGGGTGCAGGTGAGCAAGCGCTTGGTACATCAAGGCGACTTGTCGGGCGGCATCATCGCCTCTTACGTGAACGTCGATGACCGCCACCGCGCCGAGCAGGCCGTGGCTTTGCAAGCCGAGCGCACACGCGCCATTTTGGATTCTGTGTTGGTGGGCATCGTGACCGTGGGGCCGCAAGGCATCGAGTGGATGAACCGTTCGGCGCGGCGCATGTTTGGCGGCGAGTTGGCCGACTTCATGAACCTGCCCATCAGCACCGTGGCCACGCCCGAAGCTGAACATCCGTTTCGTCAGACGCACTACATCGACGAGCTGACCGAAGGCCGCGCTGAAACTTTTGAATGCCGCGTCAAAGCGCGCGATGGCCGCGAGTTTTGGGTCGTCGGCAACGCGGTGGCCACCGGCTACGGTGCCGTGGGCCGACAGCTCACCTATGCGCTGCTTGACATCGAGCGCCGCCGCAGCGCCGAGGCGCGCATCGCCGAAGCGCAGGCGTCGCTGCAACGCATCATTGAAGCCGCGCCGATGTCCATCACGCTGCGCGATGCGCGAAGCTTGCGAGTGGTGCAAGCCAATGCAGTGGCTGCCGGCATTGTCGGTTTGAGCGTTGACGAGATGATCGGGCGCAGCCCCGAAGAGCTTTTTGCACCAAGCGTGGCGGCCGAGCGCCGCGTCGACATGCAAGCCGCGCTGGTGTCCAGCGAAGTCACCAAACGCGAGTACCGCATCGATGCAAATGGTGAGCAGCGCGTGTGGGATGCGCGGTACTTGCCCTTGTCAGCGGCAGGTCAAGCACCCGACACTTTGCTGCTGGTGGCCTCCGACGTGACCGAACAGCGCGCTGCCCAAGAAGCCAAGTTCGACGCCGCGATTGCGCAGCGCGAAATGCTGGTCAAGGAAGTGCATCACCGCATCAAAAACAACCTGCAAGGCGTGGCCGGTTTGTTGCAACAAATTGGCGTTCGTCGCCCTGAAGTGGCCGGGTTGATGGCAGAAGTGGTGGGCCAGGTGCAGGCCATTGCGCAGGTCTACGGTCTGCAAGTGGGTGTGACGGGGCCACTGCGCAGCTTGAGCGTGGTCGAGGCCATTGCCGCGTCAGTGCAGCGCACGTTTGGCCGCGACATTGCCTTCAGCGTGCGGGGTGAACAGCCCGATCTCTGGGTCTTCCCAGAAGCCGAATCCATCCCAATTGCTTTGACCTTGAACGAGTTGCTCACCAACGCGGTGAAGCATTGCACGGGCGGCGAAGCAGGTGTCGTCAGTTGCACGCTGGAGTGCCGCGAGGCGACCGTGTGCGTCGTGATTGCCAACACTGGCCGCTTGCCCGAAGGCTTCAATTTGGCGCGCTTTCCGGGCGGTGTGTCGGGCCTGGGCTTGGTGCGCGCCTTGCTGCCGCGACGCAGTGCCAGCTTGACGCTGGAGCAGCACGGCGAGCAGGTGGTTGCCACCGTGACCTTGGGGTCGCCCGGGGTCTTGAAAACCGCAGCCCCTTGATTCGGGCATTCCCGGCATCGGGGCCTCGCACCACAATACGACTCACCGCAAAGAAAAACAGGTTCCAACGTGACTATCTCCACCGTTCCTGCCACCGCTCCAGTCACCGCTCCAGCCTCGGCATCAAAAGGAAGAATCTTGGTGGTTGACGACGACCGCCTTGTGCTGGCCACGCTGGCCCACGGCTTGTCGCAGGCGGGCTACTTGGTCATTGACGCCGACAACGGCGACGACGCGATTCTGTTGGCCCGCGAACACAAGCCTGACTTGGCGTTGCTCGACATTCGCATGGAAGGCAAAAGCGGCTTCGACGTTGCCGCGTATCTGCGCGATGTCTGCCACATGCCTTTCATGTTTTTGTCGGCCTTCACCGACGACGACACGGTGCGCCAAGTCAAAGCGCTGGGCGCGGTGGCCTACTTGGTCAAGCCCTTGGACATCCGCCAAATCGTCCCCGCTGTGGGGGCGGCGTTTGCCAACTTGCAGGCCGGGCGCATCAACGGCAACCAGGGTGCCACCAACCCCGAACTCGCCGCCAGCAGCGCAGCCGCGCAAACGGCGTTGGCCGAGTCAGGTGAATTGGTGCTGGAGCAAATCGTGGCGCTGGCCGTGGGTGTGCTGATGCACCGCTACTCACTCGCCCGCGGGCCCGCGTTGGATCGCCTCAAGCGCATGGCGGCCACCGAGCGCACGCCCATGGCTGAGCAAGCAGAAAAGCTGGTGGCGGCGGTGGAGTTGTTGTCGAAGTCGGGCTTGGACTGATCGAAATCTGACGCATCCCAATTGAAAAGAGCCCCAGCGCGTTGTCGTGCTGGGGCGCTTTTTATTGACAGTCCCGATGCCTCAAGCCGTGTCAGTGACGAGCTTGCCGCGCTTGAGCAAATCGTCAAGCACCTGGTGGTCGGTGGTGAACCCGGCAATCAAATTCACGCCAGCCAGGGTGATGATTTGATCGACCGCACCGGCGTTGTAAACCCCGCCGGTGTAGCCGCCGCGCGAACTCACTTCGATCACGGTGCTGACGCCCGTGCCACCACCCGACAAGCTGAAGTGCAGGTACTGATCGAGGTTGCCCACGTCGGCAGTTATTGCACCGGGCAGGTTGCCGACATTCGGCGCGTGCAGTTCACCCACCAGCAAATCGCGTAAGTTGAGTACATCACCTGTGCGGCTGAAGGTGGGGTTGGCGTTGTCGAAGTTGGTGACAACGTCGCGCGTGGGCGATGCTGCGCTGCCTTGGTCGTTCAAGTTCCAACGGAACACGTCGTGGCCGACAGTGCCCGTCATGACGTCGTCGCCGGCAGTGCTTGCGACCGTGTTGAAAACGAGCGGTTCGGCAGATGCCACATTGATTTGCGACACCGCCACATTGCTGTTCGCGCTGCCGTCGTTGACGGTGACCTCGATGACACGTGAGCTTCCGCCGGTCGCGTCTGCGGTGGTGCCGAACGACACGTTTCGCAGAGCCAGTTGGTAGTCGGCCAGCGAGGCCGTGCCTTCCAAAATCAACAGGCCCGTGACGGGGTCGTAGAGCACCGCATTGATGCCAGCGGGCAGTCCTGTCGCGGTCAAGTAGTCGCCACTTTGCACGCCGGTGATCGTCACCGTGGCGCTGTGCATCAGCGCGGTGTCGCTGTCGCCCACGCGCACATCGGTGTCCACTATTTTTACCGAGCTGCCGTTGTTAAAGACATTGCCAACGAAGCCCGTGCCGGGTGCCGTCGAGTTGTTGCCGTCCAAATCAAGTGTGGGCGCAGCGTTGACCGCCACCACGTGCACCGTGGTGGTCACGGTGTTGCTGTTGGATGTGCCGTCGTTCACCACCACGCTGATGACGCGGTCGATGGCATCAGGCGGCGTGCTGCTGGTGTTGCTGAACTGAACGGCGCGCAATGCCGCTTCATAGGCGGCGCTGGAGGCGCTGCCCGACAGCGTGACCACGGTGCCGTTGGCGTCAACGCTTGCTGTGATGCCTGGCGGCAAGCCCGCTGCCAACAACACATCGCCCGCTTGTGCGTTGGTCAACGTGACGGTGGCGCTTTGCATGTTGGCGCTGTCGATGTCGCGAATGCGGTTGTCGCCGTCGGCGATCGACACTGGCGTGCCTTCGACGTACACCGTAGCGTAGTCGGCCACGTGCACCACGTTGCTGGGCGAAACGACGGCCACGGTGGCCGTCATGTTGTCGATGCGCAAACCCGTGGGCCCGGCCGAGCCGGGAACTGGCGTGACGGTGTCGCGGTTGTCGATCACGAAGGTGATGGTGTTGGCACCGGCTTGAAACGCCGCGTTGACACCGTTCAGCTCGAAGTGGGTCAGCGATCGGTACTGCACGTTGGAGCTGATGCCGGTGGACACACCGTTTACCAAGATATCGCGCAAAAAGTTGTCGGTGGCAATGTCAAAGTCGATTTGTACCGACCGTGGATCGGCACCGGCCTGCAGCGTGAAACCGGTTTGGTATTTGTAAATGCCCGTGGGCTCGAAACCGGCCGAGCCTATCCAGCTGGAATCGGCGTCGTTTTTGATCCAGGCATAGCCGAGCTCCAAGGCGTTGTTGCTGTTGGTGCTGCCCGGCGGCGCTGAAACCAAGCTGTAGTGAGAGTCGGCCGTGCCCGCTGTCAACGCGATGCCTGCGTCGTTCACGCCGGTGTTGAACAGGCCTGTGACGGCTTGAACCGACACGGTGTTGTGCGACGAGTTGTCGTCCAAGCTCAAGCTGGGCGCATCGTTCACGCCGCTCACGTTCAGCGTCAGCGTGCTTGACGCGCTCAGCGTGCCGTCAGAAATGGTGTAGTTCACCAGCGGCACCGCCCCAAAGTAGTTGGGCGCGGGTGTGAAGGTGTAAGAGCCATCGGCGTTGATGAGCAGCGTGCCCACGCCCACGATGGTGGCGGTTTGACCGGCAAGGTAGCTGCCGGGCAAGCCGTCGATGCTGAACTGAGTGACGCGCAAGGCTGCGCCGAAATCGACGTCGCTGTCGTTGGTCAGCAAACCGTTGTTGGCCGACACCACAAGCGGTGTGTCTTCGGTGGCGATGCCGTTGTCGGGCCGTGCTACGGGCGCATCGTTGGTGCCGATGATGGTGATCACCAGGTCTTTGGTGGACGTGGCACCTTGGTCGTCGGTCACTGTGTAAGGCACGGTGATGACGCGCTGTTGGCCCGCTGCCAAAGACTGGTAGGCGGCATTCGACGGATCGAATGAATAGGTGCCGTTGGCGTTGAACACCAAGCCCGCTGGCGGCGCGCCGTTCAATGCAAACGTCAGCACTGCATTGGCATCGATGTCGGTTGCCGTGACCGCACCGGTGACGATGGGCGCGTCTTCATTCACCGTGAACGCTGCTGCCACGGCGACAGGTGCGTCGTTGGTGCCGGTGACGGTGATGATCAAGTTTTGGGTGGACTTGGCACCCTGGTCGTCGGTGACGGTGAACGGCACAACGATGACAGTTTGCTGACCCACGCCCAGCGACTGATAGGCCGCATTGCTCGGATCAAACGAGTAGCTTCCGTCGGGGCGGAAGGTCAAGCCAGCAGGTGCTGCGCCGTTCAGCGCATAGCCCAACACGGCGTTGCCATCGGGGTCGGTCGCAGTCACGCGGCCGTTCACCACGGCAGCGTCTTCTGCCACTGTGAAGGCCGAACCCACCGCCGCCGGCGCACCGTTGGTGCCGACGATGGTGATGGTGATGTTGCGGGTGGACGTGGCACCTTGGTCGTCGGTGACGGTGAAGGGCACAGTGATGACTTGCTGCTGGCCCGCGCCCAAAGCCGCATAGGCCGGGTTGTTGGGGTCGAAGCTGTAGCTGCCGTTGGCGTTGAAGACCAAGCCTGCGGGCGGTGCGCCGTTCAGCGCAAAGGTCAGCTTGGCGTTGGCGTCCACATCGGTTGCCGTCACTTGGCCGTTGAACAATGCGCCGCCTTCGGTCACCGTGAAGGCTGCGGGGCTGGCCACCGGCGCGTCGTTGGTGCCGGTGATGCTGATAGTGACCACTTGCGTGGTGCCGTCGATGCTGGTGACGGTGAAGGTCTCATTCGGCAGCGTTTGGCCGGCGCCGAGCGCTTGCACTGCCGGGTCGGCGTTGTTCAAGGTGTAGACCCACACGCCCGCCGCATTGATGCTGAAGCTGCCGTGAGCGCCGGGTATGTTGGTGCGCGGCACGAAGGCGGCCTCGCCCGCGTCCGGGTCCACCACGGTGAGTGTGCCGGTGGCCGAGGTTTTGTCGTCTTCTATGGTTGCGCCCGATGCTTGGCCGCCGATGACTGCTGGGTCGGGCACGGCGGTGACGGTCAGCGTCAGCGTTGAGCTGCTGGTCAGCGCGCCGTCGCTCACGGCGTAGCCGATGGTGGGCACCACGCCGTTGTAGTTGGGAGCAGGCGTGAACGTGTAGTCGCCGTTGGCCAGCACGGTCAGCGTGCCGACGCCGGGCAGGGTGACGATGCTGCCTGGGGCGTAACTTTGACCCAGAACGGTGAAGCCCACAACGGTCAAATTCGTGCTGTCCACATCGCTGTCGTTGGCCAGCACATTGCCGCTGACCGGCGTGTCTTCTCGGGTGGTGGCCACGTCGGGTGCAGCCACCGGCGCGTCGTTCACCGCGATGATGTTGAAGTTCACCATGGCGGGTGCTGACACCGCGCCGCTGTTGTCTGTGACGGTGAAAACTATGCCCGCATTGCCTGAAAAATTCGGCGCAGGCTGGAACAGCAAAGTGGCCGCTTGCGCTGCGGTGATGGTCTGCCCCGGCAGCACGGGCGTCACGCCGTCAGCCAACAACAAGCGGCTGCCAGGCGGCAGGCTGACGACGGTGACCTTGTCAACCGTGCCGTCCACATCGGTGCCGCCCAACGACACTGGCAGCGTCGCGTCCTCCAAGCCGCTTTGTTCGCCTGATGTGGCCACTGGCGCATCGTTGACCGCCGTCAAGCCGATGGTGGTGGTGCCGGTGACGGTGCTGGTTCCGTTGCTGACGGTGTAGACAAAATCACCGACCGGCGAGGTGCCGTTGTAGTCGGCCGGGGGCACGTATTTCAAGCCGGGCAAATCAGCCGCAGTGAGCACGGTGCCGGGGGTGACCACGGTGCCGTCGCTCTTTTGAATCACGCCGATGACTGGCAGCTTGCCGATGCTGATCGGGGTGGTGCCGGGCACGCCCACCGGTGCCGTCAAACCCAAATTGACGGGCACACCTTCTTCAATTGCATTGATGTTGCTTGAGGCTGCGGAGAAGGGCGCATCAACGCCTGCGGCAGCAGACAAGCCCAGCGGATTGCTGACCCCAAAGTTGAAGGGCAGCGCCTCATTCACAGACGAGATCAACAACCCCGCAGCCGTCACACCTTCTGCCACGCGGTCCACACGCAAGCCGGGCTCAAACCCACCGCCATCGCCACCGTTCAAACCGGCGGCAGGGTTGATGTCGATGTCACCTGGGGCCACGCTGTCGTTGGCCTTGGCGACCGTCTCGCGCGAATCGCTCAGGCGCACGATGCTTTTTTGCGTGGTCAGGATGATGTCGCCCTTGACCACCTCATCGCCGACTTTCAACACGCGCATCCTGCCGTGCTGGCTTTTGATCAGGGCGGCACCCCATATACCGGTGACGCGGGACTGCATGGTTTGTGTGATGACGGGCATGGCTCTACCTTTGTTGAATGCGCTTTACCGCTGTACTCGGAGGATAGAAGCGTGGCCGCTTCAAACTCCCAAAAATCATGTGTCAGGTTGTGAAGTGCATCACTTTCGCATCGGTTGATCGTGCGAGAACACGCGCCCAGCCCCGGACAGTTTGCGATTTTGGGCCTTGGCATTCGTCATGCGTTTGTCGAGCGGCTTGGATGCGGTGAAGGTTTTGCTTGTCAACGCTCGTTTAAAGCCCCTTTAGCGCTCACTTAGCGCTCACTCAGCGCTCACTCAGCGCTCACTCAGCGCATAAGCCTTGCCCTTGAGCACCGGCTTCAGCAAATACGACATCACCGTTTTGTTGCCGGTGAGGATGTCCACCTCCGCCGTCATGCCCGGCATGATGGGCAGCTTGTCGTTGAAATTGGCTTGCGTGGTGCGCACGCGAACTAGGTAAAACGCATTGCCACGTTCATCCACGATGGTGTCGGGGCTGATGTTTTCCACCTTGGCGTCCAGCCCGCCGTACACAGAAAAATCGTAGGCCGTGAACTTCACCATGGCGGCTTGTTGAGGGCGGATGAACGCAATGTCGCGCGGAGCGACTTTGGCTTCCAGCACCAACTGGTCGTCCAGCGGCACGATCTCAACAATGTCTTTGCCGGGCTGCACCACACCGCCCACGGTGTTGGCAAACAAGCGCTGCACACGGCCGCGCACCGGGCTTTTCACATTCGATTTGTTAACGCGGTCGGTGAGCGCCACCGCGCCCTCAGTCAGCGCGTTCAGCTTGCCCATGACATCGGCCAAATCGCGCCGGGCTTCGTTGCGAAAGGACAGCTCGGTCTCTTGAATTTTTCGTTGCGCTTCCATGATGGCCGCTTGCACGCGCGCAATTTGCGACGCCGCTTGTTCTGAATCGCCGCGGCTGCGCGAGACCTCGCGGTCGAGCCGCAAGATGTCCACTTCCGACACTGCGCCCGTCGCCAACAGCGGCTTGGTTTTTGCCAGCTCTTGCTGGTTCAACGACAAACCGCGGTCGGCCGATGCCTTGCGCGCTTGCATCTCACCCAACTCTTGGCGGCGCTGCGACAACTGCTGTTGGTTGATGCCCAAGAGGTTGTTCAACTCCGACAACTTCGCGTCATACAAGCGGCGCTCTTCATCCAGGATGCGCGCCTCTTCGGCCTCGTTTTTCATGACCGGCGCTTTGAACGTCGAGCCTTCCGCGAGTGCACGCAAACGCGCTTGCTTGGCACGCAGCGCAAAGCCTTGCGCCGCACTTTCACGCACGCCAGACGTGGCCCGCGTCTCGTCGATCTTCAGCAACAACTGGCCGGCTTCCACCACCTGGCCTTCGCGCACCAATATTTCTGACACCACACCGCCGTCAAGTGACTGCACCACTTGCAGTTGCTTGGCTGAAATGACTTTGCCGTCACCGCGCGTGACTTCTTGCACGTGCGCAAAGCAAGCCCAAACAATGAGCACCGCCACGCTGAGCACCGCGCCGCGCACGATCCACTGCGCGCGCTGCGTGCGGTGGCGCGACATTACAGCGTCGGCTTCCAACTCGAATCCGCCAAAGCCGGGCTGGTCACTTGTGTTGAACGGTGTTGCTGACTTGTTCATGCCGATTTCGCCACGCGCCCGCTGGCCAGTGCTTCCATGATGCGGTCGCGCGGGCCGTCGGCCACGATGCGCCCGCCGTCAATCACGATCACCCTGGTGACCATGGTCAACAGCGAAGTGCGGTGCGTCACCAGCACCACGGTTTTGTCGCGTGCAAAGGCGTTGACCTTGGTGGTGATTTGCGCCTCACTGGAAAAATCCATCGCGCTGGTGGGCTCGTCCAACAACAAAATCGGCGCGTTGTGCAGCACCGCGCGCGCCAAGCCCACGCTTTGGCGTTGACCGCCCGAGAGCGACTCACCGCGCTCGCCCACTTGCAAATCGAAACCTTTTGGATGGCGGTTCACAAATTCATTCAACCCGGCCACGTCGGCGGCTGCCACCACCGCCGAGTCGTCGGCATAGGGCATGCCCAGCATCACGTTGTCGCGCAGGCTGCCGTAGAACAACATCACGTCTTGCGACACGCAGCCCAAGTTGCGCCGCACGTCGGCCGGATCGAGTTGGCGCAGGTCTATGCCGTCCAAAAGCACCGCGCCGTCAGTCGGTTGGTACAAGCCCATGATGAGGCGCTGTATGGTGGATTTGCCTGAACCCACGCGGCCGATCAACGCCACTTTTTCACCGGCTGTAATTTTGAAACTCAAACCGTCCAGCGCCGCATCGCTGCGGTTGGGGTAGGCGAATTTGACGTTGCGAAACTCAATGTCGCCAGTCAGTTTGGGGCGCTGCACAAAGCTGCTGTCCAGCGGCCGCTCCACCGGTTTTTCCATGATGGCGTTGAGCGAATCCATGGCCGTGCGCGCGCCTTGGTACTGCATCAACAAGCCCACAATTTGACCGGCCGGCGCCAAGGCGCGCGACGACAACATCGTCACCGCAATCAGTGCACCCATGGTCAATTCGCGCTGTGCAATCAAGTACACGCCTATCAATATCAGCGTCACCGACACCAACTGCGTCAGGTAGTTGGTGCCGTACATCGCGCCCGACGACAGCGCGCGCATCTTCACGCTGGTGCTTGCTAAAAATAAATTGACGCGTTCCCACTTGGCCTGGGTCACGCCCTCAGCGCCTTGCGACTTGATGGTCTCGATGCCGGTCAGGCTTTCAATCAAGGTGGCGTTGCGCTGCGCGCCGGCTTGGTAGGTGGTTTGCGACAACTCATGCAGCCGCGCTTGCAGCACCCAGCCGACCAACAAAATCAACGCAAACGCGGCCAGCACGGGCAGCACCAACCAAGGCGAAATCCAAGCCATCACGCCGACAAAAAGTAAGGCAAAGGGCAAGTCGATCAAAGCAGTGACCGTGCTCGACGCGATGAAGTCGCGCACCTGTTCAAAACCGCGCAAATTGGCCGCGAAAGAGCCCACCGATTCGGGTCGGTGTTCCAAGCGCAAGCCCAAAACTTTTTCCATCAGGCGGGCGGAGATTTGCACGTCGATGCGCGCGCTGGCCTCGTCCACAAAATGGCTGCGCATCAGGCGCATGAACAAGTCGGCGCTGAGCACCAAGAACACACCGATGGCCAAGGCCCACAAAGTTTCCACCGCGTGGTTGGGCACCACCCGGTCGTACACATTCATCGTGAACATCGGGAAGGCCAGCGCAAACACGTTGATAAGCAGCGCCGCCCACAGCACGTCTTTGTAAAAAAAGCGCTGGCCTAACACCGCGCTCCAAAACCAATGCTGGGAACGCACAGCGCGAACTTCAGGTGTGCGTGCATCAAAGCGGAAATGGGGCCGCACAAAAAGCACCAGGCCGGTGTGACGGGCCGTCAGTTCGGCGCTGCTCAAACTCACCGCGCCTTGGCCGGTTTCGGGCAACAGCAGCCTGGCGGTTTGACGGGCTTCGTCCCAACCCAGCAGCACGCAGGCCTGGTTGTTTCTCAAAATCAAAACGGCGGGCAGGGCGGCCGCATCGATGTCGTGCAGCGTCGAGCGTTGCAGTTTTGACGTCATGCCCGCACGCGCCACAGCGCGCTCGACCAAGTCGAGGTTCATGCAGCCCGGCGCGCCGATTGTGTTGGCTGGCAACGGCAGCCCGGCCGACAACGACGCGCGCGACGCGGCGTGGCCGTGCAGGCGGCACACCTCAACCAAACAGTCGAGCAGCGGATCGGGGTGAATCAAGTCTTCGCGCAGTTGTGTGCCTACAGCAACAGCAGCGCTTGGTTCTTCTTTGACAAGCGCGTCGGGCGCGTTGACTTCGTTGGCTTCAGTAAGGCGCTGCGCTGTCATCCGATGTCGGCGCAGTGCACGTCAAATTGGCCGGTCTTTCTGTCCTCAAAGAAGCGCTGCAGCGTGACTTTGACGGTTTTGAAAGCCAGGTCGTCCCAAGGAATGTCAACTTCAGAAAAAAGCTGCGCCTCTATCGTTTCCGGCCCGGGCGCGAAGGCGGTGTTGAGCAAACGCGCGCGATAAAACAAGTGCACCTGGCCCACGCGCACCACGTTGATGACGGTGTACAGGCCTTGCATTTCAACGCTGGCACCGGCTTCTTCTATCGTTTCGCGCAGCGCGCCCTCGGCGGCTGTTTCATTCAGCTCCATGAAGCCTGCGGGCAAGGTCCAGTAGCCGTGGCGGGGCTCGATATTGCGGCGACACAGCAGCACCTGATCGCCCCACACGGGCACGGTGCCCACCACGTTCAACGGGTTCTCGTAGTGCACGTTGGCGCACACGGTGCACACCGCGCGCTCGCGGTTGTCGTCAGCGGGAACCACATAGCTGACGGGGGCTCCGCAGAGCTTGCAATGCTTGAATCCGCGTGCTTTAAACATGGATGGGAGTTTAGCGGCCTGAAGCGATGGGCGGGTCGCTGCGGAAGCGGCGTCGCAGGCGCGGTGCAAGCAGCGTTGAAGGGTCTGCACATGCAGCGTCAACGCCGCGCACAAGCCGCGTCAAAGCCGTGGCACAAGCAGCGTCAACGCCGCTGCGTGGCATCATCCGGCGCACCAAAAAACTCCCGCCGGAGCCCGCTCATGTCATTCGCAATCAAAGCACCCATTCCTGCCACCGTGCCCGTCAAAGGGGCCGCCGCCGGTGCTGTCTTCCCCGTTCGGCGCATCTACTGCGTGGGCCGCAACTACGTAGACCACGCCATCGAGATGGGCCACTCTGGCCGCGAGGCACCGTTCTTTTTCTTGAAGCCTGCCGACACCGTGTTGCCGGTCGCAGAAGGCACCGTCGGCCGCATGCACTACCCCGGCATCACCACCAACTTGCACCACGAAGTGGAGCTGGTGGTGGCCATTGGTGTGGGAGGTCGCAACATCGCGGCTGCTGACGCACTGAAACACGTTTACGGCTACGCCATCGGCTTGGACATGACCCGACGCGACTTGCAAAACGAGTCCAAAAAACTGGGCCGCCCGTGGTGCACCGGCAAAGGCTTTGACGAGTCCGCCCCCATCGGCCCCATTGTTCCAGCCGCTCAGTGCCAGCTCGGTTCCGACACGCCCATCTCACTGACTGTGAACGGTGCCGTCCGTCAAGCCAGCACCCTGGGCAAACTCATTTGGAGCGTGCCCGAAATCATTGAGCACTTGTCCGCCGCATGGGACTTGGCCCCAGGCGATTTGATCTACACCGGCACCCCCGAAGGCGTGGCCGCCGTGGTGGTGGGCGACGTGATGCGCGCCAGCTTGGGCGCAAGCGGCTCGGTGACCACCTTGGCGGTGGAACTGGTGGCGCGGTCGGCTTGATGAATCTGAAAGCTTCATCGCAGAAATGTGGGTCGCTTTCAACTTGACCCGGGCGCATTCTTGAATTCAGACTGGCTGCGCCCCGATTGGCAAGCTTCAGGTGTGGGTGCCTTCATGACCACGCGACGTGGCGGCGTGAGTGTTGCGCCGTATGACAGCATGAACATCCGACACGGCGTGGGCGACGATGCGCAGGCCGTGCAGCGCAACCTGAGTTTGTTGCAAAGTTGCATGCCGGCCGTGCCTGTTTTCTTGAACCAAGTTCACGGCACGCGCGTGGTGCGACTCAGCACCAGCGACCTGCAAGTTTCATCAGTGCAGCACACCGCCGATGCCTGCCTCACCACCGAGCGCGGCATTGCCTGTACCGCTCAAGTGGCCGACTGCTTGCCGCTGCTGTTTGCCGCACCAGGCGGCGTGGCGGCTGCGCATGCCGGTTGGCGCGGCTTGGCGGGCGGGGTGATTGAGGCCACGGTGGCAGCATTGTGCGAAGCCACGTCTTGCGAGCCGCAGCGTGTTCATGTGTGGTTGGGCGCGTGCATCGGGCCGACGCAATTTGAAGTGGGCTCCGACGTGTTGACGGCCTTCAACGTGGTGCCCGCTGAGTTGACACCAGCGGGCTCGCCGACCTTTGTGCCCCGGGATGTGATGCATCCCAACAAATGGTGGGCCAATTTGCCGCAGCTGGCACGCGACCGGTTGCAGTCCGTTGGCGTCCAACACATCAGCGGCGGCAACTGGTGCACCGCCAGCGACCCGTCACGGTTCTTTTCGTACCGGCGTGACGGCGTCACCGGCCGGATGGTCGCCGTCGTGTGGCGCACTGACTGAGGGCTTTGCTCCTTTTGTCTGTTCTGCCGCCTCTGCCGCCTTTGCCGAGTTCGTGGCTTCAGCCGCTTCCGCCAGTTCTGTACTCAAACGAGCCCGCTTGCGCCCAGGCGTGCCAAAGATGTACAGCACGATGCCCAGCGGCAGCAGGCCGTAAAGCACAAAGGTGAACAGCGCACCCAACACCGTGCCGTTGGCACTGGTGGCCTCGGCCACGGTCATCATCACCACCACATACATCCAAGCAATTGCGATCAAATACATGGTGAAGTGCTGCTGCGCTGGCGCGAAGTGTTGGATGGAGTCGGATGGAGTTGGGTAGCGGCGCATGTTGGCAGTCAATGCCCGGTAAGCTCAAAAGCTTGACCTGCGCGCGCTGTTGAGGCACTGTGAACGAACCTAGGAAACCTGTGAAAAACAAGCCCATTTTTGTCGCCAAGGCCCCAGCTTTCACGATGGTGGAAGACGCACTCAAGACCGTCACATCCGGTGCCGGTGACTTGGCCAAAACGCTCAGCAGCGTCAGACTGCCGCCCGACGCGTTGTTGAAGTTGCAGACCGACTACGTCACCCAAGCCACTGCCATTTGGAACCAGAGTTTGCAAAACGGTGCAGTTGCAGCTCATGTTCCTGTGGCGATCCCAGACCGCCGCTTTGCCGCTGCCGAGTGGGCCAGCAACCCCGCTGCCGCCTTCACCGCGCAAATGTATTTGCTCAACTCGCGCACCCTGACGCAAATGGCCGAGCAACTTCAGGCCGACGACAAAACGCGCAGCCGCATTCAATTTGCGGTGCAGCAATGGGTGGCCATGGCGTCACCCAGCAACTGCTTGGCGCTGAACCCCGAAGCCATCGCCAAAGCGGTGCAAACCCAAGGCGCCAGCCTGAGCCAAGGCTTGCAGCATTTGTTGAACGACACCCAACAAGGCCACATTTCGCAAACCGATGAAAGCCAGTTTGAAGTGGGCCGCAATGTGGCCACCACCGAAGGCAGCGTCGTGTTCGAAAACGCCTTGTTCCAATTGATTGAATACAAACCGCTCACCGCCCAAGTGTTTGAGCGGCCCATGCTGTTCATACCGCCGTGCATCAACAAGTTCTACATCTTGGACTTGCAGCCTGAGAACTCGCTGATCCGCCACACGGTGGCGCAAGGTCACCGCACCTTCGTGCTGAGCTGGCGCAACGCCGACGACAGCGTGTCGCAGTGCACTTGGGACGACTACATCCAAGAGGCGGCCATCAAAGCCATCAGCGTGGTGCAAGCCATCACCGGTGCCAAGACCATGAACACGCTCGGCTTCTGCGTGGGCGGCACCATCTTGAGCACCGCCTTGGCCGTTTTGGCAGCGCGCGGCCAGCATCCGGCGGCCAGCGTCACGCTGCTCACCACCTTGCTCGATTTTTCCAACACCGGCGTGCTCGATCTCTTCATTGACGAAGCCATGGTGAAAAAGCGCGAAGACACTTTGGGCCCGAACAGCCCGAACGGCGGCAACCTGCTGAAAGGTCAAGAACTGGCCACCACCTTCAGCTTCTTGCGCCCCAACGATTTGGTGTGGAACTACGTGGTCGGCAACTACCTGAAAGGCGAAACGCCGCCCGCATTTGACTTGCTGTACTGGAACAGCGACGGCACCAATTTGCCCGGCCCCATGTACTGCTGGTATTTGCGCAACACCTACTTGGAAAACAAGCTCGGCCAGCCGGGTGCGCTTGAGGTGTGCGGCGAGAAAGTAGACCTCGGCTCCATCACCGCCCCGGCCTACATTTATGCCAGCCGCGAAGACCACATCGTGCCTTGGGAGGGTGCCTACCACAACGTGGGTTTGCTCAAAGGCAAGCGCCGATTCGTGTTGGGCGCGTCGGGCCACATTGCAGGCGTGATCAACCCGCCGCTGAAGAAAAAACGCAGCCATTGGATCGGTGGCGCGGCCCTTCCTGTTGATGCCGCTGCATGGTTCAACAAAGCCACCGAGCACCCTGGCAGTTGGTGGACAGATTGGTCAGCGTGGCTGCTTAGTCACGCAGGCAAACGAATCGCAGCACCCAAAGCACCCGGCAACAAAACCCACAAGGCGATCGAGCCCGCGCCGGGGCGTTATGTGAAAGCGAAGGCGGTTTGAAGTGACAAGATGCGCCCGGCGGCCAAGCCCGTTCACCCCGAGGTGGCATCCCCGACCGTCCTGAGGTAGCGAAGGAAGGGCTCGCGCCAAACACGTTCACGCTGAGGTGGCATCCCCGACCGTCCTGAGGTAGCGAAGGAAGGGCCCGCGCCAAGCCCGTTCGCCCTGAGGTATCGAAGGGCTTCGCCAAACACCCTTCGCCAGATCAGGATGATCGAAACAGCAGTGCCCACTCAAAACAACATTTCTCATTAGCAAACCAGGAACCCCCATGACCTCAAAAACAGACATCGTCATCGTCGCCGCCACCCGCACCGCCGTCGGAAAATTCGGCGGCTCACTCGCCAAAGTGCCCGCCACCGAACTCGGTGCCGCCGTCATCCAAGAACTGCTGAAACGCGCCAAACTGACGGGCGACCAGATCGGCGAAGTCATCATGGGCCAGGTGCTCACCGCCGGGGTGGGCCAAAACCCAGCGCGCCAAGCCCTCATCAAAAGCGGCATGCCCCACGCCGTGCCCGCCATGACCATCAATGTGGTGTGCGGCTCGGGTTTGAAGGCCGTGATGTTGGGCGCGCAGGCCATCCGCGACGGCGACTCAGACATCGTCATTGCCGGTGGCCAAGAAAGCATGAGCTTGGCACCCCACGTGCTGCCCAACTCGCGCGACGGCATGCGCATGGGCGACTGGAAAATGGTCGACTCCATGATTGTTGACGGCCTGTGGGACGTCTACAACCAGTACCACATGGGCGTGACCGCCGAGAACGTGGCCAAGAAGTTTGCCGTCAGCCGCGAAGCCCAAGACGCACTCGCGCTGGGCAGCCAACAAAAGGCCGCCGCAGCGCAAGCCGCGGGCAAATTCAAAGACGAAATCGTGCCCTTCAGCATTGCGCAGAAAAAAGGCGACCCGATTGTTTTCGCCGCCGATGAATTCATCAACCGCAAAAGCAACGCCGAAGTTTTGGCTGGTCTGCGCCCCGCCTTCGACAAAGCTGGCAGCGTGACCGCAGGCAACGCCTCGGGCCTGAACGATGGTGCTGCCGGTGTGGTTTTGATGACCGCGCAACGCGCCGCGCAACTCGGCCTGCCGGTGCTTGGCCGCATCGCCAGCTACGCCACCAGCGGCCTCGACCCCGCCACCATGGGCATGGGCCCCGTCAACGCGTCGCGCAAGGCTTTGGAGCGCGCAGGCTGGAAGCCCGCTGACCTCGACCTGCTGGAAATCAACGAAGCCTTCGCCGCGCAAGCCTGCGCCGTCAACACCGAGATGGGCTGGGACACCCGCAATGTCAACGTCAACGGCGGTGCGATTGCCATCGGCCACCCTATCGGCGCATCGGGCTGCCGAATTCTGGTGACCTTGCTGCACGAGATGCAGCGCCGCGATGCCAAGAAAGGCATCGCTTCGCTGTGCATCGGCGGCGGCATGGGTGTGGCGTTGACGATAGAGCGATAAGCCTTGCGGCGGGGGGGGCGCTGTTTCGGGTCAGGCGTTCACCACCTCCAGCAAAGCCTAGCAAAGCTCCAGCGCATTGACGTAGTCAACTCTCGCGTGTGCGCGCGGTCGTTTGGTTGCGCCCCATCAAGGTGCTTGCCATGAGACTCAACCGCTCCAACCCGTCCCAATTCGCACGCGACGCCTTTCGCGCGAACAAATCCTTTCGCGAGCGAAACGTGAGCAGCAGCGGTGTCGGCATGCTGGAAGACGATGACGACGCTTTAGATCGGCACGCGCAGCCCCGCGCATTCAAGCCGGGCCAAACCGAAGCTCAAACCCAAGCTCAAACGCAAGCTCAAACCCAAGCCGACCAGCAACGCCTGCAGAGTCAGCACAACGTGGCACAAGCCAAGGCCGAAGCCGAAGCCTCCAAAGCCAGCTTGGCCTCGGCCGCCCAACTGAGCCGCGACATGACAGCCGGTGCGGTCACCGCGTCTGAATTTGCTGTTGCAGTCGAAGCCACTGCTGAAACCACCACCGAAATCACCACCGCAGCCCCCGCCGAGCCCCCGCCTGTGCCCGTCCCAGAACTCGTGCTCAGCGCAAGTGACCAACGCAAATTCATACCCCGCTCCGAGTCTCGGCCCGGCTCCACCGGCCTCATCACCGTCCGAAACGACCCGTACTTCCCGCCCAATCGCGTGGTGGCCGAGGCACCGCCCCCGGCACCCAAGCTGGCACCGACGATGGCAGGCCCGCTCAAAGCCGCGCTCGCAGCTACGGCTGCACCCACGCCTAAGCCCGCCGCTGCCGTCACTGCACCCGCGTTTGCGCCCACCACCGCACCCGCCACTGCACCCGCCCCAGCCAGCCCCAACGAACGCCCCGTCAGCGCCGCATGGCTGCAAACCCGCGACACCGCCCTGACAGCGCTGCGCACCGACTACCGCGCCGCACTTGCACTGGCCCAAAGCAACATCCCCGTCTTCGGCGACATCGGCCCCGGCTGGGTCGGTGCATTCACCAGTTCATATCTCGACGACAGCGGCCAGAGCTACGGCCCCACCAACGCATTGGTGGCGAATGTGCGCGACCCCGACGCGCCCGACGTGGTGGTCGGCTGGGACACAGGCAGTCCCATCATGCAAGCCCCCCCGGGCGTGTGGCTCGAATTCAGCGAAGCCGCGTTTGCAGACGTCTACTTCGCCAAAGCATCCGCCCAACCCAGCGCTGAACTGCAAACGCTGGCATCGTCTTACAGCACCAGCGCAGCCAGCGTCTTCACCGACCAACCCGACTTGCGCACGCTGGTCATCTCAGACACACGCCTTGAAGCCGCGACCCAAGCGTCGAACGGGCCTGCGGATGTGAACGCGCAAGCCATTGCATTTGCCAACACCCCCCACATCGGCCCCCCGCCCCCCGGCGGTGCCATGGCCAGCGCGCAGCAACTCGGCATGACCGACCTGTACCTGGCCGACCCACAGATCGCAGCGCTCATTGCAGCATTTGGTGACACGCCCGGCTCGGCAAACAACGCAGCAGCCACCGCCACCAGCCCCTTGGCACAAGAGCAAGTTCGCCTGTACGGAGCCAACCGCTTTGCCCAACTCAGCCGCCTGGACACCGCCATGCAGTCTGTGCGCGCCCAGTACGGCCAAGCCCTGCTTGATGCCCAGGCCAACAGCACCAGCCCGGGCTGGGTCGACCGGCCCCTGGAGCTGACCAGCTTCAGCAGCCCCGACAGCTATGACGACGGCGGCATCCAGCTGTCCGGACCCGCCACCCGTGCAGCATGGGCCCCATTCGAACGCGTCTTCGACCCCGACCTGTTCACCGCCTGGTACCTCAAACAACCCGGCCTGGCCCACCAAGCCTTTGCCGAGCACTGCGGCGCCAGCCACTCCACGGTCGATCCAGCAAACCAAGAGTTCAGCCGACCTGCGGTCACCCGCATGGCGTTTGACAACCCCAACTGGACATTCGACTGGTCAGCCGGTGCCGCATTCGGTCAGTCAGGCCTGGGCCGCGGCAGCGACGCCACCAACAGCTTCAACCACCGCGAGCTGGCCCCAATCAACCTGAACGACCCACCCGACCTGCACCACATCGAACCGGTGGGGTTTGACTTCGATGCAGGCTGGTCCACCGCACTGACCAACGTCGCCCACGACGACAGCCTGTTCGAGACCGCCGTGCAGGCGGCCATCATCATCGGCGTGGGCATCGCCACGTCAGGCGCCATGGCCGGGTTGGGCTACGGCGGCGTCGGCTTGGTACCGGTGATGACCACAGCCGCAGCAGTCGGAGCCACCACCTCCATCGCCAGTGGGCTGATGCACGACGACCTGAGCCTCAAGAACGTGCTGCGCGGGGCACTGAGTAGCGCACTGACAGCCGGGCTGCTCAACGGCCTGGGAACCGTGTTGGGGCCATTGGAATTCGCTGGCAAAGTGGCCGCAGGCACAGCCGTGCAAGGCTTGGTGCAAGCTGCCTTGGGCGGCAGCTTCAAAGACGGTGCGCTGGCAGGGTTTGCCGGGGCCTTGGGCCAAGAGGTGGCGAGTCAGATGCTGGCAGGCATAGACGCCGCACTGGTCACCAATGCGATGAGCCCGACGGAAGCTGCGGCAGCCAAGACCTTCGCCCGCATGATGGGCTCAGCCATCCGCGTGATCGCCACGCCGGGTGACCCGAACCAAGCGTTTGCCAGTGCGTTCTTGGGGGATTTGTTGGCGCAGATTGACGTGCGTCAGCCTGAGCAGCCGAATGTTTCAGTCGACCCTGTGGTGATTCCTTCTCCACCTACTGCCGCGACGCCATCGGCCGCGTTTGACGACGACGGCTTTTTGATGCTCGGTGTGATCGACGAATCCTTGCCCATGGCACAGCAGATGTCGCAGTTGCAAGATCGGTTGCAAAGCCAAGGTTTGAGCGCTGAGGAAGCAGGCCTGATCGCATTCGACACCGTGTGGCGCGACCCGGCGCAGACCTTGTCGCAACCCATTGCGGGCTCGGCAAGCTGGTCACCGGCGCAGTTGCAGTCACGCATCGCCGATGTTGAACGTGCGCTGGATCAAGAACTGCGCGCGCAGCAGGCGCGTGAAGATTCGTTGCTGACCCTGGACGACCTGCGTTTGGAAACTGGCGGGGGTGCGAGTGGGAGTGCGAGCGCGGCACGCGCACCCATCCAGGCGGTGACGAACCGAAACTTCGACGCAGCGTTGAATGCGTCCGCCGACGTTGCGGGCTTGTTCGAGCCGATGCGAGCGCTGCAGGGCGACCTCGACAAGCTGCAGTCGCTCCAGGCCGAATCAAAACTCAACGGGATGCGCCTAGCCATGCGCAGCGCTGGCATGACCAACGTGCCCGAAGGGTATGAAACGCAGATCGACGCCAATGGCACACGCCGTGACTACGGTGCGACCTTGGACAAGCTGACGAAAGGGTACGAAGCATTTGTCCGCGACCAGCGCCTGCGTGCGAACTGGGGCGAGAACTACCAAGCGGTGCGCATCGGAAAAACGCAAATGACGGTGCAGGAGTTCGAGACCCGGGTCTTGCAGGTGCAACAGCAAGCTGCAAATGATGCGTTCGAGCGCGGAAAGATGTTGATTGCTACGGGGCAATTGCCGTTGAAAAACAACGACTACATGTTGACGCTGGGCGCGTTTACGGACCGCCAAACTAGGGCTGAGTTGCGACAGTTCGGTGTGGCTCAAGGCATCGAAGATTCACGAGTTTCGGAATCGTATGCAGTGAACCGTTACATCCGCGGCGGCGGCTTGGTGGGCATCCCTGATTTACGCATCGGCAGCGGGCTGCTGTCGGATGTGACGCTGTCTCGCAAGGATGGCTACACCGATCAATTGCGACGCTGGAACGTGATCATCCCGAACGACACGGTCATCGTCCGCCCAGATCAGCTCGGAGGTGCCTACGTCGTGCCGCGATCTACTATTCGACCTCCTGTTCTGATTGTGAAAAAACCATGATGTCGCTCGCCGAAACGCTTGAACGATTTGCTGAAAATGTCGTTAGAAGTACGATACGAGCTCCTGACAACTATCCGGATTGGGACACCCTAGGCTATGCAAGCCACCGCTCGGAATTGCTGCGCCTTTGGTCAGAAATCAAGCCCCGCATCAAGCGTGACTTCGACAACGTCGCCGTCATCGACGAGCACCTCGCGCTGGCCATCGCGTCGTTCGACCGAGGCGAGCGCGAGCCCGGACAAAGCTTGATGGTCAAGATTTACAACGTCTTGAACTTGACGCCGCTGCGCTAACGCAAGTCGCTTCTTCCGATTGCGAAAAAGCCATGACGTCGCTCGCGAAAAAAATGCAGTTTTTTAGAGAGAACGTTGTTAGCGGCACCATCAATGCGCCGGACAACTATCCCGATTGGGACAAACTCGGCTACGCGCGGCACCGCTCCGAAATGCTCGGCCTGTGGGCAGAAATAAAGCCCCGCATCAAGCGTGACTTCGACAACGTCGCCGTCATCGACGAGCACCTCGCGCTGGCCATCGCGTCCTTCGACCGAGGCGAGCGCGAGCCGAGGCAAAGCTTGATGGTCAAGATTTATAACGTCTTGAATTTGACGCCGCTGCGTTGACGCCCAGCTAAACGGCTCGAACACGTCCGCCGAGGTCGCTAACTCAGATGGCTCGGGGCAGGCTTTTGAAAATACGGTTTTGGGGGAAGTAATCGTCGAGCTTGACCTGCGTCAGCCGGGCAACCCGGGCCTGTCGGCCAAGCGCAGTTTGACGAGAACGGGCGGGCGTTGCCGGTGCCTGCATTGCCTGCAAATCCAGTAGCACCTGCAGTTGCAGTTGAGACGCCCCCAACCCAGCACAGCGACGTCGCCTTCGATATCGCTTGGAACCTGAACGCAGGCGCAGGCGCAGGCGCTGGCACCGACGGCGGCACGGGCTTGCGCTTGTCGGCCGACACCGTCGCGCAGTTCCAGGCTGCGGTGCAAGAAGGCATTGAGTTGGCGGCGGCACAGCCTGATTTGAATCCGGTTGCGTTTGCCCAGCAGCGCTATGAGCAGTTGCTGGCAGAAGGCCCGTCTCAAATTGAGGTGGCTGAGGTGGGGTACGACGGAGCCGATGAGTTCGAGTTGCTTGCAGGCCCCGGCGGAGCACGCGCCCCGCAACCACCGCGCACCACAGGCGAGGGCTTGCAGCTCAACATCAACAACCGCGCCAACTTGGCGTTTGAGCTGTTGGGTGGGGCCCCGCCCAGCGATGCGTTTGGTTTGATTCCTGAGGCTTACCGCGACATCAAGCTGTTGGGGCCATTGCTGGCAGAAGGCCGTTTGCTGGGCGAGATCAAACGCATGCAAACGACGTTGGCGCAAAGCGGTTTCGACGTGACGCCGCAAAGCCTTGGCGTGAAGGCATCGATAGACGCCAATGGACGCATCGGCTTTGACACGGTGGACATGGCCGACCGCTATGCGAACGCGGTGCGATTGCTTGATCTGCGACGGCAAGGCGTGATCGAGCTGGACACCAAGACCTTTACCGTCACCTCGGTGGGCACGGCGCGGATCTCGCCGGATGCGTTGATCAGCAATATTGAACAGCGGTATCAGGCGGCGTTCAAGGATGGCTTTGAGAAGGCTACACAGCGTTTGGCCGACGGGGAAAGACTGCGTTTTCCGGTGGATATGCCGCAGCGATTGCAGATTGGATTATTTGCGGATGAAATTGCCAAGAAAACTGTGGCGGTCTATTTGAGTTCTATCGGCGTAACGGAAGGCCCGGGCCAGATCGTTGCATCGAACCGCTGGGCTTATGACCTCCAGGGCAGTGGCCAATACATAAGGCCCGATGTTCTGATCGACTTCGGGCCTAACTATCGGCACTGGATCGACGGTAAATCTTCTTACGTTAATGACGGTATCGTTCCGAAGCAGTTGCAAGATTTCTTTCGCTACACCGGCAGTCAATCAGGAACTGTTGCGACACCAGTGGGCAACATTTCGGTCAAGACACCAGTCCGACCAACGAGGAAACCATGATGGGTAAAAAACAAATTCAAGAGCTGGAAGTTGGATTGGCTGCTCTCGCGGTGGCTCTGCCCCTCGCAAACGGCGAAGACAGGCATCACTTTTATACCGAGGCCTACCCGGGAATCCTGCTGGATTACGAGCAGGCAAAGGCCGACGTTGCCAAACTTGGGTTGACCGAATTGGTCGAGTCCACCATCCGCGACTGCATGACGATGGTCAAGGAGGGTAGGCGCAAGGAAGCCGAGGACATGCTCTATGCCACCAGCAGCGCGCTCAGCGAAAAGTCCGGCACCTGGGACGAGATGCGCCGGATGTACACCGCCAGCAATGACCCCAGCGTGAAGTGAAGTGAACCTTGCGTTGAACTACCGAGGGCGGGACCGCACTCAAGTGAGCAATCAGTAGACCGGGCCTAGGCAACAGCTACGCCGGCTTCAGCCACCGCGAGCTGGCCCAGATCGAGCTGAGCGACCCGCCCGACCTGCACCACATCGAATCGGTGGGGTTTGACTTCGATGCAGGCTGGTCCACCGCGCAGACCAACGTCGCGCACGACGACAGCCCGTTCGAGATCGCCGCGCAGGCGGGCATCATCATCGGCGTGGGCATCGCCACGTCAGGGGCCATGGGCTGGTTGGGCTACGGCGGCGTCGGCCTGGTGCCGGTGGTGGCCACAGCGGCGGCGGTCGGTGCCACCACCTCCATCGCCAGTGGGCTCATGCACGACAACCTGAGCATCAAGAACGTGCTGCGCGGGGCACTGAGTGGCGCACTGACAGCCGGGCTGCTCAACGGCCTGGGAACCGTGTTGGGGCCATTGGAATTTGCTGGCAAAGTGGCCGCAGGCACCGCCGTGCAAGGCTTGGTGCAAGCTGCCTTGGGCGGCAGCTTCAAAGACGGTGCGCTGGCAGGATTTGCCAGTGCCTTGGGCCAAGAGGTGGCGAGTCAGATGCTGGCAGGCATAGACGCCGCACTGGTCACCAATGCGATGAGCCCAATGGAAGCTGCGGCAGCCAAGACCTTCGCCCGCATGGTGGGCTCAGCCATCCGCGCGGTGGCCACGCCGGGTGACCCGAACCAAGCGTTTGCCAGTGCGTTCTTGGGGGATGTGCTGGGGCAAATTGACGTGCGTCCAGCGGGGCAACCTGGGCCTGTCGGCCAACCGCAGGTTGATGAAAACGGGCGGGCGGAGCCGGTGCCTGTATTGCCTGCAAACCCAGTAGCGCCCACATCGCCCACAACCTCAACATCGCCCACAACGCCTACAGGCGCTCAAGCGCCTGCAAATCCTGAAACACCAGGAACGCCAACGCCTGCAACGCTGCTGTGGATTGCCGCCGATGGCAGAGAAGTGTTTCGCGCCGCGGCAGCCACTGCGCCTGTGGGAACGCTGCTCGCGTTCGACGATGTTCAGCCGCCGTACCCCAACCCGTCGCTGCTACCGGCGAACGCGCGGGTGACCGCTTTGCTGGACGAAGCGGGCGTCGTCTACTGGCGTGTCTCGGCTGCGGGTGTGGACACCCTGGTGAGCCAGGCGGCCGCGCCTTCATACCTTGACGTGCTCCAGCTCGAACGCGTCGTGGTGGTTGTGCCACGCATGACAGCGGAACAAATCGCTGCCAACACAGCGGCTGCGCTGCGGGCCAGCACAGCGCTTGCGTCGGCAGCACTTGTCGGTGAAGTCTGGACACTTGAGGCCTTGATGGCCCAAGGCGCGCACTGGTTCGGCCGCGCGCTGGCGGGCCTTGGCGAGTTGGCAGAACTCGTGCCCGAGATCGGCCTGCGCACGGCGGGTGTGGCGGTGTCGTCGCTGACCTTGCCGGGCAATGCCGGGCAGAGCGCGTCGCGCATTGAGATTGGCGACAACCAGCGCTTGGAAGTCGCGACTAGCGCTTTGTACGGCGTGTTGCAGCAACGCGATGAATACGGCGACTGGCCCTGCACTGGAAAAACGGCGAGTACCTGCGCGGCGGCCACAGGGAATGGGCGGTGAAGTCGATCTACCCTGTGCAAAATTGTGCAAGACGGCCAGTTCAAAGGCACCAAGATCTCGTTCTATGTGTACCGCACCCGCATCGACGCGCAGTAGCCCAGCAAGTCGTTTAACAACATGCAGTTGATGATCAACTGCCCTATTCGTTTGTTCTGACCCGAAAGAAAACGAGCATGTCCTCAGCTTCCGATTTCGACTTCTTCATTGGCGAGTGGCAGGTGGCGCACCGCCGCCTCAAAGACCGCCTGGTGGGCTCTACCGTGTGGGAAGAATTCACCGGCACCACCTCCACCCGCAAGACGCTGGGTGGCATGGGCAACTGCGACGACAACTACTTGGCGCTGCCAGGTGACCCCTACTGCGCGATGACGGTGCGCAGCTTCGACCGCGCCAGCCGCAAGTGGTCGATCTGGTGGCTCGACGGCCGCCACCCCGGCACGCTCGACGTGCCAATGCATGGTCAGTTCGTCGGCGGTGTGGGCACCTTTTACGCCAAAGACAACTACCAGGGCAAGCCAATCATGGTGCGCTTCCTCTGGCAAGTGAAGCCGGATGGCACACCCCGCTGGGAGCAAGCCTTCTCGGCCGACGATGGCGAAATCTGGGAGCCCAACTGGGTGATGGAATTCAAGCCGCGAGCCTGAGCGAAGCAGTTCGGCGAGGTTGAAGCTGAAGTTCCCCAATTTCACGGACACCGATGGACTGGATTTTCAGTTGACGTGCTGAGCTCAGATCAGCGATAGCGGGCTTGGTGGCTTAGGCTTTGACGTTGTGATCGCCGTTGAGCTCGCTGTTCCCCTTCACTCGCCTTCGATGGTCTGCGCTGTCAACACCCCTGCCGACAACTTGCCCGACACATGAACCCGCCTACCTGCCAGGGTGGACGGGGTGACGTGAGCGAAGTAGGTCGTCGCCGTCCAGCGAACACTGACTGATGCGCCGCCAGTCGGCGTGACCACGAAGCTCAGCGCACCGATGTCGACTGCGCTCGCCGGCCCCGTGCGCTCGACCGTCGCGTCGGCTGTCTCGGCGCCGCATTGCACCTTCGTCGCGATCACGGCCGTCGGTCCGAGCCGGCCTTCGACCTCGACCGACAGCCCTTCCGCAAGGCCGCTGGCTGGGCAACCCTCCAGTACGGCCGAAGCTGCATTGACCGCCGTGCCGCGAACCGTGAATGTCCTGGACGCTGCGACATAGCCCTTGATGTTGCCGCGCAGTTCGGCTTCCGGCTGACCGACGCCGTCGCGCACGGTGACAGATGCGGCCTGCACCGATCCGTCTGCCACAACTTGGCCACTGACTCGCACATAGCTGCCGTTGGCCAATGACGCGTTGGTGGGCGTCACGGTCGCAGCGCCGTAGGCCACGTTGACGCCCCCGAGCACGAAGCGCTTGCCGGTGCTGTCCAGGCCAGTGACGATGCCGCCCGTGGCCACCTGTTCTCCGTCGGAACCGGTCCGCTTGACTCGCACCTGCGCCGCCGTGAGGCGCGGTGCGTTGCCTGCGACAAGCGACGACGCCGGTGCAAGCAAAGACACCACTGCGCCAGTCGTCGGCAGGCTGTTTTGGGGCAGGACGCGCCCGGTCGAGATGTCGACGCGAAGCACGCCCAGGTTCAGCGAGCCCGCACTCGGCAAGCTGACGAGACCGGTCGCCTTGAGGTAGGCAGGCAACGCCGCCAGCCGACCCACGCGGGTGGCCTGGATGTAGAAACCGGTGGTCTGTCGAACGATCACGCCGTGAACCTCCACCGCGTTGCCGACGGTCACCGACCCCGCACCGGTGTAGCCGCCGCTGAACTGCGTGATCGGTCCGCGCGCGGCGTCGTTGTTCACCAGAACCTGCTGCCCCAGAACGACAAAGCCGCTGGAGCCGCTGGCGCTGGTGACGCTGCCGATCAGGGCGGGGTCGACCAGCACTCGACTCGCGACATTGGCGGACTCGTAGGCGACCTCGACCGTGTCGCCGAGCACCGACTGGGTGCGCGTCTGCGCGCCCGGTTCGTCCTCGCGCGTCGTTGCAACCATGCTGTCGTCATAACGAACGCCGTCGACGATCACGCTGCCGAATCCGTTGACCGTGCCTTGGGCCGAGGCACTTTGGGGCGAGCCCGTTCCGCCAGACCCGACGCCGCACGCCGAGACGACGAGCGCCACCGCGCTGACGAGCATCAGAGTGAGCGCGGCGGCTCGGGATGTTGTCTGACTCATGTTTTTTTCCTTTGTCGCGCCGTCTTGGCGGGCTGTGTTGTGGAGAGCTCGACCTGCTTCTCAAGAGCCTGAGGTTCACTGTAAAAGTAGGTTCCGAATCGCAGTCGATGATGCGCGGCGGTGGGCAGCGCCGCATCGGCGGCAACACGTTCGGTAGCAGACGCCACGAAGGCTTCAAACGACTTGGCCCACATGGCGACAGCTTCTTTTTGCAGCATGGCCACAGACTCAGCGCCCAGTTCGTCTGCAAACACCGCGTACTCCAGGAACGGCGGCTTGTCTGCGCTCAGGTTTTCCACGGCGGCGGCAATGTGATCGCCGACGTTGGCGGCAAACAGCGCGGTCGAATCTTCAAGTTGCCTGCTCGGCGTGAAAGCGGCGCTCAGTGGCGTGACGACGTTGCCGTCGAGTCGGACCAAGCCGAGGCGCAGCAACTCGTCGAGGACGGTGCGCGGGTGGACGTCCTGCGACAGTTCGCGGGCCAAGCTCTCGAACGTGATGCCCGCACCGCTGCGCGGCAACGGCTTCGGCTCGCCGCTGCGCAGTCGATATCGGCGGGCCGTGACCCAGCGTGTGTAGACCTCAGACGCGAGCGGAATGCCGCGATTGGGCATCGCTGCGCTGCCGCGCTCACCGGATTGGCTTTCGATCGCGCGCACATCCTTGCGGTGCACGCCTGACAGGGTGCTCAACGACGAAAAAGTGAGCTTGCCCCGCCCCGGTGAGCGCGCCAATTCGGCACGTGCAGCGTCGACAAACACCGTCTTCAATTGCTCTGCCACGGCGCCGTAGCCCACGCCGTTGCGAAGCAGCCATCGAGCGATCGGCGCCAGCAGCACAGCTGCCTCTCGCAGCGCAAGTGCCGCGTGCTCCTCTCCGGCCGCAGTCACAGCTGCATCCACAGACACAGCCTGCTCAGGCGCAAGTGATGGCGTTGCCGCCGGGCGCTTGGCGGTCATGCGCAACCCCAGGCCCGCAAAAGCGATAGCGGCGCTGTCCTGATATCAGCTGGGGTTGTGCCGCATGAAAAATTCACGGTCGCGGGTCTCGTAACAAACAGACAAGAATTTGTCGAACATTAATGGGAAATTTTCCCATACGATGTGGCCATGTCAAGACTCAGTGTCGTTCACTTCTCAAACTTGTTTGCAACACCAGCCACATTGTGGTTCTCGGTGAGCATTGCACTGGTCGCGCTGGTCGCGCTGATCGTGACGCCTGCGCCACTGGTCGCGCTGCTCGTTTTGGCTCCGCTGCTGGAAGAGACAGTGTTCAGGGGCGGCATCCAGCATGCATTGCTGACTCGCTGCGGCTCTGCTCCGGGCGCGCGGTTTGCGATCAACTTGTTCACCGCATCGGTGTTCGCTGCGGCCCACTTGTTCGAACATCCAGGTGTCTGGGGCGCGCTGACGTTTCTCCCAGCGTTGCTCATTGGTGCGGTGTATCAGGGGCGGCGTCGCCTGGTGCCCTGTGTCGCGCTTCATGCCTTGTTCAATGCCATCTGGCTGTTTGTCGCCAGCCCGCTCCTGTCTGCCTGACTGCCTGCCTGACTTTCTGCCTGATTGAATCTGTATGAGCCACCTCACCTTGAATCACATCAAACGCTTGTTGGCCGCAGCTTCGCTGGCTGCGATGGCAATGTCCTCGGCGCACGCCGATGACCCGGCCCACGGTGCAGCGCTGTTCGCGCCCAGCTGCGCCACGTCGGGTTGCCATCAGACCACCACGCCGTTGACCAGCAACGCCAGCAAGATATTCAATGCGCGCAACGCGCGGGCCTGGATCCAGAGCAACATCAACAGCAACAACAGCGGAATGGGCCGCTTGAGCACGATGTCGCCGCAAGATGTTGCCGACATCGCCGCTTACCTCGGCAATACGCCGACCTCACTTAGCTTTGGGTCGACGGCGGTGGGCAGCACCTCTGCCACGCAACTGGTCACGGTCTATGCCAGCCTGAAGGCGGGCTACGCGCTGAGCAGCTTGACTGTCACGACGACCGGTGATTTCGCGCGTGCCGGGGGCACCTGCGCCGCCACGCTGGCCACCGGGCAGAGTTGCACCGTCCTTGTGAGCTTTGCCCCCACCGCCGCCGGAACGCGCACCGGAACGCTCGGCATTGCCAGCAACAACACCTTGTCGCCAGTGGCGATCACTTTGAGTGGCAGCGCAACTGCCACAGTCGCGCAGGCACCTGTGGCGAGTGTCTCGACCACATCGTTGGCGCTGGGCTCCGCAGCGATAGGCACAACTGGCGCAGCCCAAAACATCACCGTCAGCAACACCGGCAACGCCGCCTTGTCGATCTCGGCGATCACGCTCAATAACGCCGCCGACTTCGTCGTCGCGGGTGGCACCTGCAGCGCAGGTGGCACGGTGGCTGGTGGCGCCTCGTGCAACGTGTCGGTTGCGTTGCGGCCAGGTGCCGGTGCGGTGGGGGCTCGCAGCGGATCGCTGTCGATCACGCACAACGCGGCCGGCAGCCCGAATGCAATTGCACTGAGCGGCACCGCCACTGCTGCGGCTGCGCCGGTCGCCTCAATGACCACGTCGCTCACGTTTGGCAACGCCAACGTCGGCTCGACCAGTGCAGCGCAGACGGCGATTCTTTCCAACACGGGCAACGCGCCGCTGAACATCATTGCGCTCAGCACTGGCAGTTCCGAGTTCGCGATTTCGGGCGGCAGTTGCGCCGCCGGTGTCGCCGTCGGGGCCACTGGCAGCTGCACGGTCAACCTGACCTTCACGCCGACAGCCGCCAGTGCGCGCAGTGCGAACCTCGTGATCACGCACGACGCCAGCGGCGGTCAAAGCAGCACCAGCTTGTCCGGGATGGGCGTCGCGCTGAATCCGGTGATCGGCGTCTCGCCGTCCACGCTGAGCTTCAGCCAGACCGTCAACGTCACTTCGGCAGCGCAGACGATCACGATCAGCAACACCGGCAATGCGACGATGGCGATCAGCGGGTCGACACTTGGCGGCGCACAGGCCGGTGAGTTCCAGATCGCCACCGGCTCGACTTGCGCGGTGGGCGGAAGCGTCGCGGCAAGCTCATCGTGCACCGTCAGGATCGCATTCGCGCCGACAGCTGTCGGTGCGCGCACCGGCAGCCTTGCCATCACCCACAACGCCGCCGGTTCGCCGACGGCAGTGGCGCTCAACGGCACCGGCACCGCCTCGCCGCAGCCAGCGATCTCGTTGAATGCGTCGACGCTGGTCTTCACATCGCAAGGCCTTGGAAGTTCGAGCGCGGTGCAAAGCGTCACCGTCAGCAACAGCGGCGCAGCCGTGCTCACCTTCAACGCGCTGAGCCTGACCGGCACAGCGGCAGGCGACTTCCTGCGCTCGGGCAGCTGCACTGCCACCGGGACGCTGGCTCTCGGTGCGGCATGCACCATCGGCTTCGCGTTCGCGCCTGGGGCATCGGGCGCACGCACCGCCACGCTCACGGTCGGCTCCGATGCCAGCAATGGTTCGGCAGTGCTGAGCCTGTCGGGGACCGGAGCGCCTGCGCTTGCGCCGGCGGTGAGCCTGGCTCCGGCTGCGCTGGCCTTCAGCAACCAAACCGTGGCGGTGCCATCGACTGCGCGCACGGCGACGCTCACCAACAGCGGCTCGGCGGCTTTGATCATCAGCAGCATTTCGGCCACCGCGCCATTCGGCGTGTCGCACAACTGCGGCGCCAGCCTGAACACCGGGGCGAGTTGCGTCATCTCGTCCACGTTCACGCCGACGGCCGCGGGCGCAGCGGCGGGCAACGTGTCGGTCGCGTCCAACGCAGTCGGTTCGCCGCACACGGTGTCGCTCTCGGGCACCGGCGTGGCGGCGTCGCCGGTGCTTTCGTGGGCACCCGCTGTCACGTCGCTCGCGTTCGGCGATGCCAGCGTGGGTGCCACGCCGTTGTCGCAGACGCTGCGGCTGTCCAACCAAGGGCCGGGCGCTGTCACGCTTCAACAGCTGGTGATCTCCGGCTCTCAGGCTGGCGACTTTTCGGTGGGCGGTGCCAGCACCTGCGCGCCGAATGCCGCCATTGCGCAGGGCGCGTCGTGCACGGTCGTGATGGCGTTTCAACCCGGCGCGGCTGGCGCACGTGCGGGCCTCTTGCAAGTCGCCTCAAGCGGCACCAATCCGCCTGATGTCAACCTCACCGGCAACGGCACCGCGGCGGCTCAGCCGGGTGCAGCGGTGGTGCCAGCCGCGATCAGCCTGGCGGGAAGCGGCGCCAGCGTGCCTTCGCAAACGATCACGCTGCAAAGCACCGGGAGCGCCGTGCTGCGCGTCACCGCACTGCGCGTCGCGATGGGCTCGTTCAGTCTGGATGCGCCTGCCAGCGGTGGCTGCGTTGTTGCGCCTTTCGACCTGATGCCGGGCCAGAGTTGCACGATGAACGTTGGGTGGTCGAATGCCACGGCCGCCAGTGAAACCGGCACGCTCGAAATCACGACCAATGCCGCGGCGGCTGCGCTGCAAGTTTCGATTCAGGCGGTCAGGTCGGCTGCTGCTGCTCCGGTTGCTCCGGTTGCTCCTGTTGACCCGGCTGCACCGGCACCGACACCGACGCCAACGTCGGCCGTGTCCAACCAAGGCGCGGGAGGCTGTTCAATCGCTCGGGGCGACACGCTGGTCGACCCGATGTTGTGGCTGCTTGCCGCACTGGCCGCCGGTGTCTTGCTGTGGCGGCGATCCCTGCGTCCATGACGACTCACTTTCACTTCACCTAGAGACCTGTATGAACATCCTGTCCATCGTTTCCGCAACGCGCGCCGCAGCTGTTTGCGTGGCCCTCATGAGTTCACCTTCGGCTTGGGCGCTGGATGCCGGCGCAGTCGCGCCAGAACTCAACTTGCCCGGATTGAAAGAGGCCGTGAACCTTGCCGCTCTGAAGGGCAAGGTCGTGTACGTCGACTTCTGGGCCTCTTGGTGTGGGCCCTGCAAGCAATCCTTTCCTTTCATGAATGCGCTGCAGTCGAAATACGGGGCGCAGGGCTTCGAGATCGTCGCCGTGAACCTTGACGCCAAGCGCGACGCCGCCGACAAGTTTCTCGCCGAGGTGCCAGCGCAATTCACCGTCGCGTTCGACGCGAAGGGCGACAGCGCGCGGCGCTTCGACGTCAAGGGCATGCCCTCGTCCTACCTCATCGGGCGCGACGGCAAGGTCTTCGCCGCTCACAAGGGCTTCAAGGACGAAGACCGACAGGAGCTTGAGTCACGCATCGCCTCGGCACTGAGCGCCAAGTGACTTGCTTTGCCCCATTTTTCGCCAGCCATCTTTGAACCTCTGGTTCTAAACCTCTGAAGCTCTACCTCTTAATTTCTACCTGTTAACTCCAACCTCTGGAATGCCGATGAACTCTTTGCTCCGTGGCTCTACCTTCGCTTGCGCATTGCTGGGCGTCGTCGCCCTCGGCGGCTGCGCGATCAGCCCCCCACAGCCCTGGGAGAAGGGCAATCTGTCCAAGCCCGAGATGACCATGGGTGCCGACCCGCTCGACCAGCGATTCGTCCAGCACATCTACGGCAGCAAAGAAAACGCCTCCGGCGGCTATGGCGTGGGAGGGGGCGGTTGTGGCTGCAACTAACCCGCGCGACAAAGCCGGTGCAATCATCGCAGCGGCGCTGGCGCTGCCCGGCGTCATGGCCCACGCCGAAAACGCACCCGAACACGGTCAGGTTTCGGTCAAGTACCTGCAGTACCAAGACTCCCAACCCGGACTTGATCGGATCAAGGTCAAGGCGCCGTCAATCTACGTGCTCGCGCCCTTGTCCAGCCAGTGGGCGGTCGAGGGGTCTTTGGTGTCCGACAGTGTCTCGGGCGCCACGCCGCGCTACCACAGTGCGATTTCGGGCGCGACGCTGAAGATGAGCGACGAGCGCCATGCCGCCGATGTCAAGGTCACGCGCTACTTCGAGCGTTCGTCGTGGTCGCTCGGCGTGAGCAAGTCCAAGGAACACGACTACGACAGCAGTGCCGTGGCGTTGGAAGCGAGCTTCTCCAGCGAAGACAGCAACCGAACCTGGAACACCGGCATCGGCTATTCGTCGGACAAGATCAGTTCGACCAACGACCCGGCGCTGCGCGAGAAGAAGCGCACCGGCGAAGTGATCGTCGGCGTCACGCAGGCGCTCACTGCCAACGACTTGGTGCAGGTCAACCTGACCTTCAACCGCGGCCGCGGCTACTACTCAGATCCGTACAAAGACCCCGACATCCGGCCCGACCGGCGTGACCAGAAAATCCTTCTGACGCGCTGGAACCACCACTTCGCCGACCTGGGCGCGACGGCGCGAACAAGCTATCGCCACTACAGCGACACCTTCGGGATCAAGGCGCACACGCTCGGGGTCGAGTGGGTGCAGCCGTTCGCGACACGCTTCACGTTGACGCCTTCGCTGCGTCTCTATTCGCAAAGCGCAGCGAACTTTTATTACGACCCGGTCTACGACCCCGATGTCGGTGCGCCGTACCCGCAGGGCTACTTCACCAACCCGCAGCGCTACCTTTCACCAGACCAGCGGCTCTCGGCGTTCGGTGCGATCACCCTCGGGTTGAAGCTCGGCGTGCAACTTACGCCCGATTGGTCAAGCGACGTGAAGTTCGAGCGATACGAGCAGCGCTCGAATTGGCGTGTCGGCGGGCAGGGCTCACCTGGAATCGACCCGTTCAAGGCATCGTTCTTCCAGCTCGGCTTGAACAAGCGGTTCTGAAGAATGCACCTTGCCGACGCGCTGCTTGGCTGTTCCGGTCGGAGCAACATCGCCACCATGGATTCATACGGGTTTTCGTTCTCGGCCATGTCGAGCGTCTGCGAAATTCGTCTGGAGGGCGACGACGAGCCGATGCTCGCTGCTGCCGCGCAAGCCGCCATCGACGAAGTCCACCGCATCGAACACAAGTACTCGCGCTACCGAGCCGACAGCATCGTGTCGCGGATCAACGCGGCGGCGGGGTGCGGTGAGCCGGTGCCGGTCGACGACGAAACCGCGTCGCTTCTGGACTTCGCAGGTCAGCTGCACTCGCTCAGCGACGGCCTGTTCGACATCACCTCGGGCGTGTTGCGACGCGTCTGGGATTTCAAGTCGGGGAGTCCTCCCGATCCCGAGCACCTGGCAGCCGTGTTGCCGCTGATCGGCTGGGGCCATGTGCGAAGGCAGGGTTCGAGCATCGAGTTGACCCGCACAGGCATGGAGATTGACTTCGGCGGCTTCGGCAAGGAGTACGCCGCTGATCGGGCGATGGCAGTGCTCGCGGCCAGCGGTCAGCGCCATGGCTTCATCAATTTGGGCGGGGACATTCGCGTGCTCGGGCCGCGAACCGACGGTCGGCCTTGGCGCTTCGGCATCCAGCACCCGCGTGATGTCGGCGACACGATTGCCGCCGTTGACATGGTGGCCGGAGCGCTGGCCACGAGCGGCGACTACGAGCGCTTTTTCGAGCACGAAGGTCGGCGCTACTGCCACATCCTCGACCCGCGCACGGGCTGGCCGGTCGAGTCGTGGGCGTCGATCAGTGTCACCGCACCCGCCTGCGTGGCGGCCGGTGCGCTCAGCACGATTGCGATGCTCAAGGGCTCGCGTGCGCTCGACTTCCTGTCCACCCAAGGCGCGACCTGGCTCGCGGTGGACACCTCGCTGCGTCATCATCAATCCGGGCCTTCAGATGAAGGGCCTTTTGTTTTCGGAGCCAACCCATGACGAGTTTTACGTGGATGCAGCGCTTGTGTCTCAACTTGTGCGTCAACTTGCGCGCCGCCGTGTGCGCTGCTGTAGTCGCCGCCCTGTTCGCAGCGCTGTGTTTCGCCCCGATGCCCGTCGCGGCCGCCGACGCTGACTTCCTCGATCCGGCTCAGGCATTTCGCGGCAGTGTCCGCGTGGTCGGCGACCAAGCCCTTGAGGTGCGACTCGATGTCGCTCCCGACTATCACCTCTACCGAGACCGGATCAGCGCTGAAATCGATGGCGACGCTGCCAAGTTGGGCACCGTGGTGATGCCGACGGGTCGCACCGTTTACGACACCAACTTCTCGAAGAATGAAGAGGTTCTCGAAGGTGCGGTGAAAATTTTGCTGCCAATCGCCATCGCCAGCGCCAGTGCCAGAAGCGAGTTCCGCGTGCGCCTGACTTATCAAGGTTGCGCCGACAAGGGCTTGTGCTATCCGCCGCAAACAGCCTTCATCATGACCCGCATCCGCGACGGTGGCGGCTTGGCCGAGGCGACCTGGAAACCTGACGACGGCGGAATACTTGCGACACCTATGACGTCGGCGACATCGGTGACAGCGGCAGCGGTTGCGGCCGCGCCCACATCGGCCGCTACTTCTGCTTCGCCGATCTCGGAGACGGCTCGCGTCGAATCGGCGCTCAAGTCTGGCAGCCTGCTGACGATTGCCGGGGTCTTCCTCGTCGCAGGGCTTTTGCTTGCGTTCACACCGTGTGTGCTGCCGATGGTGCCTATCCTGTCGTCGATCATCGTCGGCCAGGGCGCGCCGGTGTCCCGGATGCGCGGGTTCTCGATGGCGCTGGCATATTCACTCGGCATGGCCTTGGTCTACACCGCGTTCGGCGTCTTCGCTGGTCTGCTCGGCGAAGGCCTCGCCGCAGCGCTGCAAAATCCTTGGGTTTTGGGCGCTTTCGCGTTGATGCTTGCGACCTTGTCGTTGTCGATGTTCGGTGTTTTCGAGCTTCAGATGCCCAGCTTCATTCAGAGCCGGGTGGCGGCGACCTCGAACCGTCTGCCCGGCGGCAAGTTCGCTGGCGTGTTTCTGATGGGCGGCTTGTCGGCGCTGATCGTCGGCCCGTGTGTGGCGGCGCCGCTGGCCGGGGCGCTGGTGTTCATCAGCCAGACCAAGAACGTGTTGATCGGCGGCTTGGCGCTGTTCAGCCTCGCCATGGGCATGAGCGTGCCGCTGCTGCTGGTCGGCCTGTCGGCTGGCTCGTTGCTGCCGCGCGCTGGTCGCTGGATGGAAGGCGTGAAGTCGATCTTCGGCGTGCTGCTTCTGGGGGTGGCGCTGTGGATCGTCTCGCCAGTGCTGCCGGGTTGGGCGCTGATGCTGATCCTCGGCGGTGGCCTGCTGGTCGGGGCGGCCTGCCTCAAATTGTTTGATCGGCTGACTTCGCCAGCCACGGGCCGTCAGCGCCTTTCGCAGGGCGTGGCACTGTTTCTCGCGGTGCTCGGCACGACGCAAGTGGTGGGTGCGCTGTCGGGTGGCGACAACCCGTTGCAGCCGTTGAAGCATCTCGCACGCGCTGGCGAGGCGCGGACAGCCGTGGCAGCGCGCGGTGCAGACTTCCGGCGCGTTCGCAACGTCGCCGAACTCGATCTCGCGCTGAAGACGGCAGGCCGCCCTGTGATGCTCGACTTTTATGCCGACTGGTGCGTCTCGTGCAAGGAAATGGAGCACCTCACCTTCAGCGACCCGGCCATTCGCGCGCGAATGGCCAATGCACTGCTCCTTCAGGCCGACGTGACGGCCAATTCGACCGACGACAAAGCCTTGCTCAAGCGCTACGGTCTGTTCGGCCCGCCCGGCATCTTGTTCTTCGGTGCCGATGGCAAGGAGCGCACAGAGGCGCGCGTGATCGGCTTTCTGCCCGCGCCGCGTTTCGCGACGTCGCTGACGGTGGGAGGGCTTTGAGGTCGTCCGGGCGCGCCCGCCCACGCTCTGATCTTCGGTTCGTGCCAGTCGCCTGAACCGCGACGGTGTTCGCCGCGCTTGCCAACCCGAAGCCGATGCGGATCACCGGCATTGCACAAGCAAATCGAGTCGCTGCGTTGAGCTGAAAATATGATCGGTGCGCCAGGCGTCTGAGCGCGGGAGAACGGCATGTTGAATGAGAATTTTGGAGATAGCGCATGGCTGGACGCGCAGTACAACAACCGGGCGCGGGTGCCTGATCACGCCGCCCACCTTGCGCAGTGGGCGCGCGATTCGCAGCTGGCGCGCGAACGCACGGCGTGCGTGTTGGATGTGCCTTTCATGTTGCCAACGCGCCAGCGTTCCCTGCTGGTCCCGCCAACGCTTGATGTGTTTCCCGCAGCCCGCCCTAACTCACCGGTGCTGCTGTTCATCCACGGCGGCTGGTGGCGCAGCTTGGACAAGAGCGATCACTCTTTCATCGCGCCGCCATTCGTGCGGGCGGGTGTCACGGTGGTGATTCCCAACTACAACTTGTGCCCAACGGTGGGCGTGGACACCATCGCTTGGCAAATGGCGCAAGCCTTGGCCTGGACACACCGACACGTCGCGCAACACCACGGTGACCCGCAGCGCATCGTCGTGGCGGGGCACTCGGCGGGCGGGCATTTGGCGGCGATGTTGTTGTGTTGTGACGGCCGAAAAATTGCGTCGGATTTGCCTGCGCAAATGAGCACGTCGGCGCTGTCAATTTCTGGTGTGTTCGACATGCAGCCGCTGCGGCAAACGCCTTTTTTGAAAGCCGACTTGAAGTTGACCGCTGCCGTTGCGCGCCGCGTGAGCCCGGCGTTTTTTCCGGCACCGAACGGCACATTGACAGCTGTTTACGGCGCGCTTGAGAGCGAAGAATTTGCGCGCCAAAGCCGCTTGATTCAATCGCGTTGGGGTGCCCGCGTGGTGCCGGTTTGTGAGGCAGTGCCCGGCGCAAATCACTTCAGTGTGCTGGATGAGTTGACGCGGCCGAATGCGCAGCTTCACCACATGGCACTGCAACTGCTGAAGCGCTGAACCCGTCGCGGCGCAGTCTGCATCGGGTTGCCATCCGTAGAATTCTGACCATGGCAACCAAATCAGTCTCAAGCAACAAAGCGGCCGCAGGCAACCAAGCCTACGGCGAATCTTCCATCCGTGTGCTCAAGGGGCTGGAGCCCGTCAAGCAGCGCCCGGGCATGTACACCCGCACCGACAACCCGCTGCACATCATTCAAGAGGTGATCGACAACGCTGCCGACGAAGCGCTGGCGGGGCACGGCAAACGCATTGATGTGACGCTGCACACCGACGGGTCGGTCAGCGTGCAAGACGACGGGCGCGGCATTCCTTTCGGCATGCACCCCGAGGAAAAAGTGCCGGTGGTGGAAATTGTGTTCACCCAGTTGCACGCAGGCGGCAAGTTCGACAAAGGCGCGGGCGGTGCCTACAGCTTTTCAGGCGGCTTGCACGGCGTGGGCGTGAGCGTGACGAACGCACTGTCCAAGCGGTTGGAAGTGACGGTGTGGCGCGAAGGCCAAGTGGCCAGCGTGGTGTTTTCGGGCGGCGATGTGACGCAGCCGTTGCAGTTGCGACGCAGCACCAACGCCGACAAGAAAAGCGGCACCACCGTGCGCGCCTGGCCCGACGCCAAGTACTTCGAGTCGTCTGATTTGCCGCGTGCCGATTTGATGCATTTGCTGCGCAGCAAAGCCGTGCTGATGCCCGGTGCCATCGTCACGCTGACGACCGAGAAAACCGGCGACGTGCAAACCTGGACCTACCGCGGCGGCCTGCGCGATTACCTGATGCAAACGCTGAACGCCGACCCGGTGATTCCGCTGTTTGAAGGCGAGCGCTATGCCGATGGCGGCGAGACCGAAAACTTCGCAGAAGGCGAGGGTGCCGCGTGGTGCGTTGCCTTCACCGAAGACGGCGCGCCCATGCGCGAGAGCTATGTCAACCTCATTCCCACGGTGAACGGCGGCACACACGAGTCGGGTTTGAAAGACGGCCTGTTCACCGCTGTAAAGGGTTTCATCGACATGCACAGCTTGCTGCCCAAAGGCGTGAAGCTGATGCCCGACGACGTGTTTTCGCGGGCCAGTTTCGTGCTGAGCGCCAAGGTGCTCGACCCGCAATTTCAAGGCCAAATCAAAGAGCGTTTGAACAGCCGCGACGCGCTGCGTTTGGTGTCGGCCTACGTGAAGCCGACCATGGAGTTGTGGCTGAACCAGCATGTGGACTTGGGCCGCAAGCTGGCCGACCTTGTCATCAAGCAAGCGCAAACGCGTCAACGCGCCAGCCAAAAAGTGGAGAAGCGCAAAGGCTCGGGCGTGGCCGTGTTGCCTGGCAAATTGACCGACTGCGAAAGCCGCGACCTCAACTTGAACGAGCTGTTTTTGGTGGAGGGCGACTCGGCCGGTGGCAGCGCCAAGATGGGCCGCAACAAAGAAACCCAGGCCATCCTTCCGCTGCGCGGAAAAATTTTGAACGCATGGGAAGTTGAGCGCGACCGCCTCTTTGCCAACAACGAAATCCACGACATCTCGGTGGCCATTGGGGTCGATCCGCACAGCGCCACAGACACGCCAGACTTGAGCGGCCTGCGCTACGGCAAGGTCTGCATCTTGAGCGACGCCGATGTCGACGGCTCGCACATTCAGGTGCTGCTGCTCACTCTGTTTTTCAGGCACTTCCCCAAGCTGGTGGAGGCAGGCCATGTCTACATCGCCAAGCCGCCGCTGTTCCGTGTGGATGCGCCCGCGCGCGGCAAAAAACCAGCCGCGAAAATTTACGCGCTTGACGAAGGCGAACTCACCGCCACGCTCGACAAATTGCGCAAAGAAGGTGCCCGCGAAAACAGTTGGAGCATCGGCCGCTTCAAAGGCCTGGGCGAGATGAATGCCGAGCAGTTGTGGGACACCACGCTCAACCCCGAAACCCGTCGCTTGCTGCAAATTGAGTTTGCCGCGCTGGGCTTCACCGAAACCACCACCTCACTCACCAAGCTCATGGGCAAAGGCGAAGCACAGGCGCGTCGCGATTTGATGGAGTTGCGGGGGGATGAGGTGGAGGTGGATGTTTAGCCACTGCTCCGCTGAGACCATATCTACAACCACAAGGTCCCGCCCAATGCCTTCGCGCATTTTCAAAAGAGGTAACTCCCAAGCTGTGCGCATTCCGAAAGAACTGGCGTTTGACGCAGACCTGCGCGATGTTGAGGTCGTGCGCCAAAGTGAGGCTTTGGTGATACGCGCCGTTTCTCAGCAAAGCCTGGGTGGCGTGCTGCGCGCATTCGCGGCGTTTCCTCAAGGCTTCATGTCTGAAGGGCGCGCTATCAATGAGCAAAGCCCACGTCCTTGGGGTGTCAAGTCGGGATCAAAAAAAGCCGACGCCGGAAGCAAAAAAGCTGCGCGCTGAATCATGCGCTTCATGCTCGACACCAACAACTTAGCCGACTCCTAAGCTTTCGCGGGCTTGAATTTGGAAAACTGGGTGGATGGTTAAACCAACCCGAGGGAGTAAATCCTTGAGCAAAAAAAGGCCGCTCTCAAGCGGCCTTTTTGTCGATCGACGCTGTGAAGCGTCTTGCCAGTTCACGCGCTCTTGCGTTTGCGTTTGCGTGCAGTGGCTGCCACAGCCAGCAAACCCATGGCCATGAGCGCGTAGGTTTCTGGCTCGGGCACAGGCGCGGTGTTGGTCCAATGGGCTGTGTAACTTCCGTCTACGGCGCCAGTCAAGCTGGTGTCGTTGAAGTTGTAGGCCTGCAAAATAATATCGGAGAAGCCCACCGTGCCAGCGTCTGTGTTGAAGCTGTACACGTTGATTCCGTTGACCGCATATTGAATCGCGCTGCCGGTGTAAGTCATCGACAGTGTCGTCCAGGCGTCGTAGTTCACAGCAATGCTCAGGTCGACGAATGCGCCGATGCCGTCCCATGCACGCAATCGACTTGAACCGCCAAAATTGCTAAAACCAATGATCGGTAACTGCTTGCGGTGTGCACCGGAGTCTGTTGGCGAAGTTCGCGTGCCGTCTGTCGTGATGCCCCACAAGTCTGAACGAACATTGCCATTGCTCGCTTTACCCCAAGTCCTGTCGATGTACAGGTCGGCGGATATGGTGCTGCCGATACCACCTACAACATCTTTGATCATGCCCTGCGTGTTGTAAAACTGACCGCTCAAGTAACTTGTTCCCGGGTTTCCGGGAATCGGCCGGTTGGCGGCACCTTGAGCGGGGCTGATGCCAATGCCCAGCACATCGGTGCGGCCAGCAAAGCTGCCGACGTTTCCAAAACTGTCGGGTTGGTAGCGGTCGGTCGTCCAGCCCGTGGGTGCTTGCGCCAGGTTCGGAGTGATGTCGATGGCGTGGGCGGCACCGGTCGCGGCGATGGAAATGGCTGCCGCGGTGACCCAAGTTTTGAACGTTTTGCGGGTTGCGCTTGCAAAGGCGAATTTCGTGTTGAACGTCATGTGAATTCCTGATGGTTGAAACGCTGCGTTGGGCAGCGCGTTGGTACGGCGGCTCTGGCAAATCCTTCGCACGAGTGTGTTTGTGTGGCTGTCTGACCGCTGAAGAACAACAGTAACCAGTTGCACAGCGTTCTTGCACCCCGCATTCACGGGGAAACAATCAATTTTGAACATCGCTAGCGGCACAAGGCGCGTTGCGCGTGAACTGCGTCACGCTCCAAGCTGGCGAGACAGCGAAGCCGCAGCGCGCTTCAAGGCGGTGGCGACCGCACCGTCCCAGGTTGAATCAAAAATTGCGCCTGGGCCGATGGCCGTCAGGCTCAGCACCATCTTGCCGCCATCGGTGAACACGGGCGCGGCCATCGCGCTCACACCCGCAACGGCGCTGCCGCTGACGCGACTGAGCCCGCGTGCGCGGATTTGCGTCAACTCGGCTTGCATGGCGTCGTCCAAAGTGACGCGCGGCTTGACGCCGGTCGATTTGCCTTTGGCGCGCGACTCAGCGAAGCGCTCATCAGACAGCGCAGCCAGCACCTGATCGCGCGGCAGGTGGGCCGCAAACAGCAAACCCGACGCCGTGCCGCGCAGGCTCATGACCGTGCCGTGGCGCATGTTGACGTGCACGGCGGACGGTGCTTCTTCGATGCGAACCATGGTGGGGCCGCGGTTGCCCCACACCGCAATGCCCACGGTGTGTCCCAAGGTTTGCGCCAGCTCGGCAATCAGCGGCGTGGCCAAACGCACCGGGTCAAATTGCTGAAGGCTGATGAGGCCGAGCTGCATGGCCAGCGGCCCCAATCCGTAGCGGCCCGTTCCGGCGTCTTGCGCGATCAAGCCCAACTTGCCGAAGCTCACCAAATAAGGGTGTGCTTTGGCGGCGGCCATGGCGGCGGCGACGCTCAAGTCCTTCAGCGCCATGGGTCGGCCGTGATGCGCCAGCGCCAGCAGCAATTGGCCGCCCACTTCCACGCTTTGTATTCCGCGCTGTGTTGTTTCGGATGGCGACTTGGGCAGAGTCTTGGCTGACGGCTTCAGGAGTGTTGATTTGCGTGCGGTGGCCATATTTGAGGTTTACACTTTGCTGAATGCGTTAAACATAGACGAACGATAGCTTGAAGCTGCGACAAGTCTTCCGGCCCAAGAAAAATCGTCAGTTCACATAGATTTTTTGCCACCCTCGGAGCCCGCCATGAGCAAAGCATTCGCATCGCAAGCAGACCTTGAAGAGAAGAAGGTCAGCTTCACCAAGCTGTCTGACAACGCCTATGCCTACACCGCCGAGGGCGACCCCAACACCGGCATCGTGATCGGCGATGACGCGGTGATGGTGATCGACACGCAGGCCACACCGGTGATGGCGCAAGACGTCATTCGGCGCATCCGCGAAGTCACCGACAAACCCATCAAGTACGTGGTGATGAGCCACTACCACGCGGTGCGCGTGCTGGGCGCGTCGGCATATCAAGCGCAGCACATCATCGCCAGCCAAGACACACGCGACCTGATTGTTGAGCGCGGCGCGCAAGACATGAAAAGCGAAATTGAGCGCTTCCCGCGTTTGTTCCAAGCCGTTGAAACCATCCCCGGCCTGACCTGGCCCACCATCACCTTCAAAGGCGAAATGACGCTGTGGTTGGGCAGCCTGGAAGTCAAGCTCATGCAGGTGGGGCGCGGCCACACCAAGGGCGACACCATCGTCTGGCTGCCACAACAAAAAATTCTTTTCAGCGGCGACTTGGTTGAGTTTGACGCCACGCCTTACGCGGGGGACGCCTACTTCAGCGACTGGCCGCAAACGCTGGACAACATTGCTGCCATGGAGCCGGTGGCCCTTGTGCCCGGCCGCGGCGCAGCTCTGACCACGCCCGCCATGGTGCAGGCCGGATTGGCCGGCACGCGCAGTTTTGTCAGCGACCTTTACGCCAACGTCAAAGCCGGTGCGGCCGCAGGCAAAGACCTGCGCAACATCTACAAAGACACCCACGCTGCGATGAAGCCCAAGTACGGCAACTGGGTGATATTCGACCACTGCATGCCTTTCGATGTGACGCGTGCGCTGGACGAAGCCACGCAGCACCCCGATCCGCGGATTTGGACGGCCGAGCGCGACAAGGCGATGTGGCTGGCGTTAGAAGCTTGATTCATCTAGAGGCGGATGCCATGGGCACAAGAGACACTGCATGTGGCGAGACCACACCGGTGAATTACCAGACTTTGGAGTTCGCCTACCAAGCTTCGCCAGATCAAACCGCTGCGTCACCCACACGCCACCCCGTGGTGATCGTCGGTGCAGGCCCTGTGGGTTTGAGCTTGGCCATCGACATGGCGCAGCGCGGCGTCAAGGTGCTGCTGCTCGACAACGACCACAAGCTGTCCAGCGGCTCGCGCGCCATTTGTTTTGCCAAGCGCACGCTGGAAATTTTTGACCGCTTGGGTTGCGGCGCGCGCATGGTGCGAAAAGGCGTGTCGTGGAATGTGGGGCGCGTTTATTTCAAAGACGAAGCGGTCTACAGCTTCAATCTTTTGCCCGAAAGTCAAATCGAGCCCACGCAAGCCCGGCCGGCCTTCATCAACTTGCAGCAGTACTACGTTGAGGGTTACTTGATCGAGCGCGCGTTGGAGTTGCCGCTCATCGACATTCGCTGGTGCAACACCGTCACCGGGTTGATCCAGCACGCAGACCACACGGTGCTGACGATCGCCACGCCCGACGGCCCTTACGCAGTGCACGCGGACTACGTGGTGGCCTGCGACGGCTCACGCTCGCCGCTGCGCGCCATGATGGGTTTGGAAACCGAAGGCCGCGTGTTTCGCGACCGGTTTTTAATCGCCGATGTGCGCATGGACGTGGCCCTGCCCGAAGAACGCCGCTTCTGGTTTGACCCGCCGTTTCACCCCAAGCAAAGCGTGCTGCTGCACAAGCAGGCCGACAGCATGTGGCGCATCGATTTTCAATTGGGCTGGGACGCCGACCCCGAGGCCGAGAAGCAACCAGAACGCATCGCACCTCGCGTGCGTGCGCTGTTGGACAGCATTGGTGCCGCAGAGGTGGGCTTCACCATCGGTTGGGCCAGCGTCTATACCTTTGCGTGCCAGCGCATGCAAAGTTTCAGGCAAGACAGAGTTTTGTTTGCCGGTGACGCGGCGCACGGCGTGTCGCCCTTCGGCGCGCGCGGGGCAAATTCCGGCGTGCAAGATGCCGACAACTTGGGTTGGAAATTGGCGCGCGTGGTGCAAGGCGAATCGCCTGCTGAACTGCTCGACAGCTACGCCTTTGAGCGCGAGTACGCCGCCGACGAGAACATCCTCAACAGCACCCGCGCCACCGACTTCATCACGCCCAAAAGCCAGGCGAGTGCACTGTTTCGCGACGCCGTGTTGGCCTTGTCGCGCAAGCACCCCTTTGCGCGGCGCGTGGTGAACAGCGGGCGCTTGTCGGTGCCATCTACTTTGCATGGATCGGCGTTGAGCACGGCTGACATCGACATCGATACCCACACCGACGGCGACACCCACATCGACAGCTTTAGCGGCCTCATGGTGCCCGGCGCACCGGCCTTGGATGCACCCCTGTTTTGTGACGGGCGCAGCACGTGGTTGCTGCGTGAACTGGGTGCAGATTTCACTTTGTTGGTGTTCGGCGAAGCGCCTTTGTGGGCTGCTGCGTTGAAGTTGAAAGTGCTTGCTGTGGACGCCAGCATGGACGCATCGGGGCACGCCGCTCAGCGCTACGATGCACGAAGCGGCACCGCCTACTTGCTGCGGCCTGATCAACATGTGTGCGCGCGTTGGCGAGCGCCCACGAAGGCTGACGTGGAAGCCGCCATGTGCAGGGCCACCGCATGTTGAAACCCGTCTTGAACACCGAGCTCAACTTGGAGTCGGCAGACGACTTTTACGAGGCGCTCATCCATGCGCACCGCGACTTGCCGCTCGAACAAAGCCACGCCATGAACGCGAAATTGATACTGCTTTTGGCCAATCACATCGGCAGCCAAAGCGTGTTGGTGCAGGCCCTGTGCGCGGCACGAGAGGCCACGTTGCTTTGCCTGAGTGACTCGCCAAATTGACTCGATAAATTGAAGCCCAGACATCATGAACCCGCAATATCAATCTGGCTTTGGCAATGAGTTCACCAGCGAGGCCTTGGCGGGCGCGTTGCCCATCGGTCGCAACAGCCCGCAAACCGTAGCTCACGGCCTCTACGCCGAACTGCTGAGCGGCACCGCGTTCACCGCGCCGCGCGCCGACAACCGTCGCACCTGGTTGTACCGAAGGCAAGCCTCGGTGGTGGTCGGCAACTATGCGCCGTTTGCCCAAGCCTTTTGGAAGTCGGGCGCGAAAGACGGCGTGGTGGCACCGCCCAACCCGATGCGCTGGGCCGCATTGCCGGTGCCCGAGATGGCGGCGCAGCCCTTGGACTTTGTCGACGGCATGCGCACCATCGCGCTCAACGGTGATGCTGACGCGCAAAGCGGCATGGCCGCACACGTTTATCTGGCCAACCGTTCGATGACGAAGCGCGCATTCGTCAACGCCGATGCTGAGATGCTGATCGTGCCGCAGCAAGGCCCGCTGACCATCGTCACCGAGGTGGGCGTGCTTGAAGTTGCGCCCGGCGAAATTGCCTTGTTGCCGCGTGGCTTGGCGTTTCAAGTGCAGTTGAAACATGCCTCGCGCGGCTATGTGTGTGAGAACTACGGTGCGCACTTTCGGCTGCCCGAACTCGGCCCCATCGGCAGCAACGGTTTGGCCAATGCGCGCGATTTTTTAGCGCCCGTTTCAGCGTATGACAAGGGGCCAGACCAAGCTTGGGAAATCGTCAAAAAATACGGCGGAAGCTTGTGGTGTGCGCCCGCCAAGGCGTCGCCCTTCAACGTGGTGGCGTGGCACGGCAACTTGGTGCCGATGAAATACGACACCGCCCATTTCATGGCCATCGGCTCGATCAGTTTTGATCATCCTGACCCGTCTATCTTCACCGTGCTCACTTCGCCCAGCGACACCCCCGGCGTGGCCAATTGCGATTTCGTGATCTTTCCGCCGCGGTGGTTGGTGGCAGAAAACACCTTCCGCCCACCTTGGTATCACCGCAATGTGATGAGCGAATTCATGGGCTTGGTGCACGGTCAGTACGACGCCAAACCCGAAGGCTTCAAGCCCGGTGGCATTAGCCTGCACAACTGCATGGTGCCGCACGGGCCGGATGCCGATGCCTACTCCCGCGCATCACAAGCCGAGCTCGCGCCACACAAATTGACCGACACCTTGGCCTTCATGTTTGAGAGCCGCTGGCGGTTTTTGCCGACTGAATTTGCGATGAAGGGCGGGGCGTTGGACGGCGCTTATGCCGAATGTTGGGGCAACTTGAAACCAGCGCCCATCTGACCCATTCCATCTTGACGAGAGAGGAAGCCACGGAGATCAAAGCGCCTTACAAACAAAAAAGCCCCGCATCGCGGGGCTTTTTCATTCCAGCAAACCAGCTTATTTCTTGGCTTCTGAAGCTTTGCCGTCAGCGGCTTTGGCTTTCTCGGCCTTCTTGTCGGCTTTGGCTTTGTCAGCGGCTTCTTTTTTGTCTGCCTTCTCTTTGGCGGCCATGGCTTTTTTGTCTTCTGCTGGCTTGGCAGCGGCGGTGGCCATTTCAGCTTTCTTTTCGTCTTTCTTCATTTCAGCTTTCGCTGGCGCAGCTGTTGCAGCCGGTGCTGGCTTGGCGGTCGCGGCAGCAGCCGTCGTGGTTGCTGCAGCAGCAGTGGTTGTTGCAGCAGCAGGTGCGGTGGTCGCAGCAGCTTTGGCAGCAGGCTTCTCGTCCTTTTTAGCCGCTGTTGCAGGAGCAGCAGGAGCAGCACCTTTGAACGCTGCGCCGTTGACCGTCAGGCCTTCGGTCGAGAACTTGGCAGCGTTGCCATCGCCCACGCCTTTGACGCGCGTCACCATGTCGCCCCAGTCTTTGAACGTGCTTTTCTTGCGCTCATCCAAAATTTTGGTCGCGATGGCAGGGCCGATGCCCTTCACCGCTTCCAGTTCGGCTTGGGTGGCCTTGTTGACGTCGACCGCGAAAGCCGCGGCGGCGAAGAGAGCCAGCACGGTGGTCAAAAGCATTTTGAACATGTTGTTTCCTTAGAGTGAAAGGCTGAAAGTGATGAGAGCTTGGACAGCGAACGCACTGTGCGCTTGCCGGGCCGTTTGCTCGGGAGTCACTGATTTGTGATTCCTTGAGTCGCCGCCTGGGCCTATAACGGCGGGGCTGTGTCCGCCGTTGACCTGATGCGTCGGCGGGGCTGTGTCTGCCGTTGACCTGATGCGTCGGCGGGGCTGTGTGCAGCGTTGACTCACGTCTTGGCTTGCGCTGACATCCAGGCGACATAACGCTGCACACCCTGCGCCACCGTCGCGAAGCGGTGATCGCACCCAGTGGCGCGCAGGGCGCTGAGGTCGGCCTGCGTGAAGCATTGGTACTTGCCCACCAGCGCCTGTGGAAACGGGATGTATTCGATCAGGCCCTGTTTCACCAATTCTTGCAAAGGCAAAGCACTGTCACCTTTTGACGTGCGCACCGCATTCACCGTGGCCACGGCCACATCGTTGAAGGGTTGTGCCGTGCCGGTGCCTAAATTGAAGATGCCGCTTTGATCGGGGTGCTGCAAGAACCACAGGTTCACGGCCACCACGTCGTCAACCAACACAAAGTCGCGTGACTGAGCTCCTGCCGAGTAGCCGCCGTAGTCGCCGAAAAGTTTGACCTTGCCGGTCTCAGCAAACTGGTTGAAATGATGGAAGGCCACAGAGGCCATGCGCGCTTTGTGCTGCTCGCGCGGGCCGTAGACGTTGAAGTAGCGAAAGCCCGCCACCTGTGCGCTTTGGCCCGACTGCGAACGCGAAATCATGCGGCGCACCACGTTGTCGAACAGCAACTTGGAGTAGCCGTACACATTCAGCGGCTGCTCGAATTCAGGCTGCTCAATGAAAGACGCGCTGCCGCCGTAAGTGGCCGCCGATGACGCGTACAGCAGCCTGGTGCCTTGCGCTTGGCAAGCGTCCAACAGGTCTTTGGAGCAGCGGTAGTTGGTGTCCAGCATGAACTTGCCGTTGTGTTCCATGGTGTCGGAACAGGCTCCTTGGTGCAGCACGGCGTCCACTTTGCCGAAGTCGCCCCGCGCGAAGCGAGCGTAGAAATCGCTTTTGTCGAAGTAGTCGCTCAACTGCGCGCCCAACAGGTTGCGGTACTTGGGACCGTCGGAGAGGTCGTCAACCGCAATGATGTCTGTGATGCCGACGGCGTTGAGGCCGTGAACGATGTTGCTGCCGATCATGCCGGCCGCGCCAGTGACAACAATCTTCATCGCGCTACTTTCAAGAAAAAAGCTCCTGGTGATTGACGCTGGCGGTGCCGAACTTGCCCACCACGATGCTGCCCGCGCGGTTGGCAATGGGCATGGCGTCGCGCAGGCTCAGGCCGCAGGCCAGCATGGCGGCCATGGTGGCGATCACGGTGTCGCCCGCGCCTGTGACGTCAAAAACTTCGCGCGCTTGGGCGGGCACCTGGATGTGGCCTTGGGCGTCGAAAAGCGACATGCCTTCCTCTGATCGGGTGAGCAACAAACCGTCCAATTTCAACGCTTCGCGCAGCGTTTGGGCACGTTCATGCAACTGCGCTTCTGTGCTCCATGTGCCGACCACCTGCGCCAGCTCTGCACGGTTGGGCGTGATGACGGTGGCTCCGGCATAGCGGCTGTAGTCGCTGCCTTTGGGGTCGATGAGCACGGGCTTGTTGGCTGCGCGTGCGAGTTCAATCATGCGCGGAATGTGGGTGAGACCGCCTTTGCCGTAGTCGGAAAAAAGCACAGCTTGGTGTTGGCAGAGCACCCGTTCGTAGTCACCCAACATGCCGTGCAGCACCTCGTGGTCGGGTTGGTTTTCAAAGTCGATGCGTATGAGTTGCTGTGATCGGCCGATGACACGCAGCTTGACGATGGTGTACAGCTTGGGGTCTTCGCCCAGCAGCGTGACCACGCCTTGTTGCTCCAGCAATTGGCGCAGTTTGCGGGCAGCATCGTCGTTGCCGACCACCGTCAGCAGCGTCGCTTGTGCGCCGAGTGTTTTCACATTCAGCGCGACGTTCGCGGCACCGCCCAAGCGTTCTTCTTCGCGCGTGACGCGCACCACCGGCACCGGCGCTTCGGGTGAGATGCGCTCAACGGTGCCGAACCAATAGCGGTCGAGCATCGCGTCGCCCACCACCAGCACTTTCGCCGCGTTCAACGCTGCTTCGCTGACTTTCAAACTCATCCCAAATCCTCGGTCCGTTGTGGTGGGTAGGTGTCCCAATTCAAGCAACCTGGGCAATGCCAGAAATAGCGCTGTGCTTCAAAGCCGCAAGCGGCGCAGCGGTAGCGTTGCAGCGGCTTGGACGCCTGCGCGATGGCGGCGGCAATTTGTACGGTCTCAATGTCTGCGGTGGCGCCGTTTTCAGCGGTGCGCAACCTCAGCAATTCACCCGCCGCAGACAAGCTGGGCAAAGCGGCCAAGTGTTGTGCTGCCCGTTGATGTTGGGCTTGAAGCGACGGCGACAGCACCGCCAGCGCGGCCAGCAAGTCGAGTGAGGGCTTTTGCAAATACAGCGCATTCAGCTCAGTCAGGGCGCGCGCGCTTTCATTGCCCGCTTCCGCACATTCCAGTGCGCATTCTGCAAACTCCACCGCGACCAATCCGAAGCTGCCCGGATGCGCGGCCATCAACTTGCGCCATTCGGTGAGCGCTTGCTGCGGCTGCCCGGCCGCGTGCGCGCGCTGCCCAGCCATCACCAAAGGGCGCGCAGCTTGCGGCGCACTGGCCTGCGCTTGGCGCAAGGCTTCGGTTGCGTCGCCCGCAGCACCCTTGGCATCCGCTTCTACAGCCAGCTCGCACCAGTAATGCGCAATGCGCGCAGCGTAAGAACCGGTGTAGGTTCCAACGGCGTTGCGCTCCAGCGTTTGTGCGTCTTGCACTGCGGCGCGCCAGTCGTTCGAGCGTTCGTGCAAAGTGAGCAAAGCCAACTGTGCTTCGGTGTCGTAAGGCGTGCCCGCCAGCGCGCGCCACGCTGTTTCAGCACGGTCAAACAAACCCGCCCTCATGTAGTCCTGCGCCAAACCGTGTTGTGCGCGTTGCCGCTCCGAAATGGGCAAATCGGCGCGACTGAGCAAATGCTCGTGTACCCGAACCGCACGCTCGTAGTCGCCGCGACGGCGAAACAAATTGCCCAACGCAAAGTGCAAATCCGAGGTGTCGGGGTCTTGCTGAACGGCTTCGATGAAGGCATCGATGGCTTTGTCTTGCTGTTCGTTCAGCAAGAAATTCAGGCCTTTGAAATAGGCCTTGGGCGAGTCGCGTTGCTCACGTCGCCACTGACGGATGTCAAACCTTGAGGCCATCCAGCCCAGCGCAAATGCTGCTGGCAAACCGAGTAGCAACCAAGAGAGGTCAAAGTCCATCGCGCGGCGGGTGCTCGGGGATGGTGGCGGGCTGAATCAAAGGCGCAGCAGATTGAATGTCGGTGGGTTGCAAACGCTGCGCTTCACGGCGGTGTTTCCACCAGCTCGGCACCATGGCCACCACACCAAATGCGCAACCTGCACCAAAGGCCACCAGCACGATGAAGACCATGGGCGCGCGCCACTCTTGGCCGAAAAAAAGACGCATCACCGCGTCTTGCTGGTTGTTCAGCGCAAATGCGAAAAGGGCAAAAAAAACGAAGGCTCTGAAGGCCCACACGAAGAATCGCATCACGGCTCCAACTCGGTGTGGCCAGAGTTTAGTTTGCGTTCAACGCGGTAGCTGCCCGAGATCAAGAACGCGAATCATCCCAGCGAACGAGGTGCAGCTTGTGGGACAGAGATGACCATCACTTCGTCATGCTCCGCGCTGTCGTCCTCAACCGGCAATTGCTCATCCACTGATTCGCGCAGCGCTTTGCCAGGCTTGAAATGCGGCACCAACTTTTCGGGAATCACCACTTGCTCGCCCGAGCGCGGATTGCGGCCCATGCGGGGAGGTCGGCGGTTGATGGAGAAGCTGCCAAAGCCCCGAATCTCAATTCGGTGACCCCGTGCCAGCGCGTCAGACATGGCGTCCAACATCGTCTTCACCGCAAATTCAGTATCGCGGTGGGTGAGCTGGCTGAAGCGTTCAGCCAACTGCACCACCAAGTCAGAACGCGTCATGAAACTTCCAACTCTCGGTGACGTGACGGCGTTGACGTGATGGTGCTTTCAAGGAAGCTGAACCCTTACGAGTTGCCGCCTTGGTTGTCCAACTTGGCGCGCAGCAAAGCGCCCAGGCTGGTGGTGCCAGCGTTTTCACGCTCGCTGGTTTGCGACAGGCGCTGCATGGCTTCTTGGTTGTCGGCGTTGTCTTTGGCTTTGACCGACAACTGAATCGAACGCGTTTTGCGGTCGACGTTGATGATCACGGCCGAGACTTCATCGCCGTCTTTCAGCAGCAAGCGCGCGTCTTCAACGCGGTCGCGGCTGATTTCAGAAGCGCGCAAATAGCCAGTCACGTCTTCGTTGAGCTGAATTTCAGCGCCGCGAGCATCGACCAGCTTGACCTTGCCGGTCACCGTCATGCCGCGGTCATTGACGGCGGTGTAAGCGGTGAACGGATCGGAGTCGAGCTGCTTGATGCCAAGCGAAATGCGCTCGCGTTCGACGTCAACTGCCAAGACGATGGCCTCAACTTCTTGACCCTTCTTGTAGTTGCGCACAGCCGCTTCGCCTGGCTCGTGCCATGACAAGTCAGACAAGTGCACCAAGCCGTCGATGCCAGCGGCCAGGCCCACAAACACGCCAAAGTCGGTGATGGATTTGACAGGGCCTTTGACGCGGTCACCGCGCTGCACGGTGGCGGAAAACTCTTCCCACGGATTGGCTTTGCACTGCTTCATGCCCAAGCTGATGCGGCGTTTGTCTTCGTCGATTTCCAGAACCATGACTTCGACTTCATCGCCCAAAGCGACGATCTTGCTAGGCGCGACGTTCTTGTTGGTCCAGTCCATCTCAGACACGTGCACCAAGCCTTCAATGCCCGGCTCGATCTCAACAAACGCGCCGTAATCGGCGATGTTGGTGATCTTGCCAAACAAACGCGTGCTGTTCGGGTAGCGGCGCGCCACACCATGCCATGGGTCATCGCCCAATTGTTTGATGCCCAGCGAGACGCGGTTTTTCTCGGCGTCGAACTTCAAAATTTTCGCGCTCAGCTCTTGGCCGACCGTCACGACTTCGCTTGGGTGACGCACACGACGCCACGCCATGTCGGTGATGTGCAGCAAACCGTCGATACCGCCCAGGTCCACAAACGCACCGTATTCGGTGATGTTTTTCACCACGCCGGTGACGATGGCACCTTCGCGCAGTGTTTCCATCAGCTTGGCGCGCTCTTCGCCCATCGACGCTTCTACCACTGCGCGGCGTGACAACACGACGTTGTTGCGCTTGCGGTCGAGCTTGATGACCTTGAACTCCATGGTCTTGCCCTCGTAAGGGCTCATGTCTTTCACGGGGCGCGTGTCAAGCAGGGAACCTGGCAGGAAAGCGCGGATGCCGTTGACCAACACCGTCAGGCCGCCTTTGACTTTGCCGTTCACGGTGCCGGTCACGAACTCGCCGGATTCCAGCGAGGTTTCCAGCGACAACCACGAGGCCAAACGCTTGGCTTTGTCGCGCGACAAAATGGTGTCGCCGTAGCCGTTTTCGACTGCGTCAATCGCCACCGACACGAAGTCACCGACTTGAACTTCAAGTTCGCCGATGTCGTTTTTGAATTCTTCAATCGGCACGTAGGCTTCTGATTTCAGGCCTGCGTTGACGACGACGAAACTGTGCTCGACGCGTACCACTTCGGCGGTGATGACTTCGCCGGTGCGCATTTCTGAGCGTTGCAGCGACTCTTCAAACAGAGCAGCAAAAGATTCCATGCCGGGCGCGGTGCCGGCAGTTTGAGTTTGTGACATGGGGGGTTTCCGGTGCAGCGAATGCTGCGGGGTTAGGGGTTGATTTCCGGTGAATTCATCGCGCTATTATTGCAACAACGCAGGGCTGAACCATCGGGGTTGGCTTATTTGACTGACTTACTAGACTGGCTTACGGAGCTGACTTCAAAAACTATTTGAACAATATTTCAACGCTTTTCCGACAACAACTACAAAACTTAAAAACGGTCTGCCCAGAGTTTCAAAACCACGTCCATTGAAGCTTCAACAGACAGGGCTGAGTTGTCTAACAGCACCGCATCTTGCGCCGGCTTCAAAGGTGCCACGCTGCGGTTTTGGTCGCGAGCGTCACGTGCTTCTAGATCTGCGCACAGCCTGTCGATATTAGCGGAAAAACCGTTATCAATCAACTGCTTATGACGCCGTCGGGCGCGCGTGGCGGCGCTGGCGGTGAGGAAAATTTTGAGCTTCGCGTCAGGGAATATCACCGTGCCCATGTCACGGCCATCGGCCACCAGGCCAGGTGCGCGTCGAAATGACAGTTGCAATTCAAGCAATGCCGAGCGCACCAAGCCGAGCGCTGAAATTTTGGATGCAAGCGCGCCGACATCTTCGCGGCGCAGTTGCTCGCGCACTTCGGTGCCGTCTAGTTGGATGCCGCCGTTCGCAAACGTCAGCGGCAAGCCGGATGCCAATTGAGCCAAGCCCAGCTCGTCGGCTGCGTCTACCTTGGCTTGCATGGCCATCCATGCGGTAGCGCGGTAGACCGCGCCGGAATCCAAAAAGTGCCAGCCCAGCTTTTGCGCAATCTGGCTGGCCAGGGTGCCTTTGCCGGAGGCGCTGGGGCCATCCACGGTGAGCACCGGGATGTCGGCGGCGTCGGTTTTCGCCACAGAAAACAGCGCCGCAAAGTAGTCGGGGAAAGTCTTGGTCACGCACTGCGGATCGAGGATGCGCACCGGCACCGGTGGCGTGGCACCGGCCAAAGCGTTGAACGCCGCCAGCGAAAAACACATCGCCACGCGGTGGTCATCGTAGGTTTGGATGGCGGCGGCTTTCCAAGCGGTGGGCGAGGGTGGCGTGACCGAGATGAAGTCTGGGCCTTCCACCACCGTGGCTCCCAACTTGCGCAGCTCGGCGGCCATCGCCGCGATGCGGTCAGTTTCTTTGACGCGCCAACTCGCAATGTCGGTGAGCGTGGTCGTGCGTTCGGCATACAAGGCCATCACGGCCAAGGTCATCGCGGCGTCAGGGATGTGATTGCAATTCAGCGTGATGGCCGTCAGTGGCCAACGCCCGCGTTTGACTTCCAACCAGTTGGGGCCTTCGACCACGTTCGCGCCCATAGCGCGCGCCGCCGCGACGAATTGAATATCGCCTTGAATCGACGCCGCGCCCACGCCTTCGATTCGAACTGGCTTGTCGTTGGCGGCGATTGCGCCCAGCGCAATGAAGTAAGACGCCGACGACGCGTCTCCTTCCACATGCACATCACCCGGCGATTGATAGTGGCTGCCCCGCGGAATCACAAAGCGCTGCCAACCCTCGCACTGCACCTGAATGCCGAAGCGCGCCAGCAAATTCAGCGTGATGTCGACATACGGTTTGGAAATCAGTTCGCCTTGCACGTCTATGACCACGTCGGCCGGCTCGCTGACCAAAGGCAAGGCCAACAACAAGGCCGTGAGGAACTGGCTGGACACATCGCCCCGCACGCGCAAAGGTGCGGCCGTGTTCAACGGCTGCGGACTTGCGCGCAGTTGCAGCGGTGGAAATCCTGGCTCGCCGAGATAGTCAATCTGACAGCCCAAGCCGCGCAGTGCGTCAACCAAATCGGCAATCGGTCGCTCGTGCATGCGCGGCACACCGCGCAGGCTGAAGTTGCCTTGTTGGGTGGCGGCTAACAAGGCCAGCGCGGCAGTCAAGGGCCGCATGGCGGTGCCCGCGTTGCCCAAAAACAAGTCGGCTTGCTTGGTGTGCAACTGACCCGCCAAACCCGTGACGCGCACGAGCTTCCCGTCGGCCTGAATGCCGCAACCCAGCGCGCGCAAAGCATCGAGCATCACAGCGGTGTCGTCAGACGCCAGCAGATCGTGAATGACGGTGGTGCCGCTGCTCAACCCGGCCAACAACAGCACGCGGTTGGAGATGGATTTGGAGCCGGGCAGATGCACGGTGCCGCTGGCACCGCGCATGACCGCAAGGTCGAGGAAGTCTATTTTTTGCATGCAGCGAGCTTGAACTGCCTCAGCCTTTGGACGGCGGCTTGACTGCATTCATTTGCCAAGCCGAACGCGCGTCCGAGGAGGCGCGGATCAAGTCTTCCAGCGCCTCGCCATTGGCCGAGGTCAGCACGTGCTCCATCGCGTCCAAGCTGTGGCGAAAGCGCTGCGATTGCTTCAGCAGTTCTTCGCGATTCGACAACAAAATGTCGCGCCACACCGTCGGGTCGCTGGCCGCGATGCGAGTGAAATCGCGAAATCCTGGGCCGGCCAACGACAAAAAATCTTTGCCCGCCGGTTGGCCCGCCACCGAGCTGAAATAAGCAAACGCCAGCAAGTGCGGAAGGTGGCTGACGGCCGCGAACGCGGCATCGTGGTTTTCAGGCGTCATGCGCAACACCTGCGAGCCGATGGCCGACCACACGTCGGTGGCTTTTTGCACAAGCTCCATCGGCGTTTGCGAAATGGGCGTGAGGATGACTTGTCGGCCGTTGTAAAGCGTGGCGTCGGCGTGGCCCACACCGGCCACCTCTTTGCCTGCAATCGGGTGCGCGGGCACAAAGCTCACCACGCGCTCCTTCAGCACGCGCCGCGCAGCGTCGACCACGTCGCGCTTGGTCGAGCCCACGTCCATCAGCAACATGCCCGGTTCCACCAAATGGCGTATGGCCTTGAAGGTCGCCTCAGTGGCAGCCACCGGCACGGCGAGCAACACAATGTCTGAACCCGACACCGCCAACAAAGCCGATTCAGCAATGGTGTCGATGACGCCGAGCTTCTTGGCTTTCTCGGTGGTGGAAGGCGATTTGCTGTAGCCCACCACGCGCTTGACCAAACCCGCGCGCTTCAAGGCCAAAGCAAACGAGCCGCCCATGAGGCCGCAACCGATCAGGCCGAGTTGATTGAACATGCGCTCAGTTCTGGTTCAATGAACGTCGATGGGATAGGTGCCCAGCAGCTTGAAAAACGCGCAAACGGCACGCAGTTCTTTCAAGGCCGCCGCCACCGCCGGTTGGTCGGGGTGACCTTGCAAATCGATATAGAAGTAGTACTCCCACTGGCCCGAGCGGGCAGGGCGCGACTCGAAGCGGCTCATCGACACACCGTGCGCTTTGAGCGGCACCAACATGTCGTGAACTGCACCCGGCCGATTCGCGACCGACACCACCAAGCTGGTGCAGTCGTGCCCCGATGCGGCGGGTTGCGGCTGGCGCTGCGGGTGCGTGACCACGGCAAAACGCGTGCGGTTCAGCGCGTCGTCTTGAATCGCAGGAGCCACCACATGCAGGCCGTATTCGCCGCTGGCGCGCAGGCTGGCAATGCCCGCCAAACGGGTGTCCAAGCTGGCCAGACGCGCACCTTCGGCGTTGCTGGCCACCGGGCGACGTTCGGCATGCGGCAAGTGCAAACTCAGCCACGCATGGCACTGCGCCAAGGCCTGCGGATGCGCGCAGACGGCTTGAATGTCGAGCAAAGAATTGTCTTTGCGCAGCAGGTTGTGCTGCACAAACAAACTGGTTTCGCCGACGATGAACAGCGGCGTGGTCAAGAACAAATCCAGTGACCTTGCCACGACACCTTCGGTTGAATTTTCGACCGGCACCACACCAAAGTCGGCCGCACCAGTGGAGGTGGTGTGGAAGACCTCATCGAAGCTAGCGCAAGGCACCTTGACGATGCTGGAGCCGAAAAATCCCAGCGCTGCTTCTTCGCTGAAAGTGCCCGCAGGGCCGAGGTAGGCCACGCGTGTGGGAGTTTCCAAGGCGCGGCAGGCCGACATGATTTCACGCCATATCGGCGCGACGCTGCTCACCTTCAAAGGCCCGCGATTGCTGGCCTTCAAACCGTCTATGACCTGCGCTTCGCGCTCTGGTCTGAAGGCCACGCTGCCTTCCAGTTTTTTGACTTCGCCAACTTCTTGAGCAAGTGCGGCGCGCTCGTTAATCAATTGAAGCAAGGCTTGATCGACCGCGTCTATCCGAACACGCAAAGACAACAGCGTCGGGTTGATTGCAGCCGCAGGCTGAGTTGGCTCAGCCATGCGGATGTTCTCTGTGCGCCTGGCGCATCACTTCGCGGCGGGTGCAGGCTTGCCGACTGGCTTGGCCGCAGCTTTGGCATCACTGGCCGCACCAGCAGGAGGCGCGCCCAAGGTGTTGCGCACCTTGGATTGAAGTGCTTGCAACTTGGTGTCCAACAACGGTCCGGCTTCGGCAATCAACTTTTGCGCAAAAGTGTTTTGCAGCTCGGGTGCCATTTGTTGGTACTTCTTGTTCACCGGCGAATCAAGCCAAGCGATCAGCGCTTTCAATTCGTCTTCGGTGAACTTTTCTTCCATCACCGGACCGATCACGGTCGGGGCCAGTTTGACGGCTCGGTCGCGCAGCACAGGCACCGAATCTTCAACAAACTTTTTGACATCGGCCTCAATGCTCTTGCCGATGGCTTCGCGTTTTTCAGGCGGCACTTGCGTTTGCAAGGCCTGCCCCGCGGCCTGCATCAACTGGCTGGCAGGACGCTCAACGATGCTGCGCGCAACGCCTTCAATGCCAGGCTGCTGCAACACCAACAGCTTTTGAACCAGCTCTTTCTTAGCTGGCGATGAGGCCGCAGCAGGGGCAGGTTGCGCCGTCACCGAAGCGGCGACCAAACAGCCGAAAGCGCAAACCACGGCAAATGCAATTTTCTTCATCATCAAGTCTTCTCCTGGCCGTTGTCATCAGACGGTGGCGTTTCGGTTGTGTTGTTGTTTGTGGGGTTGTTGGTAGCGTCGTTTCTGGTGTCTTGGGCCGTGTCGACGGTGGGTGTGTCACTGCTTGGTTCTGCGGCCGCAGTGACAGTTGCATCGACGTTCGCGTCGTTTTCCACGATCCGCTGCAGGCCACTCAGGGTAGAGCCGTCGTCCAGCGCAATCAAAGTCACGCCTTGTGTAGCGCGGCCCAGTTCGCGAATTTCTGACACGCGCGTGCGCACCAAAACGCCTTTGTCGGTGATCAGCATGATCTCGTCATCGGCATGCACCAACGTGGCCGCCACGACCTTGCCATTGCGTTCAGTTTGCTGGATGGCGATCATGCCTTTGGTGCCGCGGCCGTGGCGTGTGTACTCGACGATGCTGGTGCGTTTGCCGTAGCCGTTGACCGTGGCAGTCAGCACGCTTTGCGACTCGTCTTCGGCCACCAACATGGCGATCACGCTTTGGCCTTCATCCAGCATCATGCCGCGCACTCCGCGCGCCGTGCGGCCCAGCGGACGAACGTCGTTTTCATCGAAGCGCACCGCTTTGCCGCCGTCGCTGAACAGCATCACATCGTGTTGGCCATCGGTCAGCGCCGCACCAATCAAGAAGTCGCTTTCGTCCAAATCGACCGCGATGATGCCGGCCTTGCGCGGGTTGCTGAATTCGTCCAGCGCCGTTTTTTTCACCACGCCTTGCGCGGTGGCCATGAAGACAAAATTGTTGGCTGGGAAACTGCGGAAACCTTCGGTCAGCGGCAGCACCACGTTGACCTTTTCACCCGGCTGCAAGGGAAACATGTTGACGATGGGGCGGCCGCGCGAATTGCGCGAACCCGAAGGCACCTCCCACACCTTCAACCAGTACACGCGGCCCTTGTTGGTGAAGCACAAGATGTAGTCGTGAGTGTTGGCGATGAAGAGCTGATCCACCCAATCGTCGTCTTTGGTTTGCGTGGCCTGCTTGCCGCGACCGCCCCGCTTTTGCGCCCGGTATTCCGACAGCGCTTGGCTCTTGATGTAGCCGGTGTGGCTGAGCGTGACCACCATGTCGGTCGGTGTGATCAAGTCTTCGGTGCCCAGGTCTTGCGCGTTGTGTTCAATCACGCTGCGGCGCGCGCCCACTTTGGTTTGGCCGAACTCCAAACGGATGGCTGACAACTCGTCAGAAATGATGGTTGTCACGCGATCAGGTGTCGACAAAATGTTCAACAAGTCGGCAATCTCAGACATCACATCGCGGTATTCGCCAATGATTTTGTCTTGTTCCAAACCCGTCAAGCGTTGCAGGCGCATCTGCAAAATTTCGCCGGCTTGGTCTTCGCTCAAGCGGTACAAGCCGTCGGCTTGCAAGCCGTAAGACTTGGGCAATCCTTCAGGACGGAACGCCTCGCGGCCACCAGGCGCTTCGCCCTCGGCCCGTGCCAACATCTCGCGCACCATGGGCGAGTCCCAGCTCTTGCTCATCAAGGCGGCCTTGGCCACGGGCGGCGTCGGCGAAGCTTTGATGGTCGCGATGAACTCATCGATGTTGGCCAAGGCCACAGCGAGGCCTTCCAACACGTGGCCGCGCTCGCGCGCTTTGCGCAGCTCGTACACGGTGCGTCGGGTGACCACTTCGCGGCGGTGTTCCAAGAACACGGCGATCAGCTCTTTGAGGTTGCACAGTTTGGGCTGGTTATCAATCAGCGCCACCATGTTGATGCCGAAGGTGTCCTGCAACTGCGTCTGTTTGTACAGATTGTTCAGCACTACTTCGGGCACTTCGCCGCGCTTCAGTTCAATCACCACACGCATGCCTGATTTGTCAGACTCGTCTTGGATGTGGCTGATGCCTTCGAGCTTCTTCTCGTGCACCAATTCGGCCATGCGTTCGAGCAGGTTTTTCTTGTTTACTTGGTACGGAATTTCGTCCACGATGATGGACTGGCGCTGTCCTTTGTCGATGTCCTCGAAGTGGCATTTGGCGCGCATCACCACGCGGCCACGGCCGGTTCGGTAGCCTTCGCGAACGCCGCTCAGTCCGTAGATCACACCGGCCGTCGGGAAGTCGGGCGCCGGGATGATTTCCATCAGCTCGTCGATGGTGGCCGACGGGTTTTTCAGCAGATGCAAACAGCCGTCCACCACCTCATTCAAGTTGTGCGGCGGAATGTTGGTGGCCATGCCCACAGCAATGCCGCCTGAGCCGTTGATAAGCAAGTTGGGCAACCTCGAAGGCATGACCAAAGGCTCTTTTTCGCTGCCGTCGTAGTTGGGGCCGAAATCGACGGTTTCCTTGTCCAAATCGGCCAACATTTCATGGGCAATTTTGGCCAAGCGAATTTCTGTGTAACGCATGGCAGCAGCGTTGTCGCCGTCCACCGAGCCGAAGTTGCCTTGGCCGTCAACCAACATGTGACGCAATGAGAAATCTTGCGCCATGCGCACGATGGCGTCGTACACCGACTGGTCACCGTGCGGGTGGTACTTGCCAATGACGTCGCCGACGATACGGGCCGACTTTTTGTAAGGGCGGTTCCAGTCGTTGTTGAGCTCGTGCATGGCAAACAGCACGCGGCGGTGAACTGGTTTCAAACCGTCGCGAGCATCTGGCAATGCCCGACCGACGATCACGCTCATAGCGTAGTCAAGATAGGAACGCCGCATCTCCTCTTCGAGACTGACGGGCAAGGTTTCCTTGGCGAACTGTGTCATTGGATGGGTCGCGGCGTTGCGCAAATAGAAACAGAAGAGCAAAAACGCGAGGGACTTTCAGATCAGCCGGGCGCGTTAGACAGCCGCTAATTCTAAGTGCCGGAAGTTTGTCGCGCTAGCGCAACAAGTGTTGCTCCAGTCGCGTTCCAGAGCCCCAAAAGCGGGCCGTTTGGAAGCGCTATGGCACAATCCGGTCGGTGGCGATCATTCGCAAATGCGGAGGTTTGCCAGTGCTTTCCGATCCCCATTCGGACGATTTTGCAGAATCTATTGCAGCTTCCCTTCAGAGGAGAATCATGAACAAACTCAATAAACTAGCGTCGCTCATCGCAACCGCAGCATCCGCAGCGCTCACCGTGGCAGCTTCTGGTGCTTTCGCTCAGTCAACCACGGTTGACAACTGGGTCAACAGCACCGGTATCACCTGGAAAAACGGTACCAACGAACACTGCTGGCGCGATGCGAACTGGACGCCAGCCACTGCCGCCGCAGATTGCGATGGCGCGATCAAGAAACAAATGGCCGCGCCCGCAGCGCCAGCTCCAGCACCGGCACCGAAACCTGCTCCGGCGCCTGCGGCTGCTCCAGCACCCGCCGCTGTGGCTGCTCCAGCACCCGCTCCAGCCCCCGCTCCGGTTGCGGCAGCTGTTGCTCCTGTGAGCGAAAAGGTTACGTTTGCTGCTGACGCGTTTTTCGACACCAACAAGTCTGTCGTCAAGCCCGAAGGCAAAGCCAAATTGGATGATTTGGTCAGCAAGATGGGAGCCATCAACCTGGAAGTGATCATTGCAGTTGGTCACACCGACTCAGTGGGCAGCGATGTGTCCAACCAGAAGCTGTCGGTGCGCCGTTCGGAAGCTGTCAAGGCTTATCTGACGAGCAAAGGCGTCGAAAAGAATCGCGTCTACACCGAAGGCAAGGGCGAAAAGCAGCCAGTGGCTGATAACAAGACGGCCGAAGGCAAGGCGAAGAACCGCCGTGTGGAAATCGAAGTTGTCGGTACGCGCACGAAGAAGTGATCGCTTCGGCTGATTAGCGACCGCGAAGTCTGCTTAGCAAAAGTGGTTGAACCCCGCCAAGGCGGGGTTCCCCAGAACCCCGCCTTGGCGGGGTTTTCTTTTGCCTCCTTCGATTTTGTAAACTGATTGCGTACCATCTGAGCATGACACTCAACGCCGATCCCCAAGAGCTCGCGAAATTCAGCGATCTGGCCCACCGCTGGTGGGACACCGAAAGTGAATTCCGCCCGTTGCACCAAATCAACCCACTGCGCCTAGAGTGGATAGACAAACTGTCGCGTGTCAGCGGCAAGAGGGCTTTGGACGTGGGCTGTGGCGGCGGTATCCTCAGCGACGCCATGGCACGCAAGGGTGCCAACGTGCTCGGCATCGACCTGGCGTCAAAAGCGCTCAAAGTAGCTCAACTGCACGCAATGGAGGCGGGAACACCTTCGGTTGAGTACCGAGAAATCGCGGCGGAAGCTCTGGCCGATGAAATGCCCGGTCAGTTCGACACAGTGACTTGCATGGAAATGCTGGAACACGTTCCGGATCCTGGGTCGGTTGTGTCTGCTTGCGCCAAGTTGGCCAAGCCCGGTGCTTGGTTGTTTTTCTCGACACTCAACCGCAACCCCAAATCCTTCTTATTTGCCATCATCGGTGCCGAATATGTACTTAACTTGCTGCCAAAAGGCACGCATGAGTACGCCAAGTTCGTCCGCCCCAGTGAGTTGGCGCAAGCTTGTCGTGCTGCGGGGCTCACAATGCAAGCCAGTCGCGGCATGGAATACAACCCACTCACGCGCCGCTATTGGTTGTCGGACAACACCAGCGTCAATTACATGTTCGCTTGCCGCAAACCGGAGTGATGCGGACGTGCAGTTGAAAGTTAAAGCGGTGCTCTTCGATCTGGACGGAACCTTGATCGACAGTGCCCCCGACCTGGCTGGTGCCACCAACGACATGCGCGTGGCACGAGGCCTGCCCGAGCTGCCCTACACGGCCTTCCGTCCCATGGTCGGATCTGGCGCACGAGGCATGGTGGGCGCAGGATTTGGAATAGGGCCCGCAGACGAACGCTTTGCCGATCTGCGCGATGAATTTTTGAACCGCTACGAACAACGCATGACCCAGCTGACCCATGTCTTCGCTGAGGTGACAGGCCTGCTGGACGCGCTCGACGCGGCGTCGATTCGTTGGGGCATCGTCACCAACAAAGCAGCGCGTTTCGCCTTGCCGTTGGTCGAAGCTTTGTCTTTGCATCAGCGGGCCGCCGTGGTGATTGCCGGTGACACCACGCCTCATTCAAAACCGCATCCCGCGCCCTTGCTCGAAGCGGCGCGCCGAATTCAGGTCGCACCCAGCGACTGCGCATATGTTGGTGATGATCTGCGTGACGTTCAAGCCGGGAAGGCTGCCGGAATGACCAGCGTCGCCGTGCGATGGGGCTACTTGGGTTTCGGCGAGCCCATCGAAGTTTGGGGTGCCGATCACATCGCCGATGTTCCTGCCGATGTTTTGACCCTGCTGGCCTGACCCTTCGAGCGTTGCAGCTGAAGCTATGACTTAAACTACAGCCTTGTGGGGCCGACCTGGTTTCGACGCGGGTGCGGATTTGGACTAGGGCATGCCGAGCACCAGTTCGCTCGTAAAACCACTGGAAACAAAGTAACTGCGAACGACTCTACGTACGCCCTCGCCGCTTAAAACCGGTGAGCTTCGCAACAGTTGGCCGATGGGCTGGGCTTGAGGGGCAACCCGAAAGCTGCGAAGTCATACACATTGGCTCGTCTTGCGCTGGGTTACTCAGCACAAGCCTAAATTAAGTGACTCGGGACTTCTGTAGCGTGCTGCTGCGCGACAAGAGCCCTTAAATCCAAATCAGTCAGCTACGCATGTAGAACTACCTGATGATGGCTTGCGGACGGGGGTTCGATTCCCCCCGGCTCCACCAATTGACAGCCACAGAGTGACCACATAAGACCAAAACCCCCTGAGTAATCAACAACTTAGGGGGTTTTTTCTTGTCCGCAAACATGCAGGAACTGCGTAAGCGGCCAGCCACCCCACCTTGACGAACGCTCGTTGGTACAGGTCAGTTGTTCGCCTGCCAGCGATGCGGCAGCAATTCCTCGATGCGGCTGTTCATGTGCGTCGGCAGCCGGGTGAGCACGTCCTTGAGGTAGGCCCACGGGTCATGCCCGCAGAGTTTGGCTGACTGCACCAGACTCATCACCACGGCCGCACGCTGCCCAGCCAGCTCACTGCCCGCAAACAACCAGGCCTTGCGCCCCATGGCCCACGGTCGCATCAGGTTCTCGATGTGGTTGTTGTCCACCGGCACTGCCCCGTCTCGCAAGTGCGCCGTCAACGCGTCCCACGCATTCAAGCTGTAGTCAACGGCACGCGCCACCGCGCTGCCATCGGGCACGCGAGCTCGCTCCAAGCGCAGCCACACATGCAACTCCTCCCACAGCGGCCTTGATCTCGCCTGGCGCATTGCCAGCCGTTCGTCCTCGCCCAAGTCCTGGGCCTCGCGCTCAACCCGGTAGATCAGCGCGATGCGCTGCACCGCCTGCTGCGCCACCGGACTTTGGTTGACCTTGATCAGCTCGTCGAACTTCCTTCTCGCATGCGCCAAACACCCAGCCGCCGTTCTGCCTTCGAGCTTGAGCACTGCGGCGTAGCCCGCGAACTCATCGCGCACCAGCGTGCCCGCCCAG